>CAZWVG010000004.1:0-67231 GCA_964637355.1 uncultured Gemmatimonadaceae bacterium
CCGCCGCCGGCGGCTTCGGGCTGCACGAGCACTTCATCGCCATGCGCGAGAAGTTCGTGGGGATCCTCAACGGAATCGACAACGCCACCTGGAACCCCGCGACCGACCCGCTCATCGCCGAGAACTTCTCGCGCGCGCGCCTCTCGCCCAAGAAGCAGAACAAGGCTGCCCTGCAGCGGATCTTTGGCCTGCCGGAGAAGCCGGGGACGCCGGTCATCGGGATGAGCGCGCGCATGGTCGCGCAAAAGGGGCTCGATCTCATCCTCGGGAGCCCGCGATTCCTCTCGCTCGACGCCCAGTTCATCTTCCTCGGCCAGGGCGAGAGGCGATACGTCGACATCCTCGAGGAACTGGGCGAACTCGTCCCCGGACGCATCGGCGTGCAGACGAACTTCACGGTCGAGCAGGAGCACCGTCTCCTCGCCGGTGCCGACATGATCGTGATGCCGTCGCAGTACGAGCCGTGCGGGCTCACGCAGATGCGCGCGCAGCGCTACGGGACGCTCCCGGTGGCGCGCAAGGTCGGCGGGCTCGCCGACACCATCGAAGACAACGTCACCGGCTTCCTGTTCGACGACTACACGCAGACGGATTTCATCCAGGCCTGCGCGCGGGCAATCGACCACTACCGGCACCCACAGGTGTGGACGTCGATGGTGCGGGAGGCTATGGCGCGCGACTTCGGGTGGGAGCGTTCGGAGCTCAAGTATCGTGAGCTCTATCGTCGCGCCATGCACTGGCCGCGCTGGAAACTGTAGCCGCCACCGATCCGCCGCCTAACGCACAACTCGGCGCGCGTTCGCCGAGCCTTCGCTGTCCCCATCGATCTCATGCGTTCTGTCGTCATACACGCCCACTTCTACCAGCCGCCGCGCGAGCACCCGTTCTTCGACGAGATCGAGGCCGAGGTATCGGCGGCGCCCTACCACGACTGGAACCAGCGCATCGATCGCGAGTGCTATCGCGCCGTCGTCGCGGCGCGGGTGACGGGAGCGCACGGACATGTCGCGCGCATCGTCAATACGCTCGAGTCCCTGTCGTTCAACGTCGGTCCGACGCTGTGCACCTGGCTCGAGGCGCACTCGCCCGACGTATATCGCGCGATACTGGAGGCCGACCGCGCCAGCTGTGAGCGCTTAGGCGGGCACGGCAACGCCGTCGCGCACCCGTATCACCACGTGATCCTCCCCCTCGCCTCGCGCCGCGACAAGGTGACCGAGGTGCGCTGGGGAATCTCCGACTTCAAGCGCCGCTTCGGTCGCGACCCCGAGGGGTTCTGGCTCCCCGAGACGGCGGTCGACGACGAGACGCTCGACGTGCTCGCGCAGGAAGGGATCCGCTTCACCATCCTCGCGCCGTACCAGGTGCAACAGCGCCCGCCGAACGGGCTTCCCGGGCGCTACACCACCGAGAACGGTCGTACCATCGCGCTCTGCACCTACCACGGCGACCTCTCGCACGGGATCGCCTTCGGCGGATTGGTGCGCGACGCCAGCGCCTGGGCGCGCGAGATCCTCTCCGTCCCCGCAGACGCGCCACCCGCCGCGGCGATGCCCGCGTCGTCCGGCGCAGCGGGAGCCGGAGAACTTCCGGCAGCTGCAAAAGGGCGGCGCGGCAAGGGCGCTGAGCCGGCGCCACCCCCACAGCTCGTCTCGATGGCCACCGACGGCGAGACGTACGGCCATCACCACAAGTTCGCCGAGATGGCGCTGGCGCGCGTCTTCGAGCTCCTCCCGCCGAACGGCGCAATGGTGGAGAACTACGCCTCGTTCCTCGCGCGACACCCCGCGGCACACGACGTAGTGCTTGTCGCTCCGACGGCGTGGAGCTGCGCGCACGGCGTGGAGCGTTGGCGATCGGATTGCGGCTGCCGGAGCGACGGCGGGCGCTACCCGAGCCAGGCCTGGCGCACGCCGCTCCGCGACGGGCTCGCCGCGCTCGCCACGGAGCTGCACGCGATCTTCGAACGAGATGGCGGTCCGCTCATGGGCGACGTCTGGAGCACGCGTGACGCGTATGGCGCCGCCGTCGGTCGGGGAGCCGACGCGCGCCATGCCTTCGCCGTCGCATCGATGCCCCCGGGCACGCCCCCTAAGTCCCAACAGCGCCTCGCCGAATTGCTGGAAATGGAGCGCGACGCGCTGCGGATGTTCACCTCGTGCGCCTGGTTCTTCGACGACATCGGCGGAATCGAGCCGCAGCAGGTGCTCAAGTATGCGGCGCGCGCAATCGCCCTCAGCGGTGACGAGGAACGACTGGCGGCGTCGCTGCGCGAGACGTTGCGGCTGGCGGCGAGCAACGACCACGCAACGGGCACGGGAGCCGATGTCTTCGACCGGCTGCGCGCGGGCCCCGATGCCGCGGCGCGCACCGCGGCCGCCGCTGGCGCACTCGCCGCACTCGGCATCGCCCCCAATGAAGAACTTGCCGCCGCTGCGGTTGCCGCCGAGGTGCACGGCGACGAGGTCGTCGTCACCGCGCGCGATACCGGGACATCGCGCCATTTCCGCGTCTCGGTGATCGAACAGTCGGTGCACGACATCACCTGCGAAGTTGCCGCACTCGAGGAAGAGGGGGGCGAGCGCTGGCGCATCCCGCTCCACGACTTCCCCGAGCGTCCGCGCCGCGCCGTGCGTCGCGCGCTCCGTCGCGCGCTCCTCCCGCGTGTCCTCACGAGCGAGGAGTTGGAGCAGCTGGCGATGGGGGAAGTGTCTCTCCGCCAACTCGTCGGCACCGCGCTCGAACGCGCGGTCGGGCGGCTGGCGAGCGGCGATCTCGCCCACGCCCTCGCCGACGTCGAAGGGCTGCTCGACCTCTTCGAGCAGTTGGAGACCAACGTTCCCTTCGACGTACAAACCACCTTCTGGCGCGTCTGGTCCGCGTCGTCGACGGTCCAGCGCGAGTTGCTCCAGGCGCTCCGCACTCGGCTCGGCTTCGAATAGTTCAGGTCAGCGCACACCCGGTTGCCGGTCGCGTCGGCGGTCAGCGCCGACCGGACGCCGGCGACCATTCATGATGAGGTCCAGCGCGTAGCGCTCGCGCCCTTCGGACCCTTCACCGGGGATGACGGATACATCCTTGCGACCTCTCGCCCCTCGAACGATGGCTCCGAACGATTCGACCTTCGCGCTCCCCGACGACGCCTGGCTCTCATCGCTCTGCAGCGCGCGCGCGACGTACCAGCTCCCCCTGCGCGCCACGCAACGCGCGGCCGATTTCACCGAGTCGGCACTCGATCTCCTCTTTCCGCACTTCGCCAACCAGCTCGACGGCGGGCTCGCGCGCATGCGCGCCGAGGTGACGGGCTTCGCCGAGGAGTCCGCGACGCTCTTCGCCGACTTCGGGACGGCGTCGAGCGATCGAGCCGCGGCCGAACTGGTGGCTGCGCTCCCAAAGCTCCGCAGCGACCTCATGGCCGATGCGCAGTTCATCGTCGATTCGGATCCGGCGGCGATGTCGGTCGATGAGGTGATCCTTGCCTATCCCGGCTTCCTCGCCACCGCGAGCTATCGCCTTGCGCACCTCGTGCGATCGCTCGGCGTTCGGCTCCTCCCGCGCCTCATCACCGAGCACGCGCACCAGCGCACGGGAATCGACATCCATCCCGGCGCCACCATCGGCGTCCCGTTCGCCATCGACCACGGGACGGGGATCGTGATCGGCGAGACGGCACACGTCGGCGTGCGGGTGCGCATGTACCAGGGCGTCACGTTAGGCGCGCTGTCGGTGGAGAAGGCGCTGGCGAGCGCGAAGCGACACCCCACCATCGGCGACGACGCCGTGCTCTACGCGAACGCCACCGTCCTCGGGGGACGAACCGTCGTGGGAGCGAAGAGTGTGGTGGGAGGAAACGTCTGGCTCACCCGATCGGTGCCGGACCATACGGTCGTGTACCATCAGCCGATGCAGGAGCGGTTGAACGAGTCGCCCGAGCTCGAGGTGTTCTACCCCTGAGTCCCCCGGTCATTCCCTCAACACTTGATTCAATCAGATGTTGAGGGTATGATCGGGCATGGCCCAACCCGAACTCGACCTCCTGCAGGGGACGCTCGACGTCCTCGTCCTCCGCGCCCTGTCGTGGGGGACGATGCACGGCTATGCCGTCGCGCGCTTCATTCGTGAGGGTTCCGACGGGAGCTTCCGCATCCTCGACGGGGCGCTCTACACCTCGCTGCACCGCATGGAGGAGCGCGGGTGGATCTCCTCGTCGTGGGGGCTCTCCGACCGCGGGAAGCGCGCCAAGTTCTACCAACTCACCGCAGCAGGGCGCAAGGCGTTGCGCGCCGAGTCGGCGTCGTGGGAGCAGTACGTCGCCGCGGTGGCCAAGGTAATGAACGCCGCTCCCACTCCCTCGCCCACCTGACGCGCCGTCGCTGACCCATGGACTCCGACTCGCGCCCTCCGTTCTGGCGTCGCTACCTGCGATTCCTGCGCCCCGACACCGACGCCGACATCGACGACGAGCTGTCGTTTCACCTGGCGGAGCGTATCGAGGCGCTGCGAGCAGACGGCGTGGACGATCATGAAGCGCGAACGCGAGCGCTCGCCGAGTTCGGCGATGTGCGCGCCGTGCGCCAGTCGCTGCAGGTGATCGACCGCCGCATGGACCAGCGCCGTGCGCGTGGCGAGTGGCTGGCGAACGCCATCACTCGCATGCGGCACGCACTGCGCGTCCTGCTTCGTCAACCCGGATTCACCGTCCCCGCGGTGGTCACGCTCGCGCTCGGCCTCGCCTCGACCGTCGCGATCTACACCCTGCTCGACACGATCGTGTTGCGCGCGCTCCCGTTCCCCCGCGCCGACCGCCTCGTCGCGCTCTCGTCACCGATGCCCAAACTCGATGACACATGGGGGATCGCGCGGCACCAGCTCTTCTACTACAAGGAGAATGCGCGGTCGATCGAGGACATGGCACTCTACCGGCGGAACGAGGCCACGCTGACCGGCGATGGTACGACGCAGTATTCGGAGCGCGTGCGCACTGCCGTGGTGAGTGCGGGCATCTTCGACGTCCTCGGCATCGTCCCCGAGTTCGGGCGCGTGCTTACGCCGGCCGACAATCTCGAGCGCACGCCGGCGAGCGTCGTCCTCTCGCATGCACTCTGGACGCGGCGCTTCGGCGGCGATCGCACGATCGTCGGGCGCACCATCGACGTCGAGGGGCTCTCGCTGTCGGTCGTTGGGATAGCGCCGCCCACCGCGCAGTTGCCCGAGGGACCCGTCGACCTCTGGCTCCCGGACTACGTCGATCCCGCGGCGGCAGCGCAGAACAACCATGTGCGTGCGGCTGTCGCGCTCCTGCGCCCGGGGTACACCGCCGAGTCGGCGGAGCGCGATATCGCCCCGCTCGTACCGCGCATGGAAGAGGTCTTCCCCTCGGCGTATCCGAATCACTGGATCACCAACTCCGGTTTCCGCACCGCCGTCGTGCCGCTGCGCGACGACGTGGTGGGGCGTACGGTGATGCGCACGCTCTGGATCCTGCTGGCCGGCGTGCTCTTCGTGCTCGTGGTGGCGCTGGCGAACGTCGCCAACCTCCTCCTCGTGCGCGCCGACGGGCGGCGGCGCGAGGTGCTGGTGCGATCGGCGTTAGGCGCCCGTCGTGGCGACCTGCTGGCGTTGCACGTGACCGACGCGGTGGTGGTGACGGTCGTTGCCGGACTCGTGGCCTTCGTGCTCGTCCGTCTCGCGCTCGGCGCGCTTTCGTGGCTCGCGCCGCAGGGAATCCCGCGGCTCGCCGAGCTGCACGTCGGCCCTGGAACCGCCGCGCTCATGCTGACGCTCTCGCTGGCGCTTGGGCTCGTCCTTGGCGTCCTGACCGCCCGGGCCACGCGTGGGGAACAGGATCATGCCGCGCTCCGCGATGCGTCGCGTGGGCTCACCCTCACGCGCCGACAGGTGGGCGTGCGCGGGGCGCTCGTCGTGGCGCAGGTCGCGCTCGCGGTGGTGCTGCTCGCCGGCGCCGGGTTGATGCTGCGCTCCTTCCAGAAGCTGCGCGCGGTAAACCCCGGTTTTGTGGCTGACGGGGTGACCACCATGGAAGTCGCACTCCCCTCGGCGCGCTACGACGACGTACAGCGGGTGAGTGACTTCCATGAGCAGCTGGTGGCGGCCGTGCGCGCGATCCCCGGTGTGCAGGACGCAAGCCTCGTAGAACAGCTCCCGCTTACCGGGCGATCGGGGTGCACCGGGGTCTTGACCAACCAGCCCGGTGCAACTGGTCGCAACGAGCAGTGCGTGACCACGCTGCAGGTGGCGCCTGGCTACTTCGAGGCGATGCGCATCCCGGTGCGGGGCGCTGCGAGCACATGGGACGACCTGCATCGCGCTTCGGCCGGTGCCGTGGTCACCAGCGCACTCGCCGAGGTGTTGTGGCCGGGGGAGAATCCGCTCGGGCGGACGATTCGCTGCTGCAGCGAAGGGAGCGGGTGGTTCAGGGTGACAGGAGTGGTCGACAAACTGTACGATGCTGGCGTCGACGCGCCACAAATGCAGGCCGTCTTCTTCCCGCTCGTTCCCGTCCCGGGCGCCGACCTGCAGTGGCTTGCACGCAATGTGAGCCTGGTGGTGCGGGCCCCGGGGCTCGCCCCGGCCGACCTCTTCCCGCTCGTGCAGCGTGAGGTGGGGCGCCTCGACCCGCAGGTCCCGGTGACCGGCGCGCGAGCGCTCGCCGATGTCGTCGCCGCGTCGATGGCCAATCGCACCTTCACGCTCTACCTGCTCGCGGCAGCCGCGGCGATCGCCGTTCTGCTCAGCGCCGTTGGTCTCTACGCCGTGATCTCGTACGTGGTCGGCCATCGACTCGGTGAGATCGGGATCCGGATGGCACTCGGTGCGCGGACGACGCAGGTGGCTCGGCTGGTGGTGGGGCAGTCGCTCGCGCTGGCGTTGACTGGCGTGGTCCTGGGCGTCGGCGGTGCGCTCGCGACGACGCGCGTGCTGGGGGCGCTGCTGTATCAGGTGCAACCGCGCGACCCGCTGGTGCTCGCCGCGGTCTCGGCGATGCTGGTGACAATCGCTGTGGTGGCGAGCCTGGCGCCGACATGGCGGGCGGCGCACGTGGATCCGGCGCTGGCGCTCCGGGGAGAATAGCGGGGAAGAGGGGGCGACGGACGAGTGGTTCGACCGTGCGGCCGCTATTCCACCTCGGCCAGGGCGGCCGCCGAGCGAACCTCTTCGTCTCGCCCGAGGGTTTTCCACTGTTGCAACAGCGCGGCGAACTGCAGCGCCGGGACTGGGCGAGAGAAGAAATAGCCCTGGCCGAGCGCGCACCCTAACGATTGAAGCCAGGCAAGCTGTTCGCGCGATTCGATCCCCTCGGCAAGCGTGCGCATCGACAGGCTCTGGCCCATTGCGACGATTGCCCGCGTCACGCCCGCCTGCGACGTGTCTTCCCGCTCCCAGCTCACGAAGCTCTTGTCGACCTTGAGCACGTCGATGGGGAATCGTCGCAGGTAGGAGAGCGCCGAATATCCCGTGCCGAAGTCGTCGAGCGCAATGCGCACACCAAGCGCGCGCAGCGCCTGCAGTCGCTCGGCGAGTTCGCCATCGTTGGCGACGAGCACACTTTCGGTCAGCTCGATCGCCAGCACACTCCCATCGACGCCGGCGCCGGCCAGCGCCGTCGTCACGTCGTCGATCAGTCGAGCGTCGTGGAACTGTCGCGCCGACACGTTGACGGCGACCCGAAAGTGCACCGATGGGTCGGCGAGTTCGACAAATCGGCGCGCGTCACGCATCGCGTGCTGCAGCACCACCCGTCCGATCGCGACGATCAGGTCGGTCTCTTCGGCGATGGCGATGAAGCGACCCGGGAGAACGAGCCCCCGTTCGGGATGGTTCCACCTGACGAGCGCCTCGGCGCCGGTCACCTGCCCGCTTCGCAGGTCGATCACCGGCTGATAGGCGAGCTCGAACTCCTCGTGCTCGAGTGCGCGGCGTAACCCCGCCTCGATGTGATGCCGCTCGGCGATCTCCGCGCGCATCGTGCTCGAGAACAATTCGACGCGACTTCGTCCCGAAGCCTTCGCACCATACATCGCCACGTCGGCGTCGGTGAGCACTTCGTGCGCGTCCTGATGGTCGGCGGCCCACGCAATGCCGATGCTCGCGCGCACGGAGACCTCGCGATCGCCCAGGCGCACCGGTGGTTGCAGCGCCTCCTGAATGCGGGCCGCGGCAGCTTCTGCTTCTTCGGGACGCTGCAGATCCTCGAGCAGGATCGCGAACTCGTCACCGCCGAGGCGCGCGACCGTGTCTTCGCTCCGCAGTGCCCCCTGGAGACGATTGGCAACCGACACGAGCAGCGCATCGCCGCGCGCATGGCCGAGCGAGTCGTTCACGATCTTGAAGTGATCGAGATCGATGAGGAGTACCGCCACCGCGCCGGCGTGCCGCTGGCGTCGAGCGAGCGCGTGCGACAAGCGATCGCCAAAGAGGCGACGATTCCCCAGTCCGGTGAGCGGATCACGAAGGGCCTGATCGATCAGCTGCACCTCGAGCGCCTTGCGCTCGGAGATGTCGCGTCCGTTCACCACCAGACCGCCGATCGACGGTTCATGGAGGAGGTTCGCACCGACCGATTCGACCCATCGCCATTCTCCGCGCGAGTCGCGCAGCCGGACGACCATCGACTCGCGCGGCGTTTCGCCGTCGAGGAGTCGCTGCATGCGCTTGCACGCTTCGGGCGCATCGTCACGGTGAATCTCCTTCGTGATGTCGCGACCGATGAGGAGTTCGGGAGGGATGCCGAGCACGTCGAGGTGCGATGGGCTCGCGTACCGGATCGTGAAATCGCGCCCAATGATCAACAGCATGTCCGAGCCATGGCGCACGAGCGCGGCGAGCCGGGCGTCGGATTGGGCGAGGAGGCGTTCCTTCTGGAGCGCCATCACTTCGTGCAGGGAGAGGAGCTGGCGCGCCAGCACGAGCGTCATCTGCACGCCGAGGGCAACGCTCAGCACGATGGCGGTGCGACGCTCGTCGAGCAGGACGGCCACCAGCAGCAGGGCGTAGCACGCCACCACCAGGAAGTACGGGAGCCGCGCGACGCGCGCACGTCGCGACGGCTCCCGTGTCGGGAGGGTCGCGTGGGCGGCGCCGAAGCCGACGGCCGCCCACGAGCCGTACCACGCTGCGGCGACGAACCAGGGCGACGATTGCGTGACGCTGGATGGAAGCGCGTACCACGCGTCGCCGAAGAGTCCGAAGAGCAAGGATATGCCCAGGGCCTGCGCCCACACGGGAAGGCCTTGGGTATCGCGGCGTACCCAGAGCAACGCGAGGCCGATCAGCGTCGCCAGGTCCACGAGCGGAGAGAGAAGGAGCACCGCGTCGCGCCACTCGTGCATCGGACGAACCTCTCCCCCGGCGAAACTCACCGTCGCCACGACCAGCGTCGCCGCCGACGTGGCCAGGATGGAGGCGTCGAGGATGGTGCGCACGAGCTCCGGCCAACCGCTCGGTGCACGCCATCCGCGAAAGAGACCCACCAGCACCAACACCGCGAACAGGACGTTGCCGAGATCGGCGATTCCTGAATCGAGTGTGCGTCCAGAGAGCCAGGCGACGTACCACGCGGCGTCGTAGGCGAAGAATCCGACGATCCCGACAAGGATCCACCCCCACGTTCCGCTAGGGTCGTACCGTCGGCGTCTCCACCAGGCGCGCACCCCCGCCGCCAGTGTGACGAGCGTGAGCAGCGACGAATGGCCATACAACGGGTCGAACACGTCGCGGGGGAGGAGCAACGACGCGAGCGCGCCCAGGATCGCAATGGCGACGCCTGCGCGCGCCACCAGGATCCAACCCCGATCGGAGGCGTCAGCAGCTGCAACTTGCATGTCCTCGCGAGTATCGGCAGCGGGGATGCGTAGTCGAAGCGTCGGTTGACGATCGCCAGGAGGCTACGACTATCGGGCTGCCGACATTCGGCGCAAGTTGGCATCCCGCGTCGCCCCAACGAGGTCAGAATGACCGAATCGCCCGCACCTTCGAGCCTTGATCGCCGCGCCTTCCTTGCCAGCTCCGTGGCTATTGCCGCGTCTGGGCGGGGGGCGCTCTCTCGTATCGCGCTCCCCAATCACGGCGTAGGCGCGGCCGATGCGCCAGCCGCGAGCTGGCCCGGCTACGACAAAGCCACCGTCATCGACTTCCTCTCCAGCCCCGGCTACTTCAACTACCCGCTCAACCCTCCGCTCGACGATGCGATGGTTGCGCACGCCGTGCATTCGGGAATCACCGCCTGCAACCTCACCGTCAGCAGCAGCGGTTTCGCCGACACGGTCGAGAACATCGCGCGCTGGATGACGCGTATCGAGCAGCGACCGAAGGCATTCCGGCAGGTGCGCACCGTCGCCGACATCGCCGACGCCAAGGCGACGGGGCGGCTCGGCGTGGTGCTCGGCTTTCAGGACACGGTCCCCTTCGAGGGGCGCATCGAAAACGTCGAGATCTTCCGCAACCTTGGCGTCCGCGTCACGCAACTCACCTACAACGTGCGCAACCTCGTGGGTGACGGCTGTCTCGAACCGGCAAACGGCGGTTTGTCGCGCTTCGGTCGCTCCGTCGTGGAACGAATGAACGAGGTGGGGATGCTGGTCGACCTGAGTCACTGCGGACAGAAGACCACCGCCGAGGGGATCGCGGTATCGAAGCTCCCGGTGTCGATCACGCATAGCGGGTGCAATGCCGTCGCGCGCCACCCGCGCTCCAAGGACGACGCCGAATTGCGCGCGCTGTCGCAGAAGGGCGGGGTGATCGGCATCTACCTCATGCCCTTCCTCTCACCCGGGCGCGTCCCCACGCGCAACGACGTCCTCGACCACATCGAGCACGCCATCAACGTGTGCGGTGAAGACCATGTAGGTATCGGGAGCGACCTCTCCACGACGCCGATCGATGGCTCGGGGGACTACGTGACGCGGCACCGCGAGTTCGTTGCCGGCCGCATCGCCAAGGGGATCGCCGCGCCTAACGAAGATCCCGACATCCTGTTCACCGTACCGGAGCTCAACAACGACCGGCGCCTGGAGCTGATCGCGGAAGGGATGGCGGGGCGAGGGCATGGGAGTGCGCGGATCGCGAAGGTGATCGGGGGGAATTGGCTGCGGCTGTTTGGGGAGACGTGGGTGGCGTGAGGGAGAAGGGAGAGCGAACGGTCTCCCGCGTGCTTCTCCGCTCACGCGCCCCACGCACTCACGCCGCACACTGCTGCGTCGGCACCTGGTAGTCGCACGAGCAGTGCCCCGACCGGCAGTGCATCTCCGACGCTGACTTGTGCCGCGCGCACTTCCAGCACTGCGCCACGTCGCGCTCGGTGTCCGCGAGCCCGAGGAGGCGCGATGCTTCGGCGCCACCACCGGGTCTCAGGTCCTTCACCACCGGCGTCCCCGCGTCATCGAACGAGAGCTCCGCGACCAGCGCGAACCCCGCCTTCAGGATGCCGGCGCCCGACGCGTGGTTTTCCGGGGCATACGCGATCCAGAGGCGTTCGGACTCACTCGACTCGGCCGTGGCAATCTCCTCGAGCAACCGCGGGTAGATGCCGCGCCCGCGAAAGGCTGGGAGCGTGACGAAGTTCCACAGGTAGCGATCGCCGCGCGGGATGGAGAACTCGACCTTGAGCTCACCGATTGTCGCCGATTCCGTGGCGACCCATCCCCACGCTGCCGCCTCGCCATCGATCCACGCGACGTAGGCGCGATGTCCCTGATCGAGCCGGCGTTCGATCTCCCCAACGCTGCGTTGCTGCAAGGCGGCCATCACCTCGGCGCTGTGTTCGCGCCTCACGGCGAGCCCGCGCAGCGCGGGGAGCGACTCGTGGGCATCGTCCCGGTGGCGAAGTGCAATCGGCATCTCAGTGACCCTCGGCGTGGGGAAAGGTGACGGGGCTCGTGATCGTGCGAAGGAAGGCGTCGAGCTGCTGCAGCTCCTTGTCCGACAGGCGCAACCGCTTGAGCTCACTGTGCCCGATGGACGCCTTTGGCGCGTTGTTGTAGTGCGTGAGCACTTCCTGCATCGAACCGAACTGCCCGCCGTGCATGAACGGGGCGCGATTGACCGCGTTGCGCAGCGATGGCGTCTTGAATGCGCCGACCAGCTCCTCCCCCTCGGTCACGGCGAAGCGCAGCTCCGAGCACTCCTCTGGCTTGGCGTCGCTGTACGGCGAGAGGCAGTTGAACTCTCCCTTCATCGCCAGCTGCACGCCGGCGGTGCGTCCGCTGTCGTGCTGCACGCCCGAGCGCGACTGCGGCACGCCGATGTTGTGGAAGTGGTCGTCGGTGAAGCGCGGTCCGTTGTGACAGTCGGCGCAGTTGGCCTTGCCGATGAAGAGGCGCAGGCCGGCGCGCTCATCGGGCGACAAATCGTCCTGCGGTTGATGCGCGCCCCCTGCGACTTCCACCGCGACAAAGCGGTCGAAGCGACTCGGGGTGAAGGTGATCTGTCTCTCGTACGCCGCGATCGCCTTGCCGATGTTGGCGTACACGCGATTCACGTCGCTCCCGGCCTCGGGAGCAGCGCCGAAGACCTGCGCATACTCCTTGGCGTAGCGTTCGCGCACGAGCTGGGCGTACTGCGCCCGCGTTCCGCCGTGCTCGACCGCGCTCTCGAGCGGACCGAGTGCCTGCGCCCAGTGACTGTCGGCGCGCCCGTCCCAGAATTGCCACGGACTGTACGCGGTCCCGGCGATCGGCATGGTACGACGCCCGGCAGTACCCACGCCCTTGCCGAGGGCGATACCGTCCTGGAAGTCCTTCCCCGGCTGGTGACAGGTGGCGCAGGAGACACGCCCGTTGCCGCTCATCAACGTGTCGAAGAAGAGGCGAGCGCCAAGCCGTGCCGCGTCGGGGCGATCGGCGTAGGCGTTCGATGGATCGGCGGGGAGCGCGGGAAGCGAGGCGAGGGAGAGCGACTGGAGCATCGAGCGCTCGTCGGCGGTCCAGGGAGCGTCGGGGCGACTCCCGCCCTGCGTCGCCCAGGCTGCACTCCCGCTGTAGGCCAGCGGGAGTGCGAGGACGAGGGCGGTTGCGGCGAGTCGGAGTGTGCGTGCGGAGGGCATCGTCGTGCTCAGAGCTTGAGATTGAAGACGACGGTATCGGTCCCGGCGGCTGCGTCGACGCGGAACTTCACCACCCACCACCCGCCCATGTTGAACTTCATCCCCTCGACCAGGTGGTCGCCGCCCCCGAACTGGCGCGTGACGAGCGGCTTCGTGGGGAGCCCGTGACCATGCTGGGGCATTCCGCCCCACACGGAGATTGCAGCGGAGTCGACGGCGGTGCTGTCGACCGTTTCCACGTGCAGCGTCCAGGTGTGGAGCCTCCCTTCGGGGATCGAATCGCCAGTGGGCTTGATGGTCGCGCGGTAGAGCGCGTGCTCGCTCGTGCGCGTGCGTCCGAATTCCGACGCGGCCGGTGGCTTCATGAACATCATGCAGCCGTTGAGGAGCGTGAGCGACAGAGCGGCAAGCGAGAGTTGGAACGTCCGTGGAGCGGCGAAGCGGATGGTGCGAAGCAGGGAGCGCATATGATCCTCAGGATGTGAGCGTGCGTGATGTGTGCGAGCGGTGTGTTGCGAGCAGAATGCTATCGGAGATGTGCGGGGAGGGATTGAATGCAGCGGCTGACCTGTGCGCTGCGAGACAAACCGTCTACTGCGTGACGATGGAGAGGAGCGCCGTGGAGAGCGCGCGCACGGCGTCGCGCTTGCGGCCGAGCGGCTTCCCGAGCGAGAGGCGCAGGTAACGCCCGCTCGATTCGCGTGGGGCGTTGCTCACGCTGCTCTCGCCGGCACGCGTGGCCGGCGAGCCGAAGGGGCGCGAGATGCCCGCGCGTACCCCGATCGAAAACGCGCCGGTGGCACGCGTGGCGAGTCGAAGCTCGGCGGCCATGCCGATGCCGGCCAATGCGCTCGTCGACGAGAGCGACGAGCCGCGCGCCGGATCGCGTACCACATCGTCGTACGCCACGTCGTCGCGCTGCTCCATGCGAAGCGACGAGCGGCGCACGCCGATCGAGGCGAGTGACTGCACGAAGAGTCGCGGGCGGTCCACAAGCGCAATGCCGGCGTCCAGCGTCGCGCTCCCGAACGAAATGCGGTTCTTCCACGCCCCCTGCGCTGCGCGCTGCGGAAGCGCGGTCTCGCCGCTCCCGCCGATGATGAAGCGATCGAAGCGAGCATACGCCGAGACGCCGAACGTCGCCGCATCGGCCGAGAAGGCGGGGCGCTCGTGCGCCGCGAGCATCGTGTTGAGTTCGTCGAGCCCGAGGTGGGCTGTCCCCAGCTGCACGCTGACCGATCCCACCGACCAACGCGGGATGTATCGGGCGACAACGACGGAATCGGCGACTTCCTGCCCGCGAACGGTGCGGGAGGGTCCAGCGAGGCTGGCGCCGAGTGCGACCAGCGAGACGGAAAGGCGAAGCGTGATCATGATGGGGTCCGGTGTGGGTTGAGAAGTAACCGGACGATGCGCCGACGAGTTAGGGATCGCTTGAACGGAGCGGCTACCCCCGGAAAGTCAGCCCCTGCGTTCAAGTCGCCCCATCCCGGCATCGGCATCATTCACACGCGAACGGCACCTCACGCGTCCGCGAATAGCCGTCGACCTGTCGCCGACTCACTTCCATCGCCCGCACTTCCAATGACCAGACGCCAACGTCTCATCGACGTGAGCCACACCGTCGAACAGGGAATGATCACCTACAAGGGGCTTCCCGCTCCCATCATCTGTGACTGGCGGAGCCGCGAGGAATCGCGGGCGATCTACGACGGCGCCGAGTTCCAGATCGGGAAGGTCGAGATGGTTGGTAACACCGGGACGTACATCGACAGTCCCTTTCATCGTTATGCACTCGGCAAGGACCTCTCCGAGCTTCCGCTGGAGTCAGTCGCCGACCTGGAGTGCATCATCGTGCGCATCGACCCCACGGCCGGCGCATCGATTGACACCGTCCCACTCTCCCCGCACGACGTGCGCGGCAAGGCGGTCCTCTTCCACACCGGGTGGGACCGTCACTGGCGCACCGACGCCTACTTCGAGGGGCACGCCCACCTCACCGAGCGCGCCGCCGAGTGGCTAGTGAACGCGGGGGCGGCGCTGGTGGGGATCGACTCGATGAACGTCGACAGCATCGCGACCGGCGCGCGTCCGGTGCACACCGCGCTGCTCGGCGAAGAGATCCCGATCGTCGAGCACTTGTGCGGACTTGGCAGTGCGCCGACTCGCGGTGGTCGCTTCTCGGCGGTCCCCGTCAAGGTGAAGGGGTGCGGCACCTTCCCGGTGCGCGCCTACATCTCAGTTGCCGACTGACGCCTCGGCGCGGCGCACGTTAGGCTCGGGAAGCGACGGCGTAATGCGCATCGCCGACGGCGCGAAGGCGAAGTAGCGCACCGACGTGCGACTCAGGTGCGCGGCGTCGGCGAACCCCGCTGCGTGCGCCGCTTCGGAGAGCGTCGCCCCCTGCATGAGGAGATCCCACGTGAGGAGGAAGCGCTTCCAGAGAAGGAAGGGGCGCAATCCCATGCCCGTTTCTTCGCTGAAGACATGCCGGAAGCGACTCGGCGAAAGGCAGGCATGCGACGCGACTTCGTCGAGGGTGATCTGCCGCGCGATGTGCTGGTTGATGTAGGCAATGGCAGTGAGGATCCGCGGATCGGTCACGACGGCGGGCTCGACTCCTTCGGCCAGCGTGCTCACCACCAGGCGGAGCATGCGGATCGACTCGTCGCGGCGTCCTGCCAGCGATTCCTCGAAGATCGCCCGCGTGATCCCGCGCAATGCCGGCGTTCCTACATCGGTGATGCCGGAACGCAGGTAGCGCTGCGCGATGGCGCGCCCCTCGCGCGTCTCCGGTTCCACGAAGATCACCGCGCCGTACGGCGAGTCGGTCACGTCGATCGAATGCGGATGGCGTGACGGGATCGCGGTGAGCGAATGCGTGCGCCACGGTTCCGTTTCGCTCGCGCGAACGCGATGCTCCCCCTCGCTCGCCACGAGGAGCTGCATCGCGTGGTGCGCATGCACGGGGATCGAGCGATCGTGGCGTCCGAGAAAGACGCACCCGCCATCCCACGCGAGAAACTGGCCGATGCCGACCTGCTTCGTCATGGCGGCGAAGCTACCGGTGCCGGAGCGCCTTGGACAGAGGGCGCTACGCCGCCTCCCCCCTCGTGATGTGCCGCGCGACGAACGCGGCGTCGACACCCACTCCGCCGATCAGCGCCGACGCGATCGTGTGCTGAAAACGAAGCCCGACGAAGTAGAGCCCGGGCGCCTCGCGGACGACGCCGCGCTCCGTTCGCGGCGCCCGCCCGTCGGTCGGGAACGGAAGACGAATCCACTCGAAGTCGGGGGCGAACCCGGTCGCCCAGATCACCGTCTGCACGTCGAGGACCTTCCCGTCGGCGACAGGGGCACCGTGCTCCACCCCCGTCACCCGTCCGACTCGCTCGATGCCGGCGCGCGCGAAATCCCCCTCGGAGACTCCGACGACCGGGTCGTGCCTAACGCGGTCGCGCAGGAGTCGCCCCGCCCAGTTGTTCGACGAGAGTCGCGTGACCAGGGGCCAGAGCCACCAGTGAATGTCGCGCCCGAGGAGCCGGTTGGGGAAGTTGCGCATGCGCGCGCCGGCGAGCGTGACCGGGCGAAAGCGCGAGACCTCGAGCGCGATCCGCCCGCCGGCGTTGCCGACGCCGACCACCAGCACGCGCCCCTCGGGAAGCGCGAACGGGTTGCGGTATTCGCTCGAGTGCAGCTGCCGGATCTCGGGCGAGAGCGCTCCGGCGAGCGACGGAATGCTCGGTGTGTGGAAGGGGCCCGTCGCGACGACGACGTTGCGCGCCTCGTACGTAAGCTCCTCGGTCTCGATGCGATACCACCCGGCGAAGCGGGTGAGCGCCCTGACGCGTGTGTTGAGGCGGACCGGGAGGTCGAAGTGCTGCGCATAGCGCTCCAGGTAATCTGCCAGCTCGTCCTTGTCGGGGAGGTGCGACGAACGGGCGGGGAAAGGCAAACCGGGGAGAGCGGTGAAGGCGGCGGAGGTGAAGACGCGGAGCGAGTCCCAGCGCTGGCGCCAGCTCTCGCCGATGCGAGGAGCCCCGTCGAGGATGAGGAAGTCGGCGTCGCGGCGTGCGAGGTGGTAGCCAAC
The DNA here is from genome assembly GCA_964637355.1 of uncultured Gemmatimonadaceae bacterium. GTDB lineage: Bacteria > Gemmatimonadota > Gemmatimonadetes > Gemmatimonadales > Gemmatimonadaceae > SCN-70-22. Next base: position 17,151 of record CAZWVG010000004.1, read on the forward strand.
CGCCAGCCCCGCCTGGCCGGCGCCGATGACGATCGTGTCGTAGCGCTCGATGCGGGTGCGGGAGCGCGCGAGTTGGGGGAGCATGGTACGGACTCGAAGCGTGGAGTGATGACGCCGGATCGACCGTCGCGGTGTCATCACGAGAATGCCACACCAGCGTCCAATCGTCTTGAACGCTCAGGCTGACCTGTCGTCGGCGAGCGCGGATGTCCGCGCCTCGACACCTGCGCCCCCGCGTTGCATTCTCACGCGTGACGAACCCACATCATTCGCTTCATTCCATCACGTACCGGCTGCCAACGCCGGACCGAGGTAGCGCTACGCCGATGTTCGCCATTTGCGCCCGATCGTGTGTGCGTCGGTCAGCGCGGGAGGGTTCGTGCTTTCCCTCCTGACCGGCATCCGCGTCATCGACTTCACCACCGTCGTTCTCGGTCCGTACGCCGGGCAGATGCTCGGCGACCTTGGCGCCGACGTCATCAAGGTCGAGCCGCTCGCCGGCGACGTCTTTCGCGCGGTGCGCCCAGGCCATCACGCCGAGATGGGCGCCGGCTACCTCAACCTCAATCGCAACAAGCGATCGCTGGCGATCGACATGCGTCGCCCCGAAGGGAGGACGGTGATCGATCGGCTCGTCATGAGCGCCGACGTGGTGATCCACAACATGCGCGCTGCATCTGCCGACCGGCTGGGGATCGGCTTCGAGCGCCTCAAGGGGATCAATCCGCGCATCGCCTACTGCTTCACCGCGGGATTCGGCGTCGGCGGGCGTGACGAGGACCTCCCCGCCTACGACGACACGATCCAGGCCCGCTCCGGCGTCGCCGCGCTCAATGCCCTCGCGACCGGGGAGCCGCGCTATCTCTCGACGATCGTCGCCGACAAGGTGGGCGGACTGCACCTGACGGTGGGAGCGCTGGCGGCGCTGGCCGCGCGCGACCGGGCCGGCGAGGCGACCTGCGTGGAAGCGCCGATGTTCGAGTCGATGGTCTCGTTCCTCATGGCCGAGCAGCTGGCGGGGCGCACCTTCGTCCCGCCGTTAGGCAGGACAGGGTACGACCGGTTGCTCTCGCCCTATCGCAAGCCGCATCGCACGGCCGATGGCTTCATCGGGATCCTCCCGTACAACACTCAGCAGTGGACGCGCTTCCTCACGCTGATCGGGCGCGACGACCTCGCGACTGACCCAAGGGTGACCGATCCGGTGGAGCGGAGCCGCAACATCGACATGCTCTACTCCATCATCGAGGAGGCGCTCCCCGCGCGCACCTCGAACGAGTGGCTCGCCCTGCTCGGCGAGCGTGACATTCCCTGCGCGCCGGTGAACTCGCTCGAGGAAGTGCTCGACGATCCACATCTGGCAGACGTGGGGATGTTCGTCGAGATGGATCACCCGACGGAGGGGCGCGTGGTGAACGTGCGCTCCCCGTTTCGGAGCGGAGAGAGCACGGGCGACATTCCGGCCCCGCAGCTAGGCGGCGACACTCGTGCGCTTCTCACGGAGCTGGGGTACGGCACCGAGGAGATCGAGGCGCTCGTGTCGAGCAGCGTCGTGGGAACGCCGAGCGATGCGGAGGGCGCATCGTGAGGCGGATGCGAATCGCTGCGAAGCTTCTCGTCGCGGTCTCGCTGCTGGCGGGCTGCGATGCGTCCAAGGCTCCGCCGTCAGCCGCAACGCCGGGCGACAGCGTACTCCGCGCCGACCTCCAGGCTCTCGTCGACGCGCATCAGCTCCCCGGCGCCACCGCCGTGGTCGTGCGCCACGACAGCGTACTCGCTCGAGAGACGGTCGGTTGGCTCGACGTCGAGAAGCAGGTGCCGCTCCCCGAGGACGCGATCTTTCGCCTGTACTCGATGTCCAAGCCCATCACCAGCGTCGCGATCATGATGCTCATGGAGCAGGGGAAGCTCTCGCTCGACGACCCCGCCGAGACGTATCTCCCCGAATTCCACGACATGCGGGTGTATGTCTCGGGATCGGCCGACGACATGGTGACAGAACCCGTTAGGCGCCCGATCACCATTCGCGACCTGCTCACGCACAGCTCGGGAATCGTCTACCACTTCACCGGCAACACGCCAGTGCATCAGTACTACCGCAAGCACGGCGTCATACGCGACACTCCGGTCGGACGAACGCCGGAGGACGGGGCGCCGGCGCGCTCGCTCGACCAGCTCGTCGAACGCATCGGCAAGGCGCCGCTCCTGCACCAGCCTGGCCCGCCGTTTCACTACAGCTATTCCACCACGGTACTCGGCGCGATCATCCAACGCGTGACGGGGAAGACACTCGACCAGGCACTGGAAGCGCTTCTCTTCACGCCGCTCGGCATGACCGATACCGGCTTCTTCGTCAGTGACGCGCAGCTTCCTCGCTTCACCACGCTCTACTCAGCGACCGAGTCGGGGATCGAGCCGATCGAGGCGCCAGTCACGTCGGACTATCGCGATCGTGCGCGCCTCCTCGACGGCGGTGGCGCGTTGGCGGCGACGGCGAACGACTACCTGCGCTTCGCCCGGATGCTCGCCGACGGCGGGACGCTCCACGGACGCACCTACCTCTCGGCAGCAGACGTGGACAGCATGTTCACGCCACGCGCGACGATCGAGGGGCTCGGTCCGCAGACCACCCCCTTCGGCTACGGCTTCGCCCTCGGCGACTCGGCGAGCGATGCAGCGCACCAGCTCCCGCTCGGCGGCGCGAGTTGGTCAGGCTCGGGGAACACCTACTTCTACGTCGATCCGAGACGTCACGCCGTGGCGCTCCTCATGACCCACGAGCTCACGCCTGGCGCCACCGCCCAACGCACCGCCACCTTCCGCGCGCTGCTCAACCGCGCCGCCGAGCGAATAATCGCGCACTGATATGCTCGCATTCGCCGGTTTGGCCACGATCGGGCTGGTATTGGCGGCGATCCTCAGCAAGCGGATGTCGCCGCTCGTGGCGCTGGCGAGCATCCCGTTCGTCGTCGCCCTCCTCCTCGGAAAGTGGGGGAGCGCGGGGAAGTTCATGCTGGATGGGATGGGGACCGTGGCGCCGATGGCCGCCATGTTCCTCTTTGCGATCCTCTTCTTCTCGATCCTGTCGGACGCGGGACTGTTTCGACCGGTCGTCGAAGGCATCGTGCGCTTCTCGCGCGATCACCCGGCGCGGGTGGCGTTAGGCACTGCCATCCTGACGACCATTGCCCATCTCGATGGCTCCGGGGCATCGACGTTCCTCATCGTCGTGCCGGCGCTCGTCCCGGTGTACGACCGGCTCGGAATCGACCGTCGCATGCTCCCCTGCATCGTCGCCATGGCCGCCGGCGTCGGGAACATGCTCCCGTGGGGCGGGCCGACCATACGGGCGTCGACCGCGCTCGAGGTCCCGGTCATGGAGCTGTTCTCGCCGGTCATCCCCGTGTACGCCGTGGGGGTGGCAGCCATGCTCGGGTTGTCATGGTGGATCGGGAGCCGACACGCCGTTGCACCTGTCGGCCAGTTGCACGCTCCCGTCGCCGTCGAGCTCACCGACGACCGGGACCCCGTGCCGCTCGGTACGCGCTACTGGTTCAACGTCCTCACCGTGGTTGCCGTGCTGGGGGTGATGGTCGCCACGCTCCTCCCGCCCGCCGCCGTCTTCCTGCTCGGGACCATCGTCGCGCTCACGGTCAACGTGCGCTCCACCGATGCGCAGCGCGACGCCATCAACCGTCACGCGCCGGCGGCGATCGCCATGGTCGCCATCCTCCTTGCTGCGGGAAGCTTCACCGGGATCATGCGCGGGACCGGGATGCTCGACGCACTCGCGCATGCGGGGGCCGAGCTGCTCCCGGGAAACGCATCACGCCATCTCCCGTTGGTGACCGGTGTACTGTCCATGCCGCTCTCCCTCTTCTTTGATCCCGACTCGTTCTACTTCGGCGTCCTCCCGGTGCTCGGCGGCATCGCGCAGCACGGCGGCGTGCCGGCCATTGAGGTCGGGCGGGCAGCGATTCTCGGGCAGATGACGACAGGGTTTCCTGTGAGCCCGATGACGCCGTCGACGTTTCTGCTGGTCGGGCTCGCCGGTGTCGAACTGGCCGATCACCAGCGCTACACCATACGGTATCTGTTCATCCTGACGCTCGTCATGGTCGTCGCCGCGGTGCTCGTCGGTGTGATCTCAGTGTAATGACGAAGCGCTCGGTGTGACGGGCAGTCGCTCCGACGCTTTGGGATCATCCCCGAAACGGTTAGGCACAGGATCGCCGTCCATGCAGGCGAAGACGAAGTTCACGATCGGCACGATAAGCCACCATCCGGTGTGATCCGTGTCGTGCATCCGCCGAACGCCGACTGCGACGATCGGGACCATCACGGCGAGCTCATAGATCCTCGCGAGCACTCCTCCGTCTTCGCCTCTCGTCAGTCCCAGCACATCCTCCACGACCGCAATGACGATCATGATGAGCACGCTGAACAGCACGAAGTACCAATACTCCTTTCGCCGCGCGCGTCCAGTGAATGTCGCGTACGCTCGCAGCGCCTGGATGTACCACCCCATCTTCCCGCCTCCCTTCGCTCGAGCAGGTGAAAAGGACCGCTGCAGGTCCAATGATGCTGCGGCGGCATAGACCTTCTGTCAAGACGAGTCGCCCGCACGAGGACACGCTCTGGCTTGCACGCAAAGCAGTTGGAGATACACGATGGCCGAACTTGCCACGAACATCGTCTGCAGCCGGTTCGACAGCGAAGCCGAAGCCGCCGCGCCGTACCGTTGTCCATGCAGTCGCTGACTCGGGAGCGTGACCGTTCTACGCGCCGACGCAGGCGGCGGTACGGGGAGCCGGCGCGACGTTCGCCTTCCCGGCGACGACTAAGCGCCAGGTGCCTGAGCTGCGACCGCCAAGCCGGTAGGGGCGGCGGCGCTAGCGTTCGAGGTTCCGGCTGGTCGGCGATGGTTCGCGAGACGACGGGGTAACGCTTGATGCGCAGGTGAGCTACGATCCGGGTATCGCGTCCGCATCGCATGATGCCTTGGCCTTCACCCTGCCCCCGTCGTCTCCCATGAACGTGCGTGTCGTCACAGTGGGCGCGGTGGCGTTGCTCGGGCTGCTCGCGCCCGCCGCCCGTGCCGCACCGGCTCCCGCGCCAGTTCGCTGCGCCGAGTTAGTGCAGCTGCGCCTCCCCCATCTCGTCGTCCTCGAAGCCGTCGAGTCCCGGAGGATTCAGTTCGTTTCCAAGCCGATCCCCAACGGCGAGCCACACATCATCGAGCAGGCGGCAATGTGCCGAGTGCGCGGCGTCTCGACGCCGGTGCCGGGATCGCGTATCGGTTTCGAGCTGCAGATGCCGCTGGCTCGCGCGTGGAATCATCGCATCAGGATGTTCGGGAATGGCGGCTACTCGAGCGCCATCCCGGGTGACCGGCTGCGCGAGGCGGTGAATGGCGGCTACGCGGCGCTCGGCACCGATACCGGGCACGATGGCGACGATCCGGAATTTGCCGTGGGGCGTCCGGAAAGCATTGATGACTGGGGACACCGCGCCGTGCATGAAAGCATCGTCGCGGCGAAGGCGCTGGTCGCGGCGTACTACGGCGAGTCCGCGCAGTGGAGCTACTTCGACGGCTGCTCCACCGGCGGGCATCAAGCGCTCATGGAGGCGCAGCGGTATCCCACGGACTTCAACGGGATCGTCGCCGGCGCCCCAGGCAACAACCGCACGCGGCTCAACGTCGGCTTCCTCTGGCAGTTCGTCGCCAATCATCGCACCGACGGCTCGCTCATCCTCGCCCCGGAGAAGCTGCACCTGCTGACCGAGGGAGTGCTGGCGACGTGCGGGTCAGCGGATGAGCGCAACCGCGGCTATCTCGACGATCCATTCGCTTGCCAGTTCGATCCAGCCATGTTGCAATGTGGCGTTGGGGGTGACAGTGCCACCTGCCTGACGAGTGATGAAGTGGCAGCGGCGCGCCGCATGTATGCTGGCGCCCGAAACCCGCGCACCGGCGAACAGCTGTATCCCCCGTGGCTTCCGGGGAGCGAATTCTACGCGCCGCCGGGCAGGCAGTTCTCGAGCTGGAGTCTGTACTGGGCCGATCCCCTGCGTCCTGGGCAGCCAGCGCGATCCACCTTCTGGCGCTTCTGGGCATTTGGGGATGCGCGCTGGGACTGGAAGTCCTTCGACTTCGATCGCGACGTGGCGCGCCTCGCCCCGCTGGCTCGGCGTATCGACGCCAACGACCCGGATCTCACCGCGTTTCACGCTGCAGGCGGAAAGCTCATCCAGTATCATGGGCTGATCGACCCCGTCGTGAGCCCGTGGGACTCGCGAGACTACTACGATCGTGTGGTCGCTCGTGCAGGCCACGGCGTGGCGGCTTTCTATCGGTTGTATTTCCTCCCGGGCGTCGCGCATTGCGGCGGTGGCCCTGGTCTCGCGCCAACGAACCTGAACGAGGCGATCGAGGGGTGGGTCGAGCGCGGTGTGGCGCCGGCGGCGCTCGGGGTGCGGTCGGCGAATGGAGAGGAGGGGAGGGTAGGGGAGTATCGACGGGGCGACTAGGAGGCAGATCGACCGGAAGCTGAGCCGAATCGGAGGCGTGACGCCGGATCTGGCACTTGCACATCCTCCATAGTGCCACCTACTGCGCAAATGGAACTATGCGAATAGCCGCCGCGGTCATTGGGAATGATCGCCGGAGAGATTCGGGAGGCGCCCTGATCATCCGCCTCTCATCGGGGTAGCACGCGCCGACGCCTGCGAAGACTCCGCACGACGCTTCTGGCTCGTACGGCTCGTCCCTCAACCGAATGCGGGCGTCACTCGTACTTCGTCTGTAGGGATCGCACGCGCATCGCCTCCCCCAACGATTCCGCCATGCGACCGTCGCCTCAGATCGTCTCAGCGCCGCGTCCGGCACTACGTCTCCTGATCCGGAGCGCGCTCGGGCTTGTCCTCGGTCTCGCAGCGTGTAGCGGCGACCCGACCAATCCCACGGATACGACGCCCGGGGTCGACACTCCAAACTTCCAGCGCAGCATCGATCCACCCTGGATCGCCTACGCGTCGAACCTGCACGAGTTCGGCGTGGACCTCGGCGTCCGCCGATCGGGGCGCTCGGGCTACGTCCGCTCCATCGCCGACGTGCCGCCGACAGGCAGCGCGTTCGGCGCCCTCATTCAGTCCATCTCGGCGCTCGAGTATCGCGGCAAGCGACTTCGCCTCTCGGGATACGTACGCACCGACAAGGTCACCGAGCGTGGCGCGGGACTCTGGATGCGCATCGATTCGCCCACGCGCACGACCGCCTTCGACAACATGGTCGAATTCAATCGGCCGATCCTCGGGGACAACGATTGGACGCGCCAATCCGTGGTCCTCGATGTGGCCGACGACGCCATCGGTGTGACCTTCGGCCTCCTGCTTTCCGGAGGTGGAGTCGCCCGCGTCGACGACATGACGCTCGAAGTCGTCGACTCGTCGGTGCCAACGACCGGGACGGTGAATCTCGAACCCGATGGACGCGACAGCGTCGCCCAGATCGGCTACTACACGCGCCTCGGTCACGTCCCCGAAAATCTCGACTTCGAGGGCTCGACCAGCGTCTTCGAGCTCACCTCGCAGTGGATGAAGGGTGCGACGCGCCCCTTCGACAGCGCCGAGCCCGGGACGGGGAGTGCCGATCTCACCGAGTTGGGGCGCATCATCGGGAACGCGCGCGTCGCAGCATTCGGCGAGGCGACGCACGGGTCGCGCGAGTTCTTCCGCATGAAGCACCGCGCCTTCGAATATCTGGTGGAGGAGCGTGGCTTCACGCATTTCCTCATCGAAGCCACGATGCCCGAGGCGCGGGCGCTCGACCGATATGTGACCACGGGAGTGGGCGATCCCGCGAAGCTGCTCGCGAACCTGTACTTCTGGACGTGGAACACACAGGAGGTGCTCGACCTCATCCAGTGGATGCGCACCTACAACCTGCGTGCCGGTGCGCCGCGCCTCCACTTCTACGGCATCGACATGCAGTATCCGCATGAAGCAATGGACAGCATCACGGTGATGCTGACCCGCGCCGATGCGGAGGTCGCGGCCCAGGGCGCGGAGGCCGTTGCCTGCTTCGACGGGGTGCGCGATAGCGCTCGGCACCTCGACCTGGTCCAGTACGCCGCGCTCCCCCAGCACATCCGCGACCGGTGCGCCCTCCTGCTCGCCCAGCTTGCCGACACCGTCGCCGCGCACGTGGGGAGCTGGAGCTCATCGCTCTCTTCCGACGACGCCGAATGGCTCACCCAGTACATCACGCTCGCGCGTCAATGGGAGCGGATGGCGCGCACGAGCTACGCCGCCGGTGGCTCGCGCGAGCGCGACCGGGCGATGGCCGACAACGTGCTCTGGATCGCAGCGCGCGAACCGCAGGCGAAGCTGTTCGTGTGGGCGCACAATGCCCACGTGAGCCGGCGAGCAACGGCGATGGGACAGCATCTTGGCGACGCGCTCGGCGATGCCTACCGCAATGCGGCGTTCACCTTCGGCACTGCGCGCTTCAATGCGATCACCGCGCTGCCTAACGGTACCTATGGTGCGCTGCAGGCACACCAGGTGAGCGGCGTGGGGCCGGGGCGCCCCATCGAGTCGTACTTCCTCGCCACCGGCGAGCACCGCCTCTTTCTCGACACGCACAAGGTGTCGTCGGGGGAGAGCGGGACGTTCGTGCTCGATCGACGCCCCGTGGCGATGCGATCGATCGGCGCGGTCTTCTCCCCGGAGAATCCCAACGCGTACTTCGAGACGATCCTCCTCCCGCTCGACTACGACGCGATCATCTGGTTCGACTTCGTGAGTGAGTCGAAGCTCTTGCTGGGGAGCTAGGTGCGCGGGGCGGCTGCGCCGTCGCAGGCGGCTCTCACTGCTTCCGCGCCCGCTGCGTCCCCCCGTTCTGCTTGAGCGTCAGCGTCATCACGCCGTCTGAATCCCTTTCGAACGAAACCGTTGCCGGCACGACACGCAGCGAGAACTCATGATCGTTCGACGGCCAGAGCCGGAATCGCGGCTGGTTGGTCGCCTGTACGAAGAGCTTGTCCCCCACGAGCGTGACCTCGGCCACGAACGTTGGCGCCAGCGGATACTTGCCAACGTAGGATTGCAGGACCGCGTGATCGATGTTCACCATCGGACGCGCCGAGACCGTGGGCACGGGCATGCTGGGGTCGAGGAGCGTGAAGCCCACCACGTCGGATTGCTCGCCACCGCTGGTGAGAACGACGACGGCGTTGCGCGACGAGTTGTCGACGCCGAAGAAGGTGCGGAAGCCGCCAGTCCCACCATTGTGCCAGGTGATGCGCTTCCCGTCCTTCTCGCGCACGTGCCACCCGAGGGCTATGCGCATCCCCGGGATCGTCGTCGGGCGACGAGGTTCGATCGCCAACGCGATCGCCTTGGCGAGCGGACCCTTGCCGTCAAGGGCCGACGTGATGGCGCGGGCGAGCTTCATCATGTCGCGCGCCGAGGAACGGAGCGCACCGGCAGCGGCCAGGGTGGGGAGATCCCACGCCGGGACCGCTTCCATGTCGGCGTCATGCCCGGCCACGAAGCGCTTCGCCATGCTCGGCGTGAGCGTGATGCGTGTATCGTACATGCCTAACGGGTTGAGGACGCGCTCGATGAGGAGCTGCTCGTACGACTTTCCGGCGCGGAGCGCGAGCGCGTGCCCTAACAATCCCATGCCGAGGTTGGAGTACTCGTATTGCGCCCCGGGATCGCGCGGGAGCGTGTACGAGGAGAGAAACTCGTACATCTGGGCGACCGTGTAGTCGGCGTACGGGTTGCTCGTGTCCTTGGGCTTCATGTTGAGCGGGAGGCGCGGGAGCCCCGAGCTCGCCGTGGCCAGGTCGAGGAGCGTGATGACCTTCCCGTTGCGCGAGGGGACGGTGACGCTCGCCGGGAGGTACTTCGCGACCGGGTCATCGAGCGCCACCTCGCCGCGCACGACCATGTCGGCGAGGAGGATGTTGGTGAACGCCTTGGTGATCGACCCGATCTCGTAGATCGCGTCGGGATCGACGAGCGGCGTGTCGCCGAAGTTCGATCGCCCGTAGGAGACGTAGCGCTCCTTTCCGCGCTCGAGCATCCCCACCACGATCGAGGCGGCGTAGCCATTGTCGACGCGCTCGGCCAGGCGCGCGCGAATGACGCTGTCCGGCGGAAAGTCGAACGAGGCGGCGGCGGGAGTCTGCGCGTAGCCGGCCGAGGTCGACAGCGCGATGAGGGCGAGCGTCGGGAGCGGCGCGAGGCGGAAACGGCGCATGGGCGGGGAAGATGCGAGGAGAATTGTATACAAATGGAAGGTAAATGGTGGCGCGGGATTGTGCGGGCCGGCGGGGGGCTTGGCGGTGGGGAGGGAGATGGTGGAGGGACGGGAGACGGGGGACGGGAGTGCGCCTGCGGCGCGGGAGGAGGCGGAAACGCCAAGGAGGTGGCGCGCGGGGTGCTGCGCTCGAGCCGAATTGTATACAGATTTGGCGATCCCCCCACGAGGACGAGCGACGGCATGCGTGCATCTGACGAGAAAGGACCTGTTGCGAACGAGAGCGGTTTTCGAGACACGCCCGCGATGGGAGGGCGGCTCGCGTTACTTGCGGTAGCCGTCGCTTCGCTCGGCACGAGCGCCTCCGCGCAGGGGACGCGGCTCCTCCGGCAGCCTAACGCGAGCGCGACGCAGGTCGTCGTGTCGCACGCCGGCGACCTCTGGATCGCGCCACGCGCCGGCGGCGCGGCTCGTCGCCTCACCACGCACCCCGGCGTCGAGTCGAACCCGCGCTTCTCCCCCGACGGGAAGTGGGTCGCCTTCACCGGCGAGTATGGCGGCAACCCCGACGTCTACGTCGTCGCCGCCGAAGGGGGTGAGCCCAAGCGTCTCACGTGGGAGCCGCACCCCGACGTCGTGCAGGGGTGGACCCCCGACGGCAAGCGCATCCTGTTTGCCTCCCCGCGCGCGACCGCGCCGGTTCCCTACCCTCGCCTCTGGACGGTGAGCCCCGAGGGCGGAAATCCGGAGCCGCTCCGCATCCCGCGCGCCTTCAAGGGGCAGCTCTCGCCCGACGCGAGCACCGTGGCGTACCAGATGGTCTCCCCGTGGGACATCGAGTGGCGCAACTACCGCGGCGGGCAGGCGCAGCCGATCCGCCTGATCAACCTCGCCAACTCGTCGGAGACGAAGCTTCCGCATAACGACAGCGTCGACTCCGATCCGGTCTGGTTAGGCGACAACGTCTACTTCCTCTCCGACCGCGACTTCGCCGTCAATCTCTATCGCTACGCGCCGGCGTCGAAGCAGGTCACGCAGCTCACGCACTACAAGGACTTCGACGCCAAACAGCTGAGTGCCGGGGGCGGAGTCCTCACGTACGAGGTGGGAGGGTACGTCCACCTCTACGACCCGGCGGCGAGCAAGGACACGCAGCTCGCCATCACCATCGACGGCGACCTCCCGTGGGCGCGCGAGCAGTGGGGCGACGTGACCGATGACGTCAGCGACGTCGCGCTCTCCCCGACCGGCACGCGCGCGCTCTTCGAGGCGCGCGGCGAGATCTGGACCGTTCCCACCGACAAGGGGGATGTCCGCAACCTGACAAACTCTCCGGGGACGGCCGATCGCTCCCCGGCCTGGTCACCCGATGGGAAATCGGTCGCCTGGTTCTCCGACGCGAGCGGCGAGTACAAGCTCGTCATCGCCCCGCAGACCGGGCTCGGTGAACGCAAGACGATCGACCTGGGGAAGCCGTCGATGTACTTCACCCCGCGCTGGTCTCCCGACTCCAAGCTCCTCGCCTTCACCGACATCGGCCTCAATCTCTGGATGGTCGACGTGGCGAGCGGGGCGATCACCAAGGTCGATACCGACCAGTGGATGGTCCCCGATCGCACGATCGACGCCGCCTGGTCCCCCGACTCCCGTTGGATCGCCTACGCCAAGCGCCTCCCGTCGCAGCAGCACGCCATCTCGGTTTATGAAGTCTCCACCAGGCGCAGCACGCAGGTCACCGATGGTTTGTCCGACGCGGTGAGCCCCACGTGGGATCGCAACGGGAAGTACCTGTACTGGCTCGCCTCGACCGACCTGGGGCTCAACACCAGCTGGCTCGAGATGGAGCAGTACGATCACCCGGTCACGCGCGCGTTGTACCTGGCCGTGCTCAGGAAGAGCGATCCGTCGCCCTTCCTCCCGGAGAGCGATGAGGAGAAGAGCGCACCGTCCGACTCGGCCAAGAAGGGCGGAGCCGGCGCGCAAGCCGGTGCAGCTGCAACACCGCCGGCCGCATCGCCGCCTAACGTCACCATCGACTTCGACGGCTTCTCGCAGCGCATCCTCGCCGTCGACGTCCCGAGTCGCAGCTACGCCGCACTCGCCAGCGGGACGCCCGGCTCGGTGATCTTTGTCGAGGGGTCGCAGGTCTCCCCCGCACCCGGTCGTCCCGCGCCCAATCGCCTTACCATCTCGCGCTTCGACATCGCGGCACGGAAGCCCGTGCAGCTGGCGGCTGGCGCGAGCGCCTACGCGATTTCCGAGGATGGGAAGAAGCTCCTCTACCGTCAGGGGGGCGACTGGCAGATGGCCGACGCCGACAAGCCGGCGCCGCCGACGGCCAAGAAGCTTGCCGTCACGCTCCGCATGCACCTCGACCCCAAAGCGGAGTGGCAGCAGATCTTCCGCGAGGGGTGGCGGCTCCAACGGGACTTCTTCTATGTCCCCAACATCCACGGCGCCAACTGGGACGAGGTCTGGCGCAAGTACTCGCCGTGGGTCGCCGATGTCGGACACCGCGATGACCTGAACTATCTGCTGGACATGATCGGCGGCGAGACCTCGGTCGGGCACTCGTTCGTCTTCGGCGGCGCCATGCCCGAGTTCGACCGTCCCAGCATCGGGATGTTAGGGGCCGACCTGACCGTGGAGGGCGGGCGTTATCGCATCACCAAGATCCTCACCGGCGAGAACTGGAACCCCGAGCTTCGCGCCCCGCTCAGCGCTCCCGGCGTCGACGTGCGCCAGGGGGACTATCTCCTTGCCGTGAACGGTGTCGAGCTCCGCGCGACGCGCGAGCCGTACGCCTGGTTCGAGGGGACGGCCGGGAAGCAGGTGGTGCTGACGGTGAATCAGCAGCCCACCCTCACCGGCGCCCGCGAAGTGACCGTCGTGCCGGTGGCCAGCGACGACGCGCTCCGCTCGCGTGCCTGGGTCGAGGATAACCGCCGCCTCGTCGACCGGCTGTCCAATGGCAAACTCGCGTATGTATGGCTCCCGAACACCGGGACCGGCGGCTACACCTACTTCAACCGCTACTTCTTCGCGCAGCAGGATCGCGAGGGGGCCGTGATCGACGAGCGCTGGAACGGCGGCGGGTCGGCCGCCGACTACGTGATCGACATCCTGCGCCGCCAGCGCTTCGGCTACTTCAACAACCCCGTCGGTGATCGCAAGCTCTTCGACACCCCGCAAGCCGCGATTTGGGGACCCAAGGTCATGCTCATCAACGAGATGGCCGGCTCCGGCGGCGACCTTCTTCCCTTCATGTTCAGGGAGGCGAAGGTCGGGACGCTCGTCGGGACGCGCACCTGGGGCGGCTTGGTCGGCATCTGGGACACCCAGCGCCTCATCGACGGCGGCGCCATGACCAACCCGCGTGGCGGCTTCATCAACCCACAGGGCGAGTGGGACGTCGAGAACAAGGGTGTCCCGCCCGACATCGAGGTCGAGATGACGCCGGCCGAGGTGAATGCGGGGAGGGATCCGCAGCTCGAGCGCGCGGTGCAGGAGGCGCTCCGCCAGCTGCAAACCAACCCGCAGAAGAAGATGGCCGAGCCGGCGCCGCCGGTGCGGGTGAAGCGGCCGTGAGCTGCATCAGAACACGCATTCTTTCGAGGAAGCTGATGAAGACCCTTTCGGCCTGCCGTACTACGCTGCGCATCGTTGGTGTAGCGACTCTGCTCGTCGCCGCGCCAGCGCCCGCGCAGCAGTTCACCGTCGGCCAGGTCACGACGTTCCCATTCCCGACCGAGCTCGTGACCGCCCGCACCGGCCACCGCATGGCGTGGGTGCTTGAGGATCACGGCGCGCGAAACGTCTGGGGCGCCGAAGGCCCATCGTGGACTCCGCGCAAACTCACCACCTTCACGCAGGACGACGGACAGGACCTCACCCAGCTCACCTTCACGGCAGACGGCACCCAACTCGTCTTCGTGCGCGGCGGCAATCACGGCTCCAACTGGCCATCGCCGGGAGGGATCGAACCCAACCCCGCCAGCGGTACCAGGCGCACGCGCATCGAGATCTGGACCGTCCCGTGGAGTGGCGGCGGCGGGCGGATGCTTGCCCCCGGCGATGCGCCCGTGGTGAATCCCAACGGCGATCGAGTGGCCTACATCGACGGCGGGCAGGTGTCAGTTGTGCCACTCGCGCCGGGTGGGAAGGGTGAATCGCTCTTCTTCGCGCGCGGTACCAGCGGCGACCTGGCGTGGTCGCCTAACGGGAAATCGCTCGCCTTCGTCTCCGAGCGTCCGGGCGGCTACGCACTGCTTGGTCTCTTCACCGGGGCAGACACGCCGGTTCGCTGGCTGGCGAGCAACACCGACAGGGTCAGTTCCCCCGTCTGGTCGCCCGACGGGAGCGAGATCGCCTTCGTCAGCCAGCCGGGGGCCGGGGGAGCGCCGGAGACGCTCCTCGAGCAGCATCCCAATCCCTGGTCGATCGAGGTCGTGAAGGTTGCAACCGGCGAGGTGCGCACCGCGTGGGCGAGCCCGCACACGCTACTCGGCTCGCGCCCGTACACGCAGGGAGGCACCAATCTGGCGTGGGGAGCCGGCGGGCGACTCGTCTTCGTGGCCAACCTCGACGGCTGGCCGCATCTCTATTCGGTGGCGTCGACCGGTGGCGCTCCGCTCCTCCTCACCCCCGGAAACTTCATGGTGGAGTTTGTCACCATGTCGCCGGACCGCGGCTCGGTGGTCTACAACGCAAATGCCGGCCCCGATCCCGCGGATGACGACCGGCGGCATCTCTTTGCTGTCCCCGTCGACGCGCCGCGCCCTGTGCAGCTCACCAGGGGAACAGACCTGGAGTGGAGCCCCGCGGTCACTGGCGACGGACGGACCATCGCCCTGCTCAGCAGCGGCCCCACGCGCCCGCCGCTTCCTGCGGTTCTCCCGATCGACGGCGGCACCCCGACGCTCCTCGGCGCCGACCGCGTTCCCAAGGATTTTCCCGGCAACGCGCTCGTCGTGCCGGAGAAGGTCGTCATCCCCTCGATCGACGGCACGCCTGTCCACATGCAGCTCTTCAAGTCGGCTGCAGGACCAACCAAGCGCCCGGCCGTCGTCTACGTGCACGGCGGTCCACCGAGGCAGATGCTGCTGGGCTTCCACTACTGGCACTACTACGCGTCGGACTATGCGGTGAACCAGTACCTGGCGAGCCGAGGATTCGTCGTCGTCTCGGTCAACTACCGCCTCGGCATCGGCTACGGCGATCATTTCATGCAGCCCGAGCATGCCGGTGCGGCCGGCGCCGCCGAGTATCAGGATGTGCTCGCGGCGCAGCAGTACCTGGCCAGTCGCCCTGATGTTGACGCGAGCCGCATCGGGATCTGGGGCGGGTCGTACGGCGGGTACCTCACCGCGCTCGCGCTCGCCCGCAACTCCAACCTCTTCGCCGCCGGCGTCGACATCCACGGCGTGCACGACTGGATCGCAGCGTACGGCGACTACTTCAAGAACCTGCAGCTCAAGTACGAGAAGCCTACCGATCTGCAGCGTGCGCTCGACGTTGCCTGGCTGTCGTCGCCGGTCGCCGACATCGGCAAGTGGCGTTCGCCGGTGCTGCTGATCCAGGGCGACGACGATCGCAACGTGGAGGTATCGCAGACCGTGGATCTCGTGCAGCGGCTTCGGGCGGAGGGGGTCGACTTCGAGCAGCTCCTGATCCCTGACGAGATTCACGACTTCCTGCGTTATGCGACGTGGCAGGAGGTGGGGGCGGCGGTGACGGCGTATCTGGAGCGGAAGTTGGGGGTGGTGCAGTGAGCGGCGTTCGATCATTGGGGCGGGAGTCGTAAAGGGGAGCGACGACTCGTGGCGCTGAGTAGCGGTCTACTCCCGGTGCACGCTGCGAAAGTACGCGGCGAGATCGATCACGAGCGGTTCGCGTTCGGCATCGGGCTGCCACACGAGCGAGTCCACTAGGTTCTCCGGTTTATCGTCGCCAGGGCGCCATCGCTCTACGAGACGAGCAGCGGGATCGACGATCCAGTACTCTGGCACCGATTCGGATTGGTAGAGCGAACGCTTCTGGTGACGATCGACGTGCGCAGTAACTGGCGAGTCGACCTCAACCGCCAGAATCAGGCGACCCACGTCCTCGAACCGTTCGGCGCCGCGACCGTTGATCGTTGGAATCACGAAGACGTCAGGCTCCACGCTTCGACTCGGTGAAAACGTCACCTCGGCACGGGCCATCAGGCACTCGAGTGAGCACGAGCGAGCGTACGGGTGCAGCTGAAAGATCAGGTCACCCACTGCACGCTGGTGCAGCCACGACGGTGTCGGCGTTTCGAACAGCTCCCCGTCGATGACTTCGTAGCGCCGACCCTCGTCCGGGAGCGCGCGGACTTCCTCAATCGTCCAATCGCGGCGCTCGAAATCCGGTCGCAGGGGTGACGGCATGACCATAGCGTCCGCTCGGCGCAGTTAGGCGGGCAAGGGTGCATGCGAGCATCATGAGCCCTCCCGGGCTACGAGCCACTACCGGTTCATCGCCGAGTGTGGCGAAAACGTGCGCGCGGAACCCGCGGACTCAGCCTCGTGGACGACCCTCCGCGGAGGCACTCCTGCACGGACGCCCGCGCTTCACTCGGAAGTCCTCGACTTCCGAGTACTTCCGGGTCGGAGCAGCAGGGCGAGGGAGGGGGAACAAGCAAGCGTCGTCGCCCCCGTCTGCTTGCCGCGAGTCGTCCGCTCGATCGATATTGGGTCATGAACCCCGCGCTTGCGTACCAACTCGAGCGAATTCGCGCGATGAGCGTGGAAGAGAAGCTGCGCATTTCGCACGCGCTGTGGATCGAGGCGCGCGCGGTGCTCGCCGCGGGTGTCCGGGCGCGGTATCCGGAGTGGACGGAGGCAGAGGTCGCGGAGCGGGTGCGAGAGTTGATGCGTGACGCGCGGGACTAGCCTCATCGGGCTCTTCATTGCGCCGCTTAACCGCGCAGGGCTGGACTATGCGGTCACCGGTGGACTGGCTGCCATAGCGTACGGCCACCCTCGGCTAACGCTCGACGTCGACCTGGTGATTCGGCTCGGAGCTGGCGATGCATCCAGGTTCGCGGAGCTCTGGTCGCCCGAGGAGTTCTACTGTCCGCCGGTAGAAGTCGTCGAACAGGAGCGAGAGCGTTCGGAGCACGGGCACTTCAACGTGATCCATTCCGAGTCGACCATGCGCGCTGACGTCTATCTGGCGGGCGAGGATCCGCTGCAGGCATGGGCGCTCGCGGAGCACGTGACACGAACGGTAGAAGGCGAGGCGGTTCGCTTCGCGCCGATCGAATACGTCATCGTCAACAAGCTTCTCTACGCGCGCTCGGGTGGCTCCGATCGGCACTTGCGAGACGTGGCACGGATGGTCGAGGCGAGTGGAGAGTTCATTCGCGCTGACACGCTGCGAGGATGGATCACGCGACTCAATCTCGCCGAGGAGTGGGAGCGTGCAGAGGGATTCGTAGGGAGAGAATAGCTGCGACGCGACGCTTCACCGATCCATTGGGCGGCATCAAGCGCGCACTCGGAGCGTCTTTTGCACCTTGTTATAGCCAGCCTATAACAAGCGACCGCCGCGCCGCCTGTGTGATAGGCAGCCTATGATATGGCTACCGCGACGCCCCCTTCAGCCGATGCGCCCCCAACCCCGGCTGCTTCATGAGCCGCTCGATATCCTCGATCTCGATGGGGACGAACGCCGAGAGGTTCTCGTAGCCCGACTCCGTCATGAGGATCATGTCTTCGAGCCGCACCGAGAGGGACCCGTCGTCGAGCGTCATCTGCGGTTCGATCGTGAAGATGTATCCCGGCTCGAGCGTGACCGTCGGGTTGCGCACGTCGTGCACTTCCATCCCCACACTGTGGCCGAGTACTGCGCGCAGGCCGGAGCCGTCCGGGTTGCGGCGGTAACGGGCGACAAAAGCATCGGCTGCCGCGCGTATCTTGGGATCGGTGAAACGGTAGTGCGCCATTATCGTGTCCATCTTCACCACCGCGCTGTCCATGATCTCGCGCCCCGTCACGTGCACGCGGATCGACGTCATCAGCGCCTGGTAGAGGCGCAGGTAGATCGTGTAGAACTCGCGCTGGCGCGGCGTGAAGCGCCCGTTGGCGGGGAAGACGCGCGTGACGTCGGTCGTGTAGTTAGCGAGATCAGGGGCCCAGTCGAACTGCACGAGGTCACCGTCGGCGAGCGTCGCGCGGTTCCTGTGGTAGTGCGAGTACGGCATGTTGCGCCCGGTGGCGATGAGCGGGAAGTACGACTCGCCGAAGGCGCCGCCGCGCTTGTAGACGTATTCGGCCGCTGCCTCGAGCTCGTACTCGCGCATCCCCGGCTCCGCGTCGCGCATTACTTCCATGATCGCCAGCCCCGCGAGGTTCGTCGCTTCGCGGATGACGGCGATCTCGCGCGGACTCTTCACCGCGCGCATCGTGTCGAGGATCGAATCGAGCGCTACAACCTGGGAGCGGGGCGCTGCGGCGCGCACGTGGGCGATGAACACTTCCTCGCGCGACTCGCGCCCGTCCCACGGATCGATTTTGGTGGCAGCGACGTGCGCCCGCACGTCGCCTAGTGATTCGCTGCCGAGGACTTCCGGATTGAACGTCGTGTAGATCGTGCGCCCCTCGGCGCCGATCCTGGCGAGTGCAGTGGCGAAGGAGTCGCGCGGCGCGATCGCATCGACGCCGGTGATGCGGACCGATTCGGAGTCGACGCCCAGGTAGGGGCCGATCATCCGTTCGCGGCGCGCTGTCCGTGGTTGGAGGAAGAGCGTGGTGCGTTTGTCGCGGCCGTCGATGATGAGGAGGGCGCGGGGTTCGACGACGCCGGTGAGGTAGAAGAACTGGTTGCTTTGGCGGAGGGGGGATTCGCCGGGGCGTTCGGGGGTGCCTTGGAGGATGGCGACGGCGGGGCCGATGGCGGAGAGGACGCGCGCTCGGCGAGCCGCGAACTCCTCGGGTGGGAAGGCGTTGGTGAAGCCTTGTTGGGCGCGTGCTGTCGCTGGTAGGAAAAGCGCGGCTGCACAGACGCATGCGAGCGTGAGTGCGATGCGTGGGACGAAGGGGCGGCGTGGCGAGCAAGACATTCTCGAGGTTTCGTAGGAAGACTCTCGAAAGTACGCGCCAGCGAGATGGCGGCTAGCGCAAGGCGTTCACTCGCAGGAACGCTCCTGACATCGGGGAGAGCCAGCTTCGTCGGGCGACGGATTGCACGAGACGGCCGCGCGCGGCGCACTTGAGAACGGGTCCAAATGAACTGCCGCGACACTGTACCGGCGAGCGGCGTTAGGCTCGCCCGCCGGTGGCCAGACGTGGCTACTTCTTCCCGAACTCGAGTCCGACGTAGAACGACAGCACGCGATTCTGGATCTTGAAGTCCGACGAGATATCCGAGAAGCCGTGCGAATATCGCGCGCCGAGCGTGCCGCGAAGCTGCGCGAGCGGGAATCCGATACCGCCCCCGATCACGCCGCCGAAGTCCACCGAGTTGACGGAGTCGACGTCGTCATCGCAGTTGGAGTCGACGCTCACGCCGCCGCCTGATGCGCCGATCTTGCAACTGAGCTTGAGTCCAACGTAGGGACCAACGTAGGCGTGCGGCGCTACGCCGCCCTCCGTGCGGCTCTCCAACTGCAGAAGGAGCGGGACGTCGAGATACGCGAGCTTGAAGGAGACTTTCGCCGAGATGTCGCCTCCGCTGATGGAGCTCTCGGCGCCCTTCCGCGCGAAGAGCAATTCCGGCCGGAACGACACACCTCCGGACAGCGGCTTTACGACGTACGCACCGATCATGAAGGTCGTCAGTCGATCCACATCTTCCGCGTCGCTCCCACCAAACGTGGCGGAGCTGAGCCCTCCCATTACTCCGAACTTTGGCGCTCCGTCCGAGGACTGCGCGGCGAGCGGCATCGACAACGTCAAAAGCAACAGTGTCACGACCCGGTCACGTACCCGCATGGTTCCCTCCCTTCGACACGTTGTGAGAGCGCGCGGCACCCCAGTGCTGCGCAGCATGACACTAAAGCACGTGTGTGTGTAGGGCAAGCGCGGTGGGTCAACCCGTGCGTATCAGGGTAGGCTGATCGGTGACGAGAGGCGGAGGCCAATCGCGCACACCCAGACAACGAAGCGAGGACTGCGCAACTGAATCCCAGCGCACGCTCCGCAAGCGTCCACATTCTCGAAGCGCTCAACGACGCGTCCATCGATCGTTGGTACGAGAAGCACGTCGCGCTCGACGCTCAGGCTTCCGGCGAACGCCACTTCGGCGGGGGGGCGAGGCACTCGAGCGCATACTGCCTGGCATAGTGGCGCAGGACCGAGAACATCTCGACCGCAGCCCGCTCGTGCAACAACGAATGCGCGGAGTTCGCGAACAGCTGTGGAGGAAGCGTCCGCGATCGCATCTATGTCGACCGTGCCAGACTTACCGCTTCGGTCACGAGCAACTCGTGCGCCTCTCGCCCCTCATGACCCCGAAACACGCGGCCACTTGCTGAACGCGGATAGAAGCTCGGATGGGACAGGGCCGCCCAAACGGACGACCCGCCTGAATGCAGCTGAACGTTAGAAAGTATCGATAACCCGCGCTCGTCGATCTCCCGCAGTGTCGTGCGCGACGTCCACGGTTCGAGTCCGCGGCCGAGCGGCGCGACGAGCGAGGGTACCCAGGCGCCCAGCACGAGCACGAGGCGAGGCTGCTGGACTTCGAGCTGTACCCTTAGGAAGTCGCGGCACTCGGTGACAAACCGTGGGCTTAGTGAACCAGGGTATCGGCCGGTCGTTGCGGCGCCAAGACGTAGTCCCATGTAGAAGTTGGTGAAGAAGCACGACTCGAGCGGAACTCCAGCCTCGCGGAGCATCTTGGTCAGCGATCGCCAGGTGGGTTGATTAGGCGATTCCATTCCAAGCTCAAGTGACTTCTCGTAGCCGCGCTCAGAATGAAAGTCGTGACCGAGTACCATGACACCGCCGACGGGAAACTCTGCCAGGACGTCGGAGCGCGCTGGGTTCCAGAGGCCTAGGCCTCCCGGGAAGAATGAGGTGTACGCGATGGGCGCAGGGACTTGCAAGCATCCGTCGGGATACCCGGCAATCGCCAGGTGCGCTTGCCAAAGCCGACGCGCAGAATGCTCGGCGGCGTCGCCACTCATTGATCTGCGTTCATTCACGGGGCAGCACCAACTTCATCACGAGTTTCCGCGCCTCATCGATTGAAAGAGGCGGTGTCCGTCGGTGCAAAACGGCGTGACAGTTAGGACAGACCGGTCGCAAGTCGGCGATAGGGTCGGTACTCCGCTGTTCTGAGGTTGTGGCAAGCGGATTCAGATGATGAACATGTATGAGATCCCTCGCAATCGGACCGTATCGGGCTTCCAGGCTCACCTCGCACACGCAGCAAGTCGTACCAAAATGTGCGATGCACGCGCGTCGCGCGGCGGAGTTCCTCTCACGCGCAGACTGCACAACATCACGCACACTCCCTTCGTCGAAGGTGCTAACCACATTCGGTTCTAACTCGCTGAAGGACCCATCGCTCGCGGGCGCACTTCCTTCAAGAGCGACACGCACGTACGTCGGCTGCGGAATCGGCTTGCCGCTCAACTCGCCAAGCAGGCGGACCATGCCCGGGTGATGCGACTTGGGAGTCGCCCCGTTGATGCCCGTGGACGCCGCCACCTCCAGATGCTTAAGGTGCGCTTCCTCAATCGCTTCAAGGCTATCTGCAAGCCCAGTCGACGCCTCAATCCCAAAGACGGCATACGTTGAGTCCGGAGCGGACGCATACCCTCCCGGCGACTGTAGGTCTCCGCGAGCGTTTAGCGCGAGAGCCGACTTCCTCCCGAGCGTCGGCAAGTGAACCATCACGGCAATCAGCCCTCGCTGCAACGCGATGGCTTCCAGACGGCCGACGTTGAGTCGCAGGCGGGACGGTGACTTGGAAAGGCCCCACCTCGCCGGAGTAAGTTCATGCGCTATGCGAATCGAAGTCGCCAGTCGATCGACGGCGAGCGCACGTACGCCTTTGTCTGGCAACAGGCGCTCGAGATAGGAGAATAGTTTCTCTTCCTTCCATCTCTCGACGTAGGCTTCGGAGTAGTCGGCCGTCATGCTTCGAACGTGGGTAATGGAGTTCGACGTCTGAACGGAGCAAGAACTTGGCGATGCGTCGGCGTGTCGACTGCTGTATGCGTGATCATTTCCTTTCCGCGTGTAGGAAGTTCATTCAAAACCGGCAACAGGAAGAGCATTCAACTCTGCCCTCGCCTCGCGCCACGCGGGATAGTGCTCGCTCAACAGCTCCACAAACCGCGCACTGTGCGTCGGTACCCTCAGGTGCACCATCTCGTGCACCACCACGTACTCCAGGAGATCCTTCGGCTTCTTCACCAGCTCGGTGTTGAGCCTGATGTGATGCGCAGCCGGGTTGCAGCTCCCCCACTTCGTCTTCATGCGCTGTAGGAAGTACCGCGACACACGAACCTTCAGGCGACTCTCCCACTTCTCGATCAGCGGTGGTACGGCGCGGTGCAGCAGCGCCTTGTGCCAGGCGTGCAGTACGGCAGCCCGTTTAGATCGATCGGCCTCCGGGCGGACGGTAAGCGTGATGCGCCGGTGGTCGAGCGTCACGCTCGGCTGTTCGTCACGCTCGACGACCTTCAGGAGATATCGCTTTCCCCACACGTAGTGGCTCTCGCGCGTGACCAAGGCCCGCCGCGGCTCGCGCGCCTGCGCTCGGAGCTCCCTCCGGCGGGCGCGAATCCAGCCCAGCCGCGAGATCGCATACGCGCGCGCCACTTCGAGACGCGTCGCGGTAGGCGCCACGAGAGTCACACGCCCTGTCGGCGGATGTACCGACAGGTGCACGTGTTTCACATCCTTCCGCGTCACCGCGACCGAAATGTCGCCGAGACGGATTGTCTCGCTCATTCGTATCCGCGTATCTGCTTCAGCAGCCCGAACAACGCTTTGGTCGCTGCACGATTGCGGTGGAGCAGGGGGTATAGCGCGTTGAGCACCTGAGCCTCGCGCGCCTGGTCGCCCTTCCAGCCGGCAGGGGCGCGCTCACGAAGCGCGCGGTCGATCTCTAGGGCGAGGTCGACGAGCTCGCTCTCCTCCACCGGCGGCGACTCGGCGACCTGAGTCGCGTCGCCGTCCCGCTGAGCAAGGATCTGCGGGAGATTGCGGAAGATGACCGTGGCTTCCAGACGGCCGTGCAATGCCGCCGGCACCTCGTCGTGCGCTCCCTTCGCGGCTAGTTGCCGCGCCAACCCTTCGGCCTTTCGAAGGAACGCCTCGTACGCCGCGGTATCCGCGCGGCTCTGTGCGATGAGGTCATCGAGCAGTGCGGACATCTGCTCGTAGAAGCGCGGATCGGTCAGCTGATCGCGAATGATGGTCTTGCGGACGTTGTTGATGATCCCTTCCGCGATCGCGTTGCGAGACAGCTTTCCTGCTGCATTGAGCTTGCGAGCGATCGCGTCGTTGATCCCAGTCTCGACGATCAGCTCGACGAGCGAGAGCTCGCCGAGCGCGCCAATGTTCGTCGCCCGGTCTGCCTGGACGTACGTGTTGAGGAGGTGGCGCATGTCGGCCTCGTACGGCTTTATGTCCAGCTCCTCACCCGAGTGCTTCTTGATGGCCGAGCGGATCTCGCCGTGGAACTCGACCTCCTGAAGGAGCTGCGCCGCCTCGGCGTCGCTGAAGCCCGTCTCGGCCAGGTTCTGCGCGATCTCAGCATAGGCACGGACAAAGGTTGCAACGCCCTTGTAGTACGCGATCCTCAGCGCCTCGGTCTCGTTGAGCGCATTCGGATTGGAAGCGTCGCCGCAGAAGTAGTGGAGGAACTGCTCCACCTGCTGCGGTGGCGCCACCGGCGCGCACAGGTAGTGCAGCGCCTCGCGTGCTTCGTCGAGCTTCCGGCGTCCCTCGACGAGCCAGTCCTTCAGCTGGATGTTGTTCGGCCCTCCATTGCCCGGGTCGGTGTCGAGTTCGTCGGAGCTGTAGACGGCGATCGCTTCCTCCACTTCTCCGAACAGCTCCTTGTAGTCGACGATGTGCCCGTAATCCTTGTCGTCGCCGTCGAGCCGGTTGGTGCGACAGATGGCTTGGAACAGGTTGTGGTCGCGCAGCTCGTTGTCGAGATAGATGTACGTGCAGCTTGGCGCGTCGAAGCCAGTGAGGAGCTTGCTCACCACGATGAGCAGCTTGAGGTTGGCCGGTTCGTGAATGAAGCGGCGCTTCGCTTCCTCCTCGTACTGCGTGGTCGTCTGACCATACTTCAGCACGTGCTGGGTATAGGTGTCGAACTTGTAGCGCTCGTCGCTCTTGGACGACTCGCGGGAGATCGCGTTGTGGTTCGGCTCGTACGACGTGATGATCCCGCAGTACTGCCCGAAGGGCGTGTTCTGAAAGAGGCGGAAGTAGTGGCACGCGTCGTAAATCGACGGCGCCACGAGGATCGCCGTCCCGCGATCGTTGTTGAGTCGCGGCTTGAGGCTGAAGTCCTCAATGATGTCGGCGATGATGCGCTGCTTGCGCTCTCCCGCGCTCATCAGCTTCTCGAGCGTCGCCCACGTCTTGCGCACGAGCGCCTTCTGGAAGTTGTTTAGCCCCCGAGTCTTCTGTTCGAACCACGCATCGATGGCGGCTTGTGAGGTGAGCCGTTGGGGTACGTCGCGCGCCTCGTACTTGAGGTCGAGGATCACGCCGTCGGCCACCCCTTCATGGAACTTGTAGGTGTGGATGTAGGTGCCGAAGACGTCGCGCGTCATCTGCTTGTCCTTGCGCAGCAGAGGTGTCCCTGTGAAGCCGATGAAGATCGCCCCCTCCAGCCAGCGCTTCATCTGCGCGTTCATGTCGCCCCCCTGCGTGCGGTGGCATTCGTCCACGAAGACGTAGAAGCGCCCCAATGTACGAGGCGGTTCTCCCTGCAGGTCCGAGACGTCGAACTTGTGGAGCAGCGCGCATAGCAGGCGGGGCGTGGCGCTCCCCAGCTTCTCGACGAAGTCGGCTCGGGAAGTGATCCTCGGCGACGGCGAGTCTTCCCCGATGACCCCCGCGTTCATCATCACACCCATGATCTGCTTGTCCAGCTCATCGCGATCGGTGATGATGAGCACGCGAGCCGCAGCGTCGTGTTCCAGAAGCCACTTGGCGAGGAGCACCATCAGGATGCTCTTTCCGCTCCCCTGGGTGTGCCAGATGACGCCCCCTTCTCGCTTGGCGACCCGCTCCTGTGCCGCCTTCACGGCGAAGAACTGGTGCGGGCGCGGGACCTTTTTGTGGCCGGCGTCGAACACCATGAAGTTCCGGACGAGGTCGAGCAGTCTCGCCTTGCTGCACAGCTGCGCCAGCGGTCGATCGAGCAGCGCTCCTTCCACGGGAGTCGCGGTGTTCGGCGCCTCGTCCTTCCATTGCACGAAGAACTGCTCTGGCGTGCCGGTTGTCCCGTAGCGCAGCCCCTGCGAGTCGCTCCCGGCCAGTACCAGTTGCACGGTGCTGAAGAACTGCTTGTTGAAAATCTCTTCCTGGTTGGTGATCAGCTGCCGCACGCCGTCGGCCAGCTCCACGGAGCTGCGCTTGAGCTCCAGCACCGCGATGGCGAGCCCGTTGAGATACAGCACCACATCCGGCCGTCGCTGATACCCGCCCTTGAGCGTCACCTCTTCGGCGAGCGCGAAGTCGTTCTGCTCCGGGTGCTCCCAGTCGATCAGGTGCACCGTCTCATGTGCCTGCCCCGGTGCCACCTGCACGGGGACGCCGTAGCGCAGGAGCTGGTACGTGCGCAGGTTCGCCTGGTAGAGCGTGACGCCCGTGGAGTCAGCGGCTGTTTCGAGTTTGTGTAGCGCGCCCGAGATGTGGGCGGCGGAATACCCGCGCGCAGCGAGGTTCGCGCGCAGGATCCCCGCTTCGATGCCGCGGTTGTTCTCGCGTTTGCTCCAGTCGCCGAGGTAGCGGAAGCCGAGTGAGTCGGGGCGCGAATCGTTCGTGAAGAGCGCGACGACGCGGTCTTGTGTGCGACGTTCGGAGCGCGGCCTCTCACTCATCACAGAAGCTCCCAATGTCCGCCCTTTCGCGGGCCGACGAAGCGGAGCTTGCCGGCCTTGACTAGCTTCGCCGTGGCCCGTTCCACCGCGCTGAGCGACTTGCCCAATCTCGCGGCGACGGCCGCCAGCGTCAGTTCAGGGTCGGTCGCCAGTGCGGCGAGAATCTGTTCCGGCGTTTTCACCCGCCTGTTCACCGGCGTTTCTACCGGCGTTTCTACCGGCGTTTCTACCGGCGTTTCTACCGGCGCTATTCCGCCGCCCGCTTCCGCCTCCCTTGTACGCCTAACGACATTCGCGGCGTACGGGAAGGTGATCCACAGCCCGGATTCCTCGGTCAGGATCACGGGCGCCGGGAATCCTGCCTGTCGGCAGGCGGCGAACATGCGCTCGATCCCACGCCCCCACGCCTCGATCTCTCCGGCCCGGAAGAAAACGTTGGCGAGATCCGGATTGAACGGCTGGGAAGCGTGCTTCTTCTTCAGCTGCGCCACGGTCCATGCCGATGGCAACTGACCGGGGTTCCAGATCATGAGCTTGTCGGCGTACACGCTGATCTGAACTGGTACGCCTGACGCGTAGTCCTTGTGGATGATTGCGTTCAGCACTGCTTCCCGAAGAGCCGCCTCGGGAACCGGCAAGGTCTCGACCCGCTGAATACCACGGTACGTGATCCCCGCCTTGAGATACTTGGTGAGCAGTAGGTCAATCGTCCCGCCCACCTGCGAGAATAGGTCGCCGTGGACCTCGTCGTGGTACAGCAGGTCGTCGTCAGTCCGGAAGTAGCCGATCTTCACGTACGCGCCGGTCACGAACTGCTCCGGCTCGGGGTGGAACGCCAGCACGGCCGCGCGCTTGAGATGCGTGCCCTCGCGCAGATGCAGCTTTTCGATCAGCCCGGTCGTCGTTTCCTTCAGGTCGGCGGCACTCATGCGCCGGCTCTGACGGGCCTTGGCTCGAAACGCCTCGATCGCAGCCTTGGACAGGGCGCGTACCGAGACACTCGGAACCGGAACACCGTCCCACGCACGCCCCTGCTTGCGCAGTAGGAACTTGTCGAGTGCGGCCCCTTTGAGCTCCTGCTTCGTGCTCCCGCTGCGAAGATGGTACTCCCCCTTGTAGCTCACGGGGTAGGGATACGGCTCAACGCGGATCTCGATCAGGTCCTTCCCCGATGCGCGCACCAGGAGCACGTCGGCCATGATGCCGAGCACGTCGCGAATCTTGTTCGGTAGGTCGGCGAGTAGCTTCTTCGCGTCCGCCACCCCAACGGCTACTCCCTTGTCATTGCGCCCGATCACCAGCACGCCGCCCTCGGCGTTAGCGAACCCACAGAGCCAACGCAGGTACTCGTCGCGCCACGTCTCCTTCCATTCGACGTGTTGGGATTCCATGCGAGAGCGGCGCCGCTCAGGCATCGGCCACTTCTGCAAGCACCTCAGACTCTACATATCGCTTGAATGACGCGTCGTCGGTAAAGCAGCGAAAGCCTGCTTGGCTCGCAAGCGTCACGGTGGCGAGTTCCTCATTGAGGAGCACGACCACAGGCTGACTGAGCTCTTCCTGCAGGCCGTTAGGCCAGGCAAGATCGAGGACCGCCAACTGTTCTCCGCTGTTGGAATCGGCCAACTCGAACGACATCACGCCGCGCGGTAGCCCGCACGATTCCACCCACTCATTCATCTCCTCGAGCGCTTCCTCCTCCTCTTCGCTGCTGATACCGCCGCGGACGGCGAGTGGTGTCGGAAGTGTCGCGGACGCGCCGGCGAGCCATCGTACATCACCGTGCAACAGTTCTTCCATGCGGCGATTGAGTTCGGCTGCCAACAGCACCTTGCGGGCCTCGAGGAAGTCCCGGAACCGCTCGATCTTCCAGAGCGCGGGATCATCCGGTATCCACTGCGAGGCGAGCGCACCCTTGTGCGCCGCCTCGACCTTCGGGAAGTAGTCTTCCGGGAGGCGATCGGTGATGCGCAGGTTGGTGTCCTTGGTCAGGAAGCAGAAGTTCGCGAGTGCGTTCACCTCTGCCCGCTTGTAGTTGCGCTTGTAGAGTTGAGCCTTCGGGAAGATGTGGTGTACCTCCAACCGACTCATCCTCCCCAGCAGACTCGCCTTGAGCGGGAGGCCAGTGCCCCAGTCACGCGATTCACCCATTCGCGTTAGCAGATAGAGCACCGGATAGAAGCGCGCGCCAAGGCTCCAGCCGGTAAAGTGGCCCGCTTCTGCGCGGAGGCCGCCGTGCCAGAGTCGTAGTTGTTCGAGCAGCTTGTCGAGGCCACCGTCTGCGCCCTCGAGCGCGGCAAGGTCCTGATCGATGAATGATTCCGTCGAGCCCGAGAAGCGCCCCCACATCGCTGCCTGCACATACCAGAAGAGCAACTTGTCGCGCTCGTGCTCATTCATCGGGCCAAGCCGATTCGCCAGTCGCTGGTCGAGATAGCGCACCATCACCGGCACGCCAAATCGTCCGAAGAAAACCTGGTCGTGGTCGAGCCCGAGCCGGCCGGCGATCAGATTCAGGCTGGTCTCGATGTGCCGCGTCGTGCGCGCGAGCGCCTCCTGTACCTCAGCCGCAGACTTCTCGTGGAGGTACAGAAACTTGGCCTCGCCGGTGAGCACAGTGTTCACCGACCGAAGCAACCAGTCGAGCGAGAAGTGGTAGTCGCTCTGCGCCCATGACTTGAGGGTGGTCTTCATCGTATCACGCCCCTCTGGCCAGTCGGCGCAGATCTTCGCGAGCGCAAGATCTCCCTTGGAGAGTTTGGTTCCCCCGCTGTTCACGCGGTTGAAGATGTCGACGACTACGTCGAGCGACTTGTCAGTCCCAGTGACCTCCTCGATGTGCAGATCCACGTCGATGATTCCGAGCAGCCGGCTCAAGCGAGCGACGTAGTCGCCGACCTTGGCGGAGAGCTGCGGCTGCGCCGTTAGGCGCGTGACGAACAGTCCGAGTCCCGACGTACCTTGCGCCATCAGCTCCGTCACGTCGATCCAGCGCGGATCGTCCTTCATCTTCGCCGGCTGGTAGAACTCGAAGCGTTCGTCTTCCAGGTGGAAGCGAAGTCCGGTAAACGCCTTGGCGTTGCCGTCGAAGAAGCGCGGGGGCTTGCCGCGTACGACGCCGTAGAGCGACGTCATGCGCTGCTGTCCATCGAGCAACAGCTTTACGATGCCGGCAGCCAACGGGCCGTCGCCGCGATGCGTGGCCGTCAAGGACTCGGTTGCCCACACGAGCAGTCCACCGACGGGATGCCGGCGATAGAGCGAGTCGAAGAGTCCGCGAACCTGGTCGCGATTCCAGACGTAGCCACGCTGGAACTCGGGCAGTGCCATGTGGCCGCTGTCGATGTGGTCGAGGATGGTGGAGATCTTCATGGATGTCGAATCATGTCGCGGTAACAGGAACCCAGATCCAACCTTCGCCCTGCGTCACCTCGTCCGGTGGTGGAACAAGGAGCTCGCGCCGAGTATCGAAGAGGTGCGCGATCACGGCGCAGATGCGAGCGTCATCCTTATCATCGTGCCCCAGCGAGGGTTGGCCGCCGAGGACTGCGGTGACGGCCGGTGTGCTACGGCTGGCGGCGGGATACGTCTCGATCGCGCGAAACCCATCACCATCGGTCCAAATGCCGCAGCTCTCGACGTGTGGTGCGAACTTGGCCAGGACGTGCATCCCTTTCGTTGCCTGGCTTCCGATCATGTCCTTGACCGCCGACAACGGACTCTTGCCGCGCTCGAAGAGGTAGCGTTCGGTGTAGCGGAACAAGTAGCGATTCAGCCCCGACGTTTTGTGGGGCTCGACGTAGCCCTGCCGGGAGATCAGGCGCACGAACTCGATCGGGAAGCCGAGCGGTGTGTCGATCGCCATGGTGATGCGCGGCGGCACTGCGGGATAGGGCGCGCGGCACTTGGTGAAGAGTGCACGGAGCCAGTCGCTGATGCTGCGTGACGAGGCGATGCACTCACGCAGGTTGCCGCGCCAAGGTGTTCCGACGATGGCCAGACTCTCGTCGAGAATGACGATCGCATCGCGGCTCGCGCCGTTCTTGTCGCAATTCCAGCCGCCGACGTCCCAGCCGATGAAGAACGACGGTCGCTCGATCTCGTTCTTCATACCAGCCGAGTCTTCCCGGTGAGCAGCTCCTGCATCATCCCCTGCTTGAGCCCGCGAGTCTTGTCGCGGCGGGCTTCGAGGGCAGCGATCTCCGCATCCATGTCCGTGAGCACCTCCGCGATCGCAACCTGCTCGGTCACCGACGGCAAACGCATCTCGACACTGGCCACGTGCGCCCGAGTCGTCGCGTACACCTTCGTCCCGGCGGCGAGTCGCCGGAGTTGAGAGGCAAACGCCGGGCAGAACTGAAGGAAGCCCTTGAAGCCATCGGCCAGCACCGACTTGTCGAATCGCGCGGCAATCGTGTGCAGTCCCGCCACGACCTCGGCGGAGCCCACACCCTTCATCTCCACTGACTTGCTCACCCCGGCGACGTCCTCCGACGCATCCGCGATCACCAGGTCACCGTCCTGCAGACGCGCGAGGCGCGCGGCCTTCGCTTCCGGAAGGCATGGCAGCAAGCCCGGCGTCATGAAAGAGTCGCCGGCGGCGTGCACGTCACCGTAGTGGACGTCTCTGACTCTTCCCTCGGGGAGAAGCTCGGCGCGCGAGTTGACTCCATTCCGCAGAAACGTGACGTGGTCCCCCAACCGCCTCACCTCCCACTCCCCACCAAACCCCGGCAGCCGCGTCTTCCCGGTGAGCAGTTGCTGCATGGCCGCCTGCTTGAGATCGCGTTTCTTGGCGTTGAGCCGCTCCAGCCCGTCCAGCAGCGCATCCATATCGCTCAAGGCGGAGGCGATGGCGCGTTGCTCGGCGAAGGTCGGCGGAAGTGGGACCTGTATCGAACGCACCTGACTGAAGTTCAGTCCTTGTCGATTTCCTCCAGCTTGGAAGCTGTCAACTTGCCGCTGACCGCCGGATGAGAGAAGAAATTGGCAGAGGTACTGCGGATCCAAAGACTGAGCTGCTGTGCGGACGACGCACACGTGCTGATTGACGTTGCCACCTTCGAGTCGGGCGTCGGCGACCGCGCAGCGACCGATCGAAGCACCGGTGATGTTTAGGAGGACGTCGCCACGTTGCAGCTCGGTGTCAGGGAAGGTCGCGTGCGTCGAATCGTCGATGAACGCAATGTCATCGAGCAACAAGACTCCCCACCCAACATTCTGACTTCGCACAAAAGGGCGACCCGCATTCCTGTATACGCGTTGCCCGCCGCTCGGCGTAACCCCGCTACCAACCTTCACCGCGCGTTCGCCAATCGACTCGACTGTCCATTCTGCCGGAAGGATGCCGATGGCCGTCATCTTGTATCCCCGCTTCACCTCCACGCTGATCTCATCGACTTGAGGTGATCGTCAACCCGCACTGAATGCCCCGCCACGTTGTCGACGAGCGTTTGCAGCGGAGTCACGTATCGCTCCGCCAGCTCGCGAAGTCGACTGGTTAGTCTCTGAGACACACGATCCAGCTCCCCATTCACCTCAGCCGACAACCGCGCCATCCACTTCTCGTCCACAACCAGCGTCTTCACCTCCCCCTCGGTCAGTGTCGGATACTTGTCATACGACAACCCGTCGAGCGCCGCCTCCAGCTCCCTCACCGCACGCTTGAGTGAGGCCTCACTCTCGGAGAGTTCCAGCCAGCGCTTCAGCACCGCCGCTTCGTCCTTCGCCTCCTTGTCGCCCTTGATCTCCTTCAACCGCGCGTTGACCTCCGCCTTGGCCACCTTGTCGAGCGCGCCGAAGTATCCCTCCTCGCCACCGTGCTCCTCCTCCATCTCGGCGAGTTCCGAGGTGAGTCCCTCCAGCGCCACCTGCATCGTCTCGACCGCCTCCTGCTCCTTCGCGAAGCACTGCGCGACGAGCAACGGCTTGGGAACCAGGTCGCACGCCCACCCCTTGTCCTTCCGCTTCCCCTTCTTGTCGGTCTCTACGATGCGCGCGGTGCGCGCCACCCAGCCGTCGGCGGCGATGAGGTAGCAGTCGTCCTGCATCGTCTCGCCCCAGAAGTCCATCAGGTGCTGGTAGACGTCGTAGGAATCGAGCAGCGGTGCCCCCTTGAAGGCATCGAGCAGCCGCTCGGCGATGGACTCGATGAGCGTCCTGGGATGGCCCCCCTTGTCGAACGCCGTGAGCTGCAACGTGGCGTCGTGGCGCCAGCGGTCGAAGCGCTCGCGCGACAGCCGGTTGAAGGCGGCGAACTCCTCGTGCTCGAGGATGGCCTTCTTCACCTCGCCGATCGGGAGCCTGAGCTGCGAGTACCCCGGGCGTCCGGCCGACTCGAACAGCACCGCGCGCACGGACGGCAGCACTTCCCAGTAGGTGCCGAGTGCGTCAAGGTCGCGATTGGGGATCCCTCCGCGCAGGTGGCCCTCGATGTCCTGCAGGTCCTCCGGCTCGCTCGTGTCGACGTAGCGCGGGAGGTTGAGGTTGAAGTCGTTCTTCGCATCGGCGATCTCGTCCAGCGGCACCAGGCGCGCGTAGCGCGGAACGTCTACCTGCTTGCGGAAAGTGTCGACGATGCGATGGATGTCCTGCTCGCGCAGCCGGTTCTTGTTCCCGTCCTTGATGAACCCCTTGCTCGCGTCAATCATGAAAACGCCCTTGCGTGCCGCTGCGTTCTCCTTGTCGAGCACCAGAATGCAGGCGGGGATCCCCGTGCCGTAGAACAAGTTCGCCGGGAGCCCGATGATTCCCTTGAGTATCCCGGAGCGCACCAGCTTCTCGCGGATCGCTGCCTCGGCGTTGCCGCGGAAGAGCACGCCGTGTGGAAGGATGCAGGCTCCTTTCCCTGCGCTCCTGAGGGAGCGGATGATGTGCAGCAGGAAGGCATAGTCTCCCTGCTTGGCCGGCGGCACTCCCCAGGCAAAGCGTTGCCATGGGTCGTTGTCAGGCGTTAGGCCAACGCTCCACGTCTTGACCGAGAACGGCGGATTGGCGACGACGTAGTCGTAGGTGCGCAGCTGCTCGCCGTCCTTGAACTTGGGCGCGGCAAGCGTGTTCCCCTGCTGGATGTTGGCCGTGGGGAAGTCGTGCAGGATCATGTTCATGCGCGCGAGACCGGCGGTGGTCACGTCCATCTCCTGCCCTTCCAGCGTGATGTGCTTTCCCGCCTGCGCGGCGACCTTGAGCAGCAGCGAGCCCGAGCCGCACGTCGGGTCGTACGCGGTCGTCGATGCCTTGGTGTTCTGCGCCGAGATACCGATCACCTGGGCGATCACGCGGCTCACCTCGGCCGGCGTGTAGAACTGCCCTTTGCTCTTGCCACTCTCGGTGGCGAAGTGGCGCATCAGATATTCGTAGGCGTCGCCGAGAATGTCGTCGTGGTCGGCGCGGTTCTGCGAGAAGTCGAGCTCCGGCTTCTCGAAGATCGCGATCAGATCCGACAGGCGATCCACCATCGCCTTCCCTTCGCCCAGCTTGTTGGGATCGTTGAAGTCGGGAAAGTCGCTGCGCGCCAGCCGCTCGTTCGCCTCGATGAGGGGCTGGATGACCTGCGTGTTGATCCTGTCGCCGATGTCGCTCCTTCCCTTGAGCGCCACCATGTCCGCGAAGCTCGAGCCCTTCGGGATGATGACGGGCGGCGCGAAGTCTCTGCTGTTCCCGTACTTGTCGCTGATGTACTTGATGAACAGCATGAACAGGACGTAGTCCTTGTACTGACTTGCATCCATGCCGCCGCGCAGCGCGTCACACGACGCCCAGATGGAGGAGTAGAGATCGGACTTCTTTAGTGCCATTCGGTGAGTTGGGCTAAGTATTGCGTGCAGCGGGCGCCCGAATCGGGGTCAGGCGCTGGCTTGCGCGGCTTGCAGTTCGTTGAGTGTGCGGCCGTCCTTTGCTTTCCACGCGTCGCGTCCATTTGCACTGCGGCCGAGAATCACACCGGCGGCCGAACTTGGCGAGGGGAACACATAGTTCTGCGTGAAGACGTACCTGTCTTTTCCCGCCTTGAGTACGCCGTTCTCGGCGAGTGCAGCTCGCAGTTCGACTATGTACGGATAACAGGACTTGACCTCGTCCAATGCGGCTTCGCTCCCTGTGAGGACGACGAAGCCCTCGGCGGTCTCGAATCCCCGTGCTGTCACGCCGCGTCCGCTCATCGAGAGTTCCGGCGCAGCGGGCGCCTGTAGCGCTACAGTCGAGAAGACGCCGAGTCCAAGGACCGGGAAGCACATCAGCGCTTCTTCGAGAAAGCCCTCAGCCTCCGCAGCGTCCGATTCGGATAGCGAGGGAAGGGCGGGGCGATTGCCGTTGTCGAGCGTGCAGCGCTTGGCTTTGTCAGCCAGGTCGACCAAGCGGGACTCGAGGAACTGAACGTGCGCCTTGTTGAGGTTCTCGTCCTTGCTGGTGAAGGCGAAGCAGGTCGTCCAGAAGTCCTTGTTCGCCGCGTGCTGCTCGAGCCGAGGGCGAATCGGATCGCCTTCTCCGACGTAGACGCGCGGTAGGCCGGACTCTTCGGGCGGGCCGACGAGGACGTAGACTCCAGTTCGCGTCATCTCCCGTCGGTGCCTCCCCTCCGGGAAGAGAGGGCGCGGTATCAGCAGCCCGGCGCCGCTCCAATTGGACTTCTCGATGATGCGGATCCCCTCGGGATCGCCGGCGGGGACGAAGATCTTGATGGTGTAGGGTCGCGGCATGACGATCACTCACCGCCGAAATGACAGCGGTCATCTGGGCATCGCCCGTGTGAGGCGCTCCGAGCTTGGCGCGGTTCGCGCTCGCATCGCGGCGTTGCTGTCACTTCTCCCCCACCCCCCTGTCTCCGCATCGCGCGCTCCGGTGACCAGCTCTCGGACGTCCGACCTGACCGAGCCACGATAACCACGGGTACCGACAGCGGCCAGAACCGTGGTTCCGGGGAATCGACCGAACTCCTCGGCACAAGCACCACGCCTCTCCAGCGAACACGCTGCCGGAAGCGTGGCCGGTCGCGACGGCAAGGGAAACATCTGAGCTGGCGCAGAAACTATACAGTACTTGCCATAGGACAGTAAGTAGCACATAGTACTGTCAGTACTGCCATTAACACCTCACAGGACTGCCCAATGGGAAAGATCTCAATCGACGTCGATCAGGAGGTGTTCGAGCATCTGCAGGGACGCGCCACGCCGTTTGTCGACAGTCCCAACGATGTACTGCGCCGCCTTCTTCTGACGCCGCTACCCGAAGTTCCGGAGGCGTCGAGGACTCGACAGCGAGCTACCTCAGCTGAGCGACGTGCGGCGAGACACGGTGGCCCGGTGCCGGCCGACGCCTTCGTCTCGCGAGTGATTCATCAGGAGCTCGGCGAGGGCTTCAAACGCCGCCCGCCGTTCCGGATGATGTTCGAATCGAAAGACGCGCTGGCGTATTTCCAGAACTTCAACAAGGAGACGGATCATCTCTGGTATCGGGTGACCCAGAATCCTTGGCGCGAACTCACGTCAGCGCGGAAGAAGGCATGGCTCTGCCTCAGCAACCCCGCCGAGGGTTACTGCTACGTGATCCCCGTTTCCGAAATCCAGGCGCAGGTGCAGCGCGCGCGCTGGAGCCGTCCGTATCTGGAGGTCAACATCGATCCGGCCACCTCACGCTGGACGGAACTCGATTGGCGGCTGGATCAGTATCTCGTTCGTGCCTAACAATAGTCTGCGAGAATTTCGGCGTCGTTGAGCGCTGACTGACTCGAGTGGCTCGCTGAGACGTCGATCAACTTTCGACCAACTAATGAACGCCAACCGCACCGAATCCATCAAAGAGCTGCTGTGCTCCGTGGCCGAGAATGATCCGACCTTCCCCACGGACGTCGACGAGTTGGTGGAGCCTAACGCGGCGGCCGCCGAGATCGTCGGTGAAGGCGTCCGCAGCCGTGCGCGGCTAGTTTTGGACGTCGTAAACTGCATTCGTGCGAATGGCCTTCAGGCCAAGAAGCCTTCCCGTGTGCGTCTCTCAGGAGCACTTCGGCCGCTTGCCTCCAAGTCGCGCGAAACTGCGCATTTTGTTGAAGTCGTCGCCGCAATCGTCCGACATGCGCCGCAGGCACCGAGGCCGCAGCGCGTCGTTGCGACTCGCGCGGCTTCGAGTTTTCATCCGAACCGCAGGCGAGATGACGACGGGCGAGCCGTCGGGGGCGTTCGCGCCTTCCTCTCCGTCTTCACGTTTCCAAGCGATCCGTGCTCGCTTCGCCTAGAGCCAGACGAGCACGGATTGTTCGAGACGCCGCTCGACCAGGTGCTCGCAGGCCCTTCAAACTGGTCGGCACCACGCTATGCGGAGGCGGGCGATGTGTGCTTCTTCTACTACTCGAAGCGATCACGTCAGAATGTGAAGCGCGTTCGGCGCCTTCTCGAACGCGAGGGCAGACTACACAGACGGCTTCGCCAGTTCATCGACCGCGCGGAGCTACAAGCGGAGCAGTACGCGGGACGGCTTGTTGCGTACTCCTTCGTGCTCGCGAAGGCGCACCGTGACGACAGACTCTCGAGCGAAGACTACGACTGGGGGAATCGAATCTTGGCGCCGATGGGAAGTGTGTACGTGCTGCAGCAGTCGCTAGACCTCATGAGGTTTCGCGACACGCTGCCGTTTCCGCACGGTCAGACGATTGTTCCTTTGCAGCCGAGCGAGTTTGTACGGCTGATGGAAGCGCTGCGGTCGGAGGGGAATGACCTAGATCCACGCCTGCAACGCGCTTTGCCGGTAAGCGTGAGTCGTGAACTCATCACGTCGCAGAATTGGCGAAAGGTCGCCTGTAGCAAGGCGCATCGCTTCCTCAACGAGCAGGAAGTGCGTGGAGACTTCATCGACTACTTCCTCGACGAGTTGCGCGATTTGCGAACCACGGTCGCGCGGGAAGTCGATTGTCGCACTGCCGGCCGCGTACTGGGTCGCGTGGACTACGTCGTACGATTGCGGGGTCACGCTGTCCCCGTTGAGGCAAAGCTGAATGTGCGTGCTGAGCGAGATCTTCCGCGGCAGATGCGTCAGTATCTCGAAGCCGAGGAGTTCGTCGCGTGGAGGATGGGTCGTCCTGCTACTCTTCGTACGCCGTGGTCGAAGCTCGGGATCGTTGTGGATGTGGCGGGTTTGTACGTGCTCAACGAGGGTGGTTTCGTGGGTTGCACAAGTGATTCACCTGTCATTCGTCGTCTCGAAATCGGCGGTTTGAGTCGACCTGTGCTTCGAGCACGAATCGCGGGGGCGCTGCAACTATTGGGAACCTAGCGCGGCAGGAGAGGGGCGCAGCGCGCGAAGTGGGCTCGGGAATGCTCCGCCATATTGGCAATTGAGCGTGTGGTTCCCCAAGCGCCGTGTTGCATCGAACGGCCAACAATCGTCCTCCCTTGCATGCGCGTCGATTCCTGTGACGCCACGGCACCCGGAGGACTCAATGAAGGTGTGTCCATACTGCGCCGAAGACATCCAAGATGGCGCAATCATCTGCAAGCACTGCCGCTCTTCGCTGAAGGACTCGAATCAACGCAGCGGTGTAGCGCTGAGCTCGGCGATCTCGCCCAAAGCACCAGTTACGGTGAGGACACCGCTGGTTCTGGCCCTCGCACTGGCCGCGGTCGTCGCACTCGTTGTGATCATCGCGCGCCCCGCGCCGGACGCTTCGCCGCCGCCCGCTGCGGTGATGACGGCGACTCCGCCGCGGCCTCCGAAAGTGTGGAATCTCGCCTCCATGTCGGACTTCGACGTAAGCGCCGGCAAGATCCTGAGTTTGGAGTGGGATGTCCCCGTCGACCAGCCGAACTGCCGCCTCACTGGACGCGTCGAGGTTACCGAGGGTGGCAGCAAAGACGTGCAGGTCTTCCTCACGTCGCGCGACGAGTTCACCAACCTCGAGAATGGGCACAACGCCAAGTCGTACCTGGCCACTGACAGAACCACGGTCGCGACGTTGGACGTGCGGGTGAATGAGCCGGGAGCGAAGGTGCTCGCGATCAGCAATGCCTTTTCGCTGCTCACGTCCAAGCACGTACAGATGCGGGATGTGAAGGCGGTCTGTACCTAACGCGGGGAACGCGCACCGTCGAGACGGCGCGCGCTCGCGTGCGATACTACCCTTGAGCGTCCTCAGGAGCTCATCCCGCACTCTGACCGCGGCGACATTCTCCGGCCTTCAGCAGGTGGCTCGGCTGCAAGGCGGAAAGCGGAGAATCGCCTTGACGGTTTAATTCAACCGCAGAAGCCGGCAACTCGTCGGACGCGTCGATGCGACGCGAGTTTATCCGATTGCGATAAGATCGCAAAACTCGATCAAACTCACCGGCTCCCGATTCAGTCGGTTGCGGTTCGGAGCATCACCTACCCGCCGCGCCCGGCGTGCTCAGCGCGCGCGGAGGAAGACTCGATGCCGGCTTGTGGCGCGAGCGGCAACGTCGTGGCGAGCGGATCGCACCTTCTTTTGCGAGTTCGTGTATCTCCGGGTTGCGTCCGTCAGTCCGACCAGCCCTCGCCGCCCCCGCCCGTGAACCTCAGAATCACGCTAGCCCTCCTAGCCCTTGCAGGCACAGATCTCCACGCCCAACTCGGCCATGGCGACGGCTTCCTCTTCCGCACCCCCACCTTCCGCCTCGCCCTCGCCGCCGGCTACGCCGCCCCCCGCGCCCAAAGCGACATCTACGACCTCCTCACCACCGAATTCACCCTCAACAAGTCCGACTTCGCCTCGGCCACCTTTAACCTCTCCGCCGGCGTCCACGTCACCCCCCGCCTCGAAGTCGGCCTCAGCGGCTCCTGGGCCGGCCGCACCGCCGACTCCGAATCGCGCGACTTCATCGGCGAAGACAACCTCCCGGTCCTCCAGTCGACCACGCTCGACCGCACGACCATCATGGCCACCGCCCGCCTCTCCCTCCTCGAGCCGGGGCGCGCGATCGGGCGATACGCGTGGATCCCCAACCGGGTAGTCCCCTACATAGGCGGCGGGGCCGGCGCAGTCCGCTACTCGCTCCGGCAGAAGGGAGAGTTCGTCGACAAGGAGACGCTCGACATCTTCGCGGACACCTTCGAATCCTCCGGCTGGTCGCTCGGCGCCCTGGGGCTCGCCGGGACGGACATCTCGCTCTCCCCCCGTTTCGGGCTCACGCTCGAGGGGCGATATCTCCTGAGCCGCGCCACGATGAACGGCGACTTCAGTACGTTCAACAAGATCGACCTTTCGGGGTATGATGCCTCGCTCGGGTTGTTCGTCAGGTTCTGACCGGAGGTCCCCCCATGTACCGATTCACTGCACGCCTCGCTTTGGTCTTGGCCGCCATGGCCTTCGCGCCGCCGGCAGGCGCACAGGGCGACAGTTCACCGTTCGCTCCGTGGATCGGCTGCTGGGACCTGGTGCCGCGCGACGGGTTCGGTGCGAGTAACGAGCGCGTCTGCGTCATCCCGACCGACAAGCCGACCGTAGTCGACCTGGTCTCTCTCGCGGGAGACAGCATCGCCTCCCGCCAGCAGCTCGACGCGACGGCCTCCAAGCGTGACGTGAAGGAGGGGGACTGCGCCGGTGTGGAGGACGTGAACGCGACGGGCGCACGCGTCTACCTGCGGACTACGATGCGCTGCAAGGAACAGAATCGCCTGGTGAACAGCGTGATGGCGATCTCGCGCGACGGGGAGTGGCTCGACGTGCGTGGCGTGGCGTTCGGGACTAACGTCGGCGTGCGCGCCAACCGCTATCGCGAAGCCCCCGCCTCCGCTCGCCTCCCGGCCGAAGTCGCGAAGGCGCTCGAGGGGCGCCCGCGCGGGATGAACGCGGCGCGCGTGGCCGCCGCGGGCACGATGCAGCTGAGCGACGTGGAAGAAGCCTCCCGCTATCTCGAGGTAGGGGTGCTCCAAACGCTGCTCGCCGAGCGAGGGCAGGGGTTCGCACTCGACGCGAAGAACCTCGAGGCGCTCGACGAGGCGGGCGTCGACCCGCAGGTGATCGACATCATGGTGGCGCTTTCGTACCCGCAGGTCTTCGCCCTCGATCGCACGGCGCTGGGTGACGCGCCCCCCGACACGCGCGGCGAGAACTACGGTGGCGGCTATGACCGTGGAGGGTACGACCGCGGCGGGTACTACGGCGGCGGATATCCGTACGGCTACGATCCCTACGGCTACGGCTACGGGCGCGGCAGCGGCTGGTTGTACGGACGCCGCCCCATCGTGGTGGTGGACCGCGGTTCAGGCAACACGGTCGACGAGCACGGGAAAGTCGTGAAGGGGCGCGGCTACGTCTCGCCGCGGAGTGATGGATCGTCGAGCTCCTCGGGTTCCTCGGGCTCCGCGCGTCCCAGCAGTTCGTCGGGCGGGAGTTCGTCCGGCTCGGCGGGGCGGGCGAGCTCCGGGAGCGACAAGCAGACGAGCACGGGGCGGAAGGCGAAGAAGAAGCCGTGAGCTGGGACCGCCCGCTCTTCACGTCATAGCGCGGCGGTCATCTGGTTTCAGTCGGCAAAGTCTGGTTGCATCGCCTTGACCCGCGGCGTGAAGACGCGGGAGAACAACTCGACGTGCTCTCGAAGCCACGAGAAGTACTCCGGCCAGTTCGCGCGCTCCTGCAAATCTGCGGCACGGCGTACGTAGACCTTCGCCTGTCGGCTATCCGGCGGATTGTGCCAAGTGACCGCGACGCCGAGCGCCTTGTCGATCGCGCGTCGGTCCCTCTCCAGCGACCTGAAAAAGGCCTTCGCGTCGCGATGGTTCACGACCATCTCGACGCGAAGCTCATTGGAGTCATAGGTCTCGAGCGCCGAGTCATAGAACGACGCGATGGAGCAGATCGTGAACCCCGAACGTCCGACTGCGTGTGGCATCCAGACGCGCGGATACGGCTTGGCGGCGCGAATCGATGAGGCTTTCTCGAGATACTCCTTGTACGCAGTCCAGAACTCGAGCTGAAGCGACCCCTTGGCGGAGAGCGCACTGCCGCCCTTTGAACTTCGTACGCGCTTCGACCAGTCGTTCGGCTTTGAGACAATATTGAATCGCGGGGCGACGGCCGAGGATCCGATTCGCCACAGCTCGACCTGAATGCCGAAGAAGTTGAAGTCTTCACCGGTGATCTCGTTCAACCAGTCGAGCGCCGCCCGATGCTCTTCGGTGAAGCGCGCCGAGATCCAGATAATGGTCGCGGCCTGAAGGCCGGCAGCATACGTGATCAGCTGCCCGAGATGCGTATGGTCTGTGCGCTCGAGCTGATTCTCGATCAGCACCCAGTTGTCGGTCCCCGTATCCTTGCAGAGCAGGTCGGCGCGGAATGGACCTACGTCGCGCTCCTGCTCTTCGAGTACGAGCGAGAGATCCAGCGTCTCACTGAGTAGCGCCAGATTGGACTCCTCGGCAAGCCATGACGTGAAATGCCGCGCTTCGTGCTGCCAGATGCGTCGAAGGTCGACGGGTTCGAGGCGGGCGAGGGAGGAAGGAGACGTGGGCATTTCGCACTCGGAACGAATAGGAAGCGCTGCGATCCCAACAATGCGCCGGAGTGCGGGCGCTTCGCCAGCGAAATGCGGTGCAACGCTCTCGCGCCCCCTATGGCAGGTGACGTGCACGCATCGTTCGAGAGGCGTGAGCGCTGATCGAGCTGCGACAGCTAGAGATCAAAAGGCATACGCCTGGTCGACAGACTTGCGTCATAGCCAGTATCTGACGCTCGCTAGACGGGCCCTGACGCGCCTGAGACGGGCTCGACGGATCAACTCCATCGCTGGAATAGCGCTGCGGAGCAGCGGTCACGAAGCCGCGCCGCACCCACCCAATACCGCGACGGAGAATTGACATGCAACGACGATCTACGGAGTCCTCGCGCTCCATTCTCTTGCGTGCAGTAGGCTCGCTGTTGCTGCTCGTTCTGGCTGCGTGTGCAGACGAAGCGAATACGGTGGCTGGAGTATCGGCCAACTCGGCGGTGGTCGCCGGCGGCTCGTCGCTGCAGGTGGCCGCGCTTCCCGTGCTCGAGCGAGACGGAGTCACCTTCACGGTATCACCGGTGATCGAACTCCGTGACGAGCGTGGGAATCTGCTCGTGGGGACACCGGCATCGATCGAGGTCGGTCTCGCGACGGGGACGGGAAGGCTCGACGGAACACGGATCGTTGGTACCACGACAGGGCGAGCCGTCTTCGACAACCTGCGCTTCCTCGGGACCGGCCCGGTGGTGCTGCGCTTCAATGCGAAGGGCTTCGGAGGCGTCAAGAGCGACACGTTCTACGTCGCCGCCCGGACGATCTCTCTCGATCCGTCCAGCATGCAATTGATATCGGATTCGGCGGCGATGGCCGACGGAAGGTACGCCTTCACGGTGCAGGGAACGCCACCGACCATCGACTCGGGAACAGTGGTGGTTCTCCCGGACATCGGGAGGGCGCG
Source organism: uncultured Gemmatimonadaceae bacterium (assembly GCA_964637355.1). Classification (GTDB taxonomy): domain Bacteria; phylum Gemmatimonadota; class Gemmatimonadetes; order Gemmatimonadales; family Gemmatimonadaceae; genus SCN-70-22. The sequence continues at coordinate 59,858 of CAZWVG010000004.1, forward strand.
TCGCGTCCTTGCGGTGCAGTCGTCCGGCGGCGTGTTGACACTGCGCACGGGAGACGTCGGCGTCGAAGAGCTGGGGTTTGTTGGGGCGTACGCCGATTCGGTCGATCTCTCGAGCAGTAGCGCGCCGAGCAGAATCAGAAGCATCGCTGGCGTACCGTCAGCCTCCGCTGCGCCTCTGTTTCCAACTGTTAGCATCAACGGGCTCGGTCTTGGCTTCGGAAGTTCCGCGACGGCGACCGCTTCGCTGCAGATGACGTTTGCCGCGTACATGAAGCGGGCGATCGCCTTCGATAAGTTCGGTCGACTCGTTTCCGTCGACATGTCGCTCGGCGGGACCGTAACGCTGCGGGGGCAGCTGGACGTTACAGCAACTGCCGCGACGAAGCAGTCCGTGAGTGTGCCGGTCATTCCCGCGACCGTCTGCTTTCCAGCATCAATTGGTCCGGTTGTCGGATGCCTCGCGCCGAGCGTGACGTTCAACGCCAGTTTGACGACAACGGGTGCGATGACGCGATCGGAATTGGTCACCGCTACTGGGAACCTGGCGGGCGGGATGCACTACGACGCGCAGTCCGGCGTCACGATCACGCAAAGTGCAAGTGCTGCGCTCACCGCCTCGAAACTCGTGAGCGCGTCGGTCGATCAGACCATCCAGCTCTCTCTGACTCCCGAGATGCAGTGGCGCCTGTTTGGATTGCCAGCAGGACCGTTTGTGGCGGCGGGTCCGTTTATTCGCGTGACTGAGACCGTGAGCTCCACGCCTCCCACATTCAGCCGGGTCTGCGATTGGGGATTGGAGCTGAAGGGTGGAGTGAAGCTGCAGCTAACACCGCTTCTGAATCTCTCGGTGTCTTCGTCCAAGAGCGCTCCTTTCGGCACCTTCAGCTGCCCGACACAAACGCCGCCGCCTCCGCCTAACGCGAGCCTCGTCGCGTACTACCCCTTCGACGGCAACGCGAACGACGCCTCTGGCAACGGATTCGACGCGACATTCAACAACGCACAACTCGCGGCCGGCGTCTCCGGGCAGACCAACACCGCATATCACTTCAACGGCGCGAGCGAGATTCGCCTCCCCGCAACTCCAACCAACAGCTTGACTGCAGGAACCGTATCGGTGTGGGTCCGGCTGGATGACACGAACGCGCAGTACAACATCTTCGCGAAGGTGCCGTCCGCAGGTACCTATCCGATGCGCGTCCAGTTCGGCGGAGCGGCCAGCGGCGCGTACGCTCCGATCGAACGGTGGTGCTTCATCGTGAATACGCCGCCGCCAGGAGACTGCACCTCACCGGCGTACTCGTTCACGCCGACCTCCTTCCTGTACGACTTCACGAGCTGGCATCTCTACACGTTCACGTGGACCACGTCGGGGCGGCAAATCTATCGAGATGGATTCCTCATTACCTCGATCGCGGCTGTCGCGAGCTCTCCCGCATCGGGTGAGCTTGTCCTGAGCCCGCCCTCCACATCCGGTACCGGAGTGCCGGAGCGACTCAAGGGCTCACTCGATGATCTCCGCATCTACAACTACGCGCTCTCGGCGAGTGAAGTGGCTGCGCTCTATTCGGCTCCTCCCGGTCCCGCACCCGTCAGCGGAGGACACATCGCCTTCATGAGCGTTCAGCCGTCGGGCGCGGAAGAGATCTTCGCGATGGACCCAAGCGGCGGACAGCGGACGCAACTGACATTCCGGGGACTGCACTCCGAGAGCCCGCAGTGGTCGCCCGATGGCTCTCAAATCGCTTATCAGGGCGATGTGACTTCGCGACAGAACTTCGAGATACACGTCATGAACGCGGACGGATCGAACGACCACGTCGTGTCGCCCGACCCGTCAGACGATGCGCAGCCATTCTGGTCTCCCGATGGCAAGCAGATCGTCTTCCAGAGCCGGCGCGCCGTCGGTGCGTGTGCAGGGCAGGGAGCGGAGTACAAGATCTACGTCATGGATGTGAACGGGGCCAACCTCACCTGTCTCGGATTCCAGGGCGTACAGAGCGAGACGCCGAGCTTCTCGCCCGACGGTTCGAAGATCACCTACTTTGTGAACCTAGGTCCTGGACAGGCGGAGATCTGGGTCATGAACGCGAATGGCAGCAACAAGGTCAGGCTCACGTCGGGGGCGCAGGACTTCTTTCCCCGCTGGTCGCCCGACGGGACGCAGATCCTCTTCGAGCGGAATGCGGCGTCCATCTGCGTGATGTACGCCAACGGATCTGGCGTGAACTGCGTGGCGTCCGGTCGCTATCCCTCGTGGTCGCCGAGCAGTGGGCACATTGTTTTCACGAACCTGGTCGGCGGCGTCGAGCAGATATTCCGGGTCGCGAGAACGGGAGGGGCAGTCGTCCGAGTGGCGACCACCAGTACTCGTGATCTCGAACCGGTCTGGACGCACTAGACGATGCGGAGTCGATGCGCCCCATCCGATCTCGGATGGGGCGCACGATGGCCGGCCTGACGAGGAAGTTCTGTTAGAAGCTCTTGGCGGCCGCCCAATCCACGTCGCGCAGGACCCCTTCGAGCACCCGCACACGTCCGACCAGCATTCGCGTGTCGACCGAGTTGCCGCCGAGGAGAATCCGCATCTCGGCACCTGGGCGGACCGTGGCGGGCAAGATGCCCACGACCCGTCCGTCGAGCGCCAGTCCGCAACGGCCATCGGGCAAAATCTGTACGCGAACGGTGTGCCAATTCCCGGAAAGCCAGTCGTCGGTGGGCACATGCAGTAATATCCCGCGTCGAGACGTACTGAAGGTCATGCTCCCCTCTCCACTGCCGGTGCGCGACTCCTCCGGGTACCCGAAGTCGCACACGAAGGAACGGACACGAAAGTCGGGAACCGCGTTCGCTCCGGCATTAAAGCTGAAGGGCAACGTATCGACGTCCTGCCGAATGCCGACGCCGAAGATCTGCCACTGCGCGCGCGTCACCGGAGTCGATACCTCGAGTTCGACTGCGAGACCATGGCGGCCGTCGAACGTGGGCCTCGATAGCGCCGAGCTCGAGAAGCGTCCCTCCCCGTTGTTGAAGAACGCTCGGCGACCAGTGGAAGCCTCCACCACCACAGGCAGTGGCTTGCCGAACCGCATCCAGCGATCCAACCATGACGCGCTCCACGTCTCATCGAGCCTAACAACGGCGGAATCCGTCGTGACACGAAGACGGATGGAATCGCGCGTGACGCCGCCCACGTCCGCCCGCACGACCAGCTCCGACGACGCTCCGCGGGCGACGACGATGCCGGTGAGTGAATCGACCGTCCCGGCAGCGGTATCTTCGAGCGACCACCGAATGCTGCCGCGAAACGGGAGCACCCGGTCGCGGCTGTCGATCAGCGAAGCGGAGAGGCGGACAGGCACACCGACAGGTGCAATACGCGTCGCGACCGTGTCGATGACGACGCGCGAGGGAGCGGCGGTCGCGGCACTCGCGAGCCACACGGCACCGAGCAATCGTCCGGCACTCTCGGGCACGCCAATTTCGCGGATGAGCGCCGGGGCCCCGAGGGGAAAGACTGCCGGCTTCGGCGGTCCGTCGGCCGTGAGGGCGCATACGCAGAAGACCCAACGTCCGTCTGAACTCACGCTGGTGAGTCCTCCGGCGTTCTCGGTGACGATGACCGACTCGCCGGTCGACCATTGCCAGACGCGAAGGCGATTGAACCACCCTTCGGCTTCCTGCGCAACGATCTGTTCGTCGTCGATCCATCCGAGGGCGGCGAGACCAAACCCGGGAGCGCCTTCACGGCACTGCAGCTGGCGACTGGCGATGTCGATGACGCACAGCTGGTTCCGCGAGCGCCCCCAATTCGATCGCCCAGAGGCGAGATAGCGCCCGCTGGGTGACCACTTTGGCGGCCCGTCACTGGCAGGTCCGTCCGTAAGGCGGGTGACGGTGTTGTCCGCCAAGCGCACCATCGCGATATCGTAGTGGCTGAGGGTATCCCACCGAGCGGTCGAGAACGCGACGTATTCGCCGTTAGGCGATACGCTCGGTGATTCATTGTCGCCAGGTGCGGGCGCGATCGCGGTCGACACGCCCCCACGATCGTGTTGCACGACCTCGATGTCGCCGTCTTCTCCGACGACTTCCTCGACGAACAGCGCGCTCCGACGCGGATCCCACGTGGCGGTGAAGGCATTCGTGGGCTTGAGTCTGAACGCTGCGCCCTCCCGCCACGGCGCCGACGCGAGCGGACGATACGGTGTCCAATCCTCCTCGCGTAGCGCCACTTCGCGGAATGCGCCGTTTTCCAACGAGTCCGCGAAAATTAGCGCCAGGATGGCGTCGGGCGATGCGGGCGCAGGCTGCGCGATGGTCGCGTAGAGGAGGAGCGAGGTGGTCAAACCTCCAGCTGCAAGCGCCCCCGCCCGCCGCGCCCGCGACACCAACCCCATCCGCCACGTCAACGGCGCTCCCGACACCATCTCGGTCACATCGTCACCGCTCGCATCGGGCCCGAGCAGTTCGCGCGCCAGCTCCCGCAAACTCCGGCGATCTCCTGCAGCAAACTGTTGGCCGGCAAACTTCCTGAACAGCGCTCGGCACCGCGACCGCTCGCCACTCATCCGCAACAGCCGGCTCGCCCGCTGCGCCGACGCCTCGGTGATCGGCTCCATCTCCATCAACGCCCGCCCCACATCGGCTGCGCCCTTGTGGAAACTCTCCGGGCTCAGGAGCGACCGCACCTCCTCGAGAATCTCGTCGTGCGCCAGCGACCAATCGTCGTCCAACTGCACGACAAGCCCGCGCGCCTCGAGCGAGGCGAGTCGCCCGGCGGTGTCGGCGCTATTGGTGCCCGATGCGGCGATGAGCGCCCGCATCGGCAGCGGCGTGCCGGCGATCGCCAGGAGCGTGAGAAGCCAGCTGTCACCGCGCTCCATCCCGTCGAGCCGAGCCCGCAACACATTCCCGTTGTAGAGCGCCTCGCGCAGCTCACCCTGGCGCTCGGCGACCCAGCTCCCCCCCGCTCGCCGCAGCAGGGCGCGCTGTTCGAGCAGCTGCAACAACTCCAACGTGAGCAGCGGCGACCCCTTGGCGGCGGTGCACACCGCTTCGGCGAAGTGCTGCGCCCACTCCTCGTCAGGCAGTTCGGCGATGCTCAGGATCAACTCATCGACATTCGCGACGTCGAGCACCGGGAGCTCCACATGACGCGTGGTGCCGTGCGACATGGCCGGCACGCGCCGCGCCTCGGGTCGAGCGGTTGTCACGAGGAGGATCTTGCTGTCGGCGAGTCGCTCGATGAGCGCGGTGATCAGCACGAGCGACGCCTCGTCCCACCAATGCAGGTCGTCGAGCAACACGGCGACGGGATGCTCGAACGAGATCGCCGTCGCGAGTTCGGCAATGGCGACGGTGCGCGCCCGCATGACATCCTCGGGCGGGGCATGGCGCGGCGGCGCCTCGAAATAGGTGGAGAGCGACGGATTGAGCGCCACGAGGGTGCCGGCGGTCGCCGGGGCGATGCTCTGCTTTCCAGGGAGAGAACAAAGCCCCCCGGCAAGCTCGCTCGCGACGCCGTAGGCGATCTCGCGCGTGCCGATGGATCCGGTGGCCATCACGACCTTGCCACGCATCCCTCGAATGCGCGACGCCAGATCCCTCAGAAGTCGAGTCTTCCCGAGCCCTGCACGCGCCGAGACATGCATGTGCACGAGCTTCCCCAACTTCGCATCCTCCCATCCGCGCACGAGCGCCGAGAATGCAGATTCCCGTCCGACCAGGCTTCCCGCGAATCGCTGGTCGGTGCGCGCCGCACCGCCACCACTCACGGCCTCCGGCGCGTTCGGGGCGCGCGCGAGCCTAACTGCGGCTAGCGTCGCCGGCTGCAGCTCGATCTCATCCCGCTCGGCGAGCTGCTCCACCGCCTCCGCTTCGGCGCGCGCACCGAGCAGGTCCCCCGCCGAAGCGAGCGACTCCAGCAGGAGTTGCCATCCGCGCTCGTCGTTGATGTCCTCGTCGCGAATCCGTCGCGCCAGGTCGACGGCCTTCTGCGACTGGCCGCTAGCGAGGAAGCTCCGCGTGACGATCTCGCCCGAGTGTCGAAAGAGCTCGAGCAGGCGCCGACGCTCGAGCGCCGCCCACTCCTCGAATCCCGCGCTCCCCGGCGCCGCAAACGCCGGCATGAAGGCGCCGCGATACAGCTCGACGACCTTCGCGTGATTCCCCGACGTCGACGCGCGCACCAGCTCTTCGCGATCCGATCGCACGTCGGAGCGCAGCGTGAGCTCGTCGCCCGACGCGGTGACGAGCGGTCGATTGGCCCGGCGACGCAGATACCACAGCGTCTGGCGCAGCGCATGCTTTGCGGCGTCGGGTTCGAGATCCGACCAGAGCCGCGAAAGCAGGGTACTGCGCGACGACTTTCGCCCGGGTGACGCCGAGAGGAATACCAGGAGCGCGAGTGGCTTGCCGACGGCGAGCACCGGCGTCTCGCCCCCGTCCTCACGCAGCTCGGCCATTCCCAGGGTGAGAAGACGCATGGCGTTCCCAGGCTTCACGTCCACATCGACCGCTGCCGTGTCGCGCTTCGCCACTCCACCCCTCCCCTCTCGAGCCAAGTAGGACGCTCGCCCTCAGCCAGACCACGCCGATCGCGACTCGCTCGCGACCCTCCACGCGAACACGGGACCCGTGAATTCGCGTGCGCTCCGTCAGACTTCCGTCAAAGCGAGTCGCGTGTGCCAGCGTGGTCGCGTGCGAGGACGCTCGCGGCAATCGCTCGTGCCGATGGTCAGAAAGGATGCGCCCACTTTGCTCCGGCCGATAGCTTTTCGCCCGAGAAGGGAGTTCCGCATCACCGATTCATCCCTCCGTCACCTCTCCCCGCCCACCTTCCTCAGCGCCCTCACAACGAAACGACAAAGCCCCGACGCGTGCCCCCTCTCACCTCGATCCGCGCCCGACTCACCCTCTGGTACTCCGCCATCCTCGGCGCGCTCGTCGTCGCACTCGCCGTCGGCTCCTTCCTGCTCACCCGCGATCTTCTGGACCGGCGCGCCAACCGTTTCCTCCGCGATGCGGCCGCGACGTTTCGCGGCGAAGTCATCAAGGAGACGCTCCCGGGCCTCGACCCGGTCGCCGTCGTTGCCGATGAACTCGCCGACTATCGCTTCCGCGAGATCGCCTTCTACGTCTTCGATCGCACACGCCTGTTAGGGCACACGCCGCCGCGTGGCGACGCGACAGCGGCCAGCGACATCGAGGCGCCGCTCGACGTGGCGCGGCTCGAGCGCGAGCTGCGCACGAACAAGCGCGAACGGGTTTTCGTCCTCGACGACGACGAAGGGGGGTTCCACGTGGCCGGCGAAGTGGCACCGATCCGCGGCGACACGCTCCTCATCGCCGCGGTCCAGTCGTGGCACGGCT
>CAZWVG010000005.1:0-63508 GCA_964637355.1 uncultured Gemmatimonadaceae bacterium
ATTGTCGCCGCCGGAACGCGCCCTCCTCGACGCGCACCAGCGTTGGATGCGCGGCGACATCCGCGGGAGCGACTCGGTCTACCGCGTCCTTCTCACCGACGTGCACGACGATCCGACGATCTGGTACGCCGCCGCGTTCGTGCACCGGCACGACGGTGGCGCGATCGACTCGGTCCTCGTTGCGCCCGGGTCGCCGGTCGGGCGACGCCTGCGCGACCAGCCTACGCGCCGAGTGTCGCACGTGGGAGCGATCCCCGCGCTCTGGCAGGTGCTGGCGCTCTCTCCCTTCCACGAGGCGGCGCGCCTCGAGCTCGCGCGCTTCGCATCGTTGTACGACGACCGGGCGCTCACCAGCCGTCTCACGTGGGGAGCGGAGCTCTACGACGTGGAGCCGGCGACGCGCCTGGCCATGCGTGTGCTCGACGCCGACGCGCGGCGCGACACGACGGGATGGAAGCTCGTGTTGCAGCTCGCGGCAAGCACCGCCGATCCGCCGGCGGTGTTCGCGGCATCCCGCGCCCTCGCGACCTCCGGCGGCATTCTCCGCCCCCTCTCGCTCTGGCACGCTGCCGAGCTGTTGAAGCCGTACACCGAGGCGATTCGGCATGGCGCCGACCTGGCCGCGATCGCGCACTCCTGGCGTGCCGAATATTTCTTCGCCGTGCGTCGCGAGGCGCAGTCCTCGGCCGAACTCGCCGATGCGGCAGCGTTCGATCCCGCTGTTGCCCTCCCGCTCCTCGCCTGGATGCAATGGCTCTCGCGCGAGACCCCCGACTCGGCGCTGCGCGATACGCGCGCTCGACTCGAGGCGTGGCACCCTGCCGACACCGATTCGCTCGCGCCGCGAAGCTGGCTGCATCCGCATCGCGGGATGGAGCCGCAGCTCCGCGCGTACGGGATCGGCCTCGTGAGCGCGGCCCTTGGCGACACCATGCGCGTGCTCGCCGAAGCCAGCGCGCTCGACGCGCTCCCGCTCGTGCCCGGCGATTCGACGTTGAGGGATCAGTTGGCCGGCGCCCTCCGCGCCGAGGTGGCGATCGCGCGCGGCGACTACGCCGCTGCAATCGCCGAGACCAACGGAGTACAGCAACTCCTCCCGCCGCTCTGGCGCGATCTCTCCCCGTTCGCGGGGCGCGTGCACGCGCGCTATCGCCGCGCCTTCGCCGAGCAGCGGGCATGGCAGAACCTGCCGGCACGCGCGGCCTTCGTCGCCTTCTTCTCGCCGACGGTGCCGGAGCTCCCGGTCTATCGCTCGGCGCGCCAGCGTTTCGATGCCACGCCGTAGCGCTGGCGAGCGTTAGTCCTCCTCGGCGAGGATCGCGCGCACGAGGTTGAGGCGCGAGTATTCGCCGCGCGAGATGAAGTCATTCATGTCGCGCGCGCCGAGCACGTCGCGGGCAATGCGACCCGCAGGGGTGCCGTTGCGCGCCGCCGCGACCACTGCGTCGATGGTCGCTTCCGTCCAGTCGGCCTTCGCACGCAGGAGCTCCAGCGGCGTCGGTACGAGGCCGCGATGTCCGTCGAAGACCCGCGAAGGCTCGAGCGCGAGCACGCGACGCAGGCTCGCAAGGATCTGTCGCGGTCGCTCGTAGTGATGCGCGATCCGCACCTTCACCCCGAGAAAGAGGTCGGCGGCGAAGAGTGTCCCCGTCTCCGAATCCCACACGACGTGATGATCCGGGCTGTGTCCCGGCGTGTGGATCATCACCAGTCCTTCGGGGTCGAACGGGGAGCACGGAGAGCGAAGTGCCGGAGCTTCACCCCATGTGAAGCGACGATAGAACGCGAGTGGAATCGGAGCACGCACGCGCGCCATCGTGTCGGCATGTGCGGCGATCGGTATGCCGCGCTGCGCGACGCCTTCCACGTTTCCGGCGTGGTCTTCATGGAAGTGCGTGATGATCACTCCCTCCAGCCGTTCACGCAGGAGGAGCGCGTCGACTTCGTCGCCGACCGCCGGAAAGCCGCAGTCGATGAGGACACCGCGCACGAGGTAGGCACTCACCGAAAAGCCTGCCAACCGGCTTCGACGGGTCGACATGTCGAACCGCGTCACGTCGTCGTGGCGCTCCGTGCGAATCATGCCGGGAGTGTAGGGGAGATCTCGCGAATAGTCGACGTCCAGTGGCGCATGCGGGCGGCGGCGCCTGCGACCGTTTGGGAGATCCCGTGTAGTAGTAGTACGCGGTGCCGAGAATTGATATTGCTGCTCGCAGCGCCTAGATTTCCTGACAGCGAAAGCGCCCGGCCCCCAACGCGGCCGGGCGCTCACCTTTTACAGGTCATCTCGCAAATCGTCGCCGGTCGTACCGGCGTCGGCGCCGTCCCAAGGGCGTCGACGATTTGTCGGATGACTTCTCTTGTCGATAGGGTCGCCATGCTCGAAGCTCTCAAGGAAAAGCTGGGTGCGGAGGTCGAGAAGCTGCAACACGAGCTCAACGTCACGATCCCCAACGAGATTCGCAAAGCGGTGGAGTTGGGAGATCTTCGTGAGAACTCCGAATACAAGGCCGCGCTCGAGCGTCAGGCGTTCGTGCAGGCGCGCCTCGGCCAGCTGCGCCAGCGCCTGAGCAAGCTCGCGCAGGTGGATCTCTCGCAAATCCCGTCGGATCGCGTCGGTCTCGGCTCGAAGGTGACCGTGGAGTGCCAGGAGACGCAGGTCGTGGAGTCCTACACGCTCGTCTTCGGCGACTCGGAGGCGTTCGACGAAGGACAGGTCACGATGTCGTCGCCGATCGGGCGCGCGCTGATCAACAAGTCCGTGGGCGAGGTCGCCTTCTTGCGACTGCCGGCCCGCACGCGCAAGCTCAAGATCGTGCAGCTCGTCACGATCCACGAGTCACCGCTCGAGTAGCGCACGCGGCACAGCGAGCACCGGCGATGAAGGGAAGCGCCGGCGAGTCGTGAAGGGCCGCCGTCGGGCGGGAATCGCAGCGAGCGGCGATGTCGCGGCACCTGCACGGCGCGTGTGGGTACTAGCGAACACGACCCTTCACATCAGGTGCAACATGGACGCCCTCGCTCACCGTGTGCGCAGTCTGTTGCTGGTCCCCGCGCTGGTTGTAGCGACGAGCGCGGTCTCCCACGCCCAAACGATCGATGGGATCGTGGTGGTCGGCGCCTCGCGCCAGGCCGTGGCGACCAGCACAGTTGCGCTGCTCGATCGGCGGCAGAACGTGCTCGATACCACGACGACCGATGTCTTCGGCGGGTTCACGCTGACGGCCAGCAAGCCCGGCAAGTACTCGCTCCTCGTGCGACGCCCGGGCTATTACCCGATCGTCACCGACGACTTCGAGCTCCTCAAGGATGAAACGCGGCGCGACACGGTCTACCTCACCGGCAAGGCCGCAGAGATGTCGATCCGCGAAGTGATCTCGGCCGACGTGCGACGCGTCTTCGGTTCGTCGGTCATGGGGACCTTCCAGCGCTTCCTCGGTCCCGAAGACATTGAAAAGTTGCGCGCGCATGCCTTCACGCTGGGCGACCTGGTGCGCGACGGACGCCTCGCCGGACTCCAGTGGTACAACCCGCCCAGCGGTTGCCTGCGTTTCTCGGGAAGCTCGGGGTGCGCGCAGATCTTCGTCGACGGTATCCCGGTCCAGATGCGCGTGGACGCCATCTCGGCGAACGACATCGAGGCGATTCTCGCCTTCCGCAGCCAGGAAGTCGGCTTTGCGGTCACCAACCGCGGCAACCTCGACAACTCGCGCTACGGCGTCGTCCTGGTCTACACGAGACGATATCAGATCAAGTAGCGAGGTATGCGAGGGTCAGGCGCGCCCGGGGTGTAACCTCGGGCGCGCCTTTTCGTACGGTAGTGCAACATCACCCCGTCGGAGTCGCCCATGTCGATCATTCGCCGCATCGCCCCGCACGCCGTGCTCGTCCTCTCTGTCGCCGTAGTGGCGACCGCGTGCGACCAGCGCGACGACCACGCGACAAGCGATGTGGCCGCGGCGCCCGTTCCTCCCGCCGCCGGAGTGTCCGAAGTCCCCGAGCGCACGGAGTTGCCCGAGCGCCCCGAAGCCACGGAGCAGCCGGAGCGATCCGCCAGCAGCAACTCGACCTTCACCGAAGGCGCCGACGGGAGCGTCTCGATGAAGTCGCGCAACGGCGCATTCGTCATGTCGCTGCGCCACGACTCGGTGGTTGTCGCGTTCTCCGACTCGATGCGTAACGCGATCCAGAGCGAGATGAAGAAGTCGATGAAAGAAGACTCCGCCGCCGACGGCGACGAAAAATCGGCGTTTGGTGAGATCATCAAGGGGGTCGTGAAGTCCACCGTGACCGGCGCGATGCGCGAGGTCTTCGAGAAGTCACGCGGGTTCCCCGTATCGGATCTGCGCGATGTGTCGTACGACGACGGCGCGATCCACTTCTCGTTCGACCACAAGCCCACCTGGAACTTCGAGAACTTCAACACCGACAACGAACGACTCCTCGAGCAGTTTCGTCCCGCCGATGCGGCGCGCTTCGTGGGGGCGGTGCGCGCGAACATGAAGCGCTGATCGCGCGACACCCCGGTCACCGACGGTCGATCGGGCGCTCAATCCAGCGAGAAGAGTCGCTCGGCGTCCTCGGAATATTCGCGCAACAGCTCCGTCACGCGCGCAGGCTCCCACCGGAACCTGCGCGCGAGTGTTTCCGCCACGCGCTTCGCGCCCTGCTCGCCGTGGTCGCGCGTTTCGAAGCCGACGTGCGTGCGGCGGAGGAGGATGTCGCCGAGCGTTACGGCCCATTCCTGCTCCATCGCGTGCACGGCTTCACACAGCGTGTAGGGGAGCGACGGGTCGATGCGCTCGGCAAGCGATGGCGCGTCGCGCGTGAGCTTCCAGACGGCGCGCCACTCGCTCCCGTAGGCGCGGGCGAGCCGGCGCCCAACCGCCGCGTCGCCGGTTGCCGCGGCGGCGTCCCGCTCGGTTTCCTCGAGCGAGCGCATCGCCCCGCCGGGCAGGAGCACTTCGCGGAATGGCTTCCCGTCGCGTTCGTCCTCCCCTAACTCTGCGCAGACGCGATCGACCACGTCTTCGGCCATGGCGCGATAGGTGGTCAGCTTCCCCCCGGTCACCGACAGCACGCCCAAGGGACCGATCGCCACGGAGTGCTCGCGCGAAGCGCTCCCGGCGTCGCCGTCGGCGAGCGTCGCGGCCAAGGGGCGAATCCCCGCCCAGGCCGAGACCACGTCGTCGTCGCGCAGCGCTGCGTTGGGGAAGTTCGCGCTGCAGGCGTCGAGGAGGTAGCGCACTTCCTCGCGCGATGCGCGGATGGCGTCGGGGCCGCGGCGCGACGGCGTCTCCGTCGTCCCGATGATCGCATGCTCTCCGGCCGGCAGGACGAACATCACCCGCCCGTCCTGCGGCGCTACGACCGTCACCGCCTCGCGATTCCCGACGCGCGCGCGCGGGACGGCGATGTGCACCCCCGCCGAACCGAGGACGGCGTGGCCTGCGCCGCCCCCCTCGAGCGCGTGCATCGTGTCGGTCCACGGCCCTACAGCGCTCACGACGCAGCGCGCGTGCACCTGCACCTCGCGCCCCGACAGCTTGTCGCGCACCCGCGCCGCCGTCGCGTGATCGCTCGCGCGAGTTAGGGCGGTGACTGGGGCGTAGGTGAGGATGCGCGCGCCGGCGGCGGCGGCGCCCAGCGCGGTCGCGAGCGTCAGGCGCGCATCGTCGGTGGCGGCATCCCAGTAGATCGCCCCGCCGAGCAATCCGTCGCGCGACAGCGCCGGCTCGCGCTCCAGCACCCCGTCGGTGGTGAGGCGCCGGTGGTTCCCTACATTGCGAAAGAGGGCGAGCGCGTCGTACAGCGTGAGGCCGGCGAGGAGCTTCCACCGCGCGACCCGCGCCCCCTCGTACACCGGCCACGTGAACGACAGCGGACGCACCAGGTGCGGGGCGGTACGGAGCAAGCGCCGTCGCTCACGACTCGACTCGAACACGAGGTGCAGGTGCCCGTGCTCGAGGTAGCGCACCCCGCCATGCACCAGTCGCGAGGAGCGACTCGAGGTCCCGCTTGCGAGATCTCCCTTTTCGCACAGCGCCACGCGCAGCCCGCGGAGCGCCGCGTCGCGCGCCACGCCGCACCCCACGATCCCGCCCCCGATCACCAGGAGGTCGAACTGCTCCGTCGACAGCGCGTCGAGCGTTGTCGATCGCCAGGCGGAGATGGCGGGGGCGGGAGCGGTCATGGGGAACTGGTCAGTCGCGGGTGCCTAACGGCGCGCCGGCTGCCCCGGACGCGGCGTCGACCGGGCGATGAACTGGCGGATGTCTTCATTCGACGTCGCGAGGTCATCGCGCCGCAGGTACATCATGTGCCCGGAGCGATACCCCTTCCACGTCATCCGGTCCTGCACGCGTCCCGCGGGATCGAGGTTCCACATCGAGTACTTGGCGTTGAAATAGTCCGTCGCCCCATCGAAGTAGCCGCTCTGCACCATGAGGTGAAGATACGGATTCTCGGCGAGCGCGCGCCGGAGCGCTTCGCCGGTCGCTTCGCCGTTGCGATTCCACGGGTTCACCGGGCCGAAGAGCCAGTACTGCAGATCCGTCTTGAAGTGGAGCATGTCGCGCAGGTAGTGGTTGATCGCTGGCGCAAAGGCGTGGTTCCAGGCCGTGAGCGCCGGGTCGAAGTCGGGCGAAGTCCCGGCGTCGGTGCGATCGAGCCCCTGGTAGCGGGAGTCGAGGCGCCCCACCGTCACGCCGCGCGAGCGCAGCAGCTCCTTCCAGAAAAACTGCGTCGGGACCAAGAGACTCTGCTCGGCGACCGCGCGCTCGGACAGCCCGCTGTATTTCGCGAACTGCCGCACCAACTCCTGCCGCTGCGCATCGGGGAGCGACCCGCCGCGAGCGAGCCCGGGAATGAGCTTGTCGATCGTGAAGTTCTCGACCTCGGGGAGGAGCTGTTCCAGGTCGCGCGATTGCAGCTCGGGGCTCAGCGCCTTGTGATACCACGCGGTGGCCGCGTAATACGGCAGGTGCAACGCGCTCCCCACCGGCCCCTCGCGATCGACGCCGAGTCCGGTTGGCGAGACGAGGATCACGCCGTTGAAGAACATCCAGTGCGACCCCTGCAGCCGCTCCACGAGCCCCGCCACGCGCGTCGTGCCGTAGCTCTCGCCAATGAGATACTTGGGGCTCGTCCAGCGCTCATGCCGCGTCACCCAGGCGTCGACCCAGCGCGCGAGATACGCGATGTCCTCGTTCACGCCGAAGAACTGCTCGCGCTTGGCATCGCCAAGGATCCGCGAGAAGCCGGTGTTGACCGGATCGATGTAGACGATGTCGGCGACGTCGAGGATCGAGTTGGGATTCGCCTGCACACCGTACGGCTGCACCGGATATCCCTCGTCGTCGATCCTGAGCTGGCGCGGACCGGTGTACGCGATGTGCATCCAGACCGACGCCGATCCGGGGCCGCCGTTGAACGAGATCACGAGCGGGCGCGCATCGCGGTCGGCGACGTCGGAGCGTTCGTAGTATGTGTAGAACATCGACGCGATCGGCGCCCCCTTGTCGTCCCACACCGGCTGCGTCCCCACGGTCACCCGGTAGGGGACGTTCTTCCCCTTGATCGTCACGGCGTCGGTCGACGAGATCGCGGTGTCGGGAATGATGCGCACGCCATCGGGGTCGCTCTGGCGAGCCGCGGGCGCGGTAGCCGGAGCCCCCGCAGCAGTCGCGGTGTTGGCCCCCGTTCGCTCGGGGGGGCGCCGCTGTTGGGCGCCGAGCGGGGGGGACGACGCGATCGAGGGGAGAAGGAGCGCGACGAGAATGGCGCGGACGTGCGATCGACGGGGAGCAAGACGCATCGAGGAGAGCCGGTAGGGGTGGGGGGGGCGAGTCGCGGCGCGCCGAAGGCGCCGGCACATCTGACCAACGCACCGTTCGACTAGCGCGCTGAGCTGCATCACCGGGTGTCGGCAGCGATATTCGTTTCAGGGAAGCAGCACCCGGCGCCCGTCGCCCACCAGCCCCTGTCCTCCCGACCATCATCTCATGTCTTCATCCCGCGTCGGTCGTCGTGTCGCCATCGTCGAAGGCGTCCGCACCCCATTCGCGAAGTCGGGGACGGCGCTCAAGTCCCTCTCGGCGATCGAACTCGGGCGCCTCTGCGTGGCCGAGCTGATCCAGCGCACCAACCTGAGCGGCGACGTCGTCGACGCCCTCGTCTTCGGGACCGTGGTGCAATCGGTGCTGGCGCCGAACATCGCCCGCGAAATCTCGCTGATGCCGCAGCTCCCGAAGGGGGTGCAGGCGTGGTCGGTGTCGCGAGCCTGCGCGAGCGCCAACCAGGCGATCACCGACGCGGCCGACCAGATCGCCCTCGGGCACGCCGACGTGATCATCGCGGGGGGCGCCGAGTCGCTGTCCAACGTCCCGATCCTCCACTCGCGCGGCTTCTCGGACGCGCTGGTTGCCGCCTCGCGGGCCAAGTCGCTCTCGCAGCGCGTGCAGGCGCTCGCCCGCATCCGCCCGCGCGATCTCGTCCCCGTCACTCCGGCGATCGCCGAGCCTACAACGGGAGAGACGATGGGGCAGAGTGCCGAGAAGATGGCGAAGATCAACGGGATCTCGCGGGAGGCACAGGATGTGTTCGCGCTCGCCTCGCACCGCCGGGCGAGTGCGGGGACGCAGGACGGGCGCCTCACGAGTGAGATCGCCCCGGTCTGGGTCCCGCCGAAGTACGAGACGGCGCTCGATCGCGACAACGGGATTCGGGAGGACACTACGCTCGAGGCGCTCAGCGCACTCAAGCCGGTCTTCGACAAGCGCTATGGCAGCGTGACCGCCGGCAACGCCTCGCCGCTTACCGACGGTGCTGCGGCAGTGCTCCTGATGAGCGAAGAACGCGCCGCCGCGTTAGGCTACCGGCCGATGGGCTACATCCGTTCGTACGCCTATGCCGCGCTCGACCCCGGAGAGCAGCTCCTGATGGCGCCGGTGCTCGCCGCCCCTGTCGCGCTGCAGCGCGCCGGCCTCTCGCTCGGCGACATGGCGCTCGTGGAAATGCACGAGGCGTTTGCCGCGCAGGTCCTCTCCAACCTGCAGGGTTTCACCTCGCAGCGGTGGGCCGAACGCGCCGGCTTCTCGCAGCCGGTCGGCGAGGTCGACCCTGAGCGCCTCAACGTGATGGGGGGCTCGATCGCCATCGGCCATCCGTTCGGCGCCACCGGCGCGCGCATCACGACGACCCTCTGCCACGAACTCGCCCGCCGCAATGGACAGTTTGGCTTGATGACCGTGTGCGCCGCGGGAGGACTCGGATTCGCGATGGTGGTCGAACGAGCGTAGCGCCCACCGCTCTCTCACCGCGCACCGCCACTTCTCGTCTTCTCGTCTTCTCGTCTTCTGTCCCCTCGATAGATGCCTGCTCTCAGCGTAGAAGTAGTCGACTCCATCGCCACGATCACCTTCGATCTCCCGGGCGCATCGGTCAACACCATCTCGCGCGCCGTGCAGGACGAGTTCAAGGCGATCTTCGAACGGCTCGAAGGCGACACGGAAATCGTCGGTGCCGTGCTGATCTCCGGGAAGCCCGACAGCTTCATCGCCGGCGCCGACATCGAGGAGTTCCTCGCCTGGACCACGCCCCAACAGGCCGAAGCGGCGTCGCGCACCGGGCAGGAATTGCTCGCGCGCCTCGAACGCATGCGCATCCCGCTCGTCGCGGCGATCCACGGCGCCTGCCTCGGCGGCGGGCTCGAGGCGGCGCTCGCCTGTGCGTACCGCATCGCCACCGACCATCCCAAGACCGTGCTCGCGCTCCCCGAAGTGCAGCTCGGAATCTTTCCCGGCGCCGGCGGGACGCAGCGCCTGCCGCGCACCGTTGGGCTGCAAGCCGCGCTCGACATGATCCTCACCGGGAAGAACGTGCGCGCGCGCAAGGCGATGCAGATCGGGCTGGTGCACGAGCTGGTACACCCGGCGATCCTTCATCGCATCGCCGTGCAGCGGGCGCGGGAAATCGCCGACGGGGTGCGCGACCGAAACCCGCAGACGCGGAAGCACGACGCCAAGACCGTGTTGCTGGACGACAACGCCGTTGGGCGCGCGCTCGTACTGCGACAGGCGCGCGAGACGGTGCTCAAGAAGACACGCGGCAACTACCCTGCGCCCCTCGCCGCACTCGATGCGGTGGCGGCCGGCCTTCACGACCGCGACAAGGGGTACCGCGAGGAGGCGCGACTCTTCGGCGAGATGGCGATGACGCAGGTGTCGCGCGAGCTGGTCGGCATCTTCTTCGCGAGCACCGCCCTCAAGAAGGACAGCGGTGTCGGCGACCTTCCGGTGACCCCGCTCCCCGTGCGCAAGCTCGGTATCCTCGGCGCCGGATTCATGGGGGCAGGGATCGCGACGATCGCCGTGCAGCGGGGAACGCTCGTACGCCTCAAGGACGCGGACCTCGCGCGCGTGGGGAAGGGGCTGGCATCGATCCGCGCGGTGCTCAAGGAAGGGGTGACGCGGCGCCGCATCACCCGGCAGGAGATGGAGGACCAGTTGCTCCTGGCGGGAGGAACGGTGGACTACTCCGGCTTCGGCAATGTAGACCTGGTCATCGAGGCGGTTTTCGAGGACCTGCACGTGAAGCACGCCGTGCTCCGCGAAGTCGAGGCGGTGACCCCTCCGCACGCGATCTTCGCCTCCAACACGAGCACGATCCCCATCGCCCGCATCGCCGAAGCGTCGGTGCGCCCCGAGCGAGTCCTCGGCATGCACTTCTTCTCGCCGGTGCACAAGATGCCGCTCCTCGAGGTCATCGTGACGCCGGCGACGGCGCCCGAGGTCACCGCCACCGCCGTCGCGTACGGGAAGCAGATCGGGAAGACGGTCATCGTCGTGCAGGACTCGCCCGGCTTCTACGTGAACCGGATCCTCGCCCCCTACCTCAATGAAGCAGGGCGCCTCCTCGATGGCGGCGCGTCGGTGGAGTCGGTCGACCAGGCGCTCCTCGACTTCGGCTTCCCGGTCGGTCCGATCACGCTCCTCGACGAAGTGGGGCTCGACATCGCCGGCAAGTCCGGGGAGATCTTCACCGAGGCGTTCGGCGAGCGACTGTCGCCGTCGCTCACGCTCCGGCGCGTGGTCGAGTCGGGGCGTCTGGGGCGCAAGGGGAAGCGCGGCTTCTACACGTACGATGCCGACGGCAAGCGTGGCGGCGTCGACGCATCCGTCTACGGCTTCACGCCGAGCGGGAGTCAGCGCGTCACGGTCGCCGAGGAGGAGATCCAGGAGCGCTGTATCCTGGTGCTGGCGAACGAAGCGGTGCGCTGCCTCGAGGAGGGGATCGTGCGGTCGGCGCGCGACGGTGACATCGGCGCGGTCTTCGGGATCGGCTTTCCGCCGTTTCGTGGCGGCCCATTCCGATATCTGGACGCGATCGGCGCGTCGCGCGCGGTCGACCGGCTCGAGGCCCTGAATTCTCGCTTTAGTGGGCGCTTCGTTCCGGCCGACCTGCTGCTCCACATGGCGCGAAAGGGGGAGCGATTCCACCCGCACGGCACACGCGGCGTGTGATCCGGCGCACCGTCGCCTAACGACGCAGATCACACCCCGAACACAGGCTCGCCGCGCGCGCACGCACGTGCGAGATTGTTGGGAACGCCCACGCGGCGGGGGTATTTTGCGAGGTTTCCGGGACTGGTCGGTGCTCGCTCCCGGGGTAGCGCCCCGCCTCTCGAGGGGGGCGGGCGGCGAGCTCGGCAGAAAAAACTTTCGCGCGTAAAGCCTTTATCAGCAATGATTTGCGCGGTCGAGCCCGGCGAAGTGTAACGCGATATTGACCAATGGCGATTTCGCAGGGTCTACCACTAGAGAACGATGGTGACGCCGAGACGGTGGCGCAGGTGCTTGCGGGTGATTCCGCGGCCTACGCGATCCTCGTGGGGCGCTACCGGGTGCAGTTCGCCCGTTATGCCACACGGATGCTCGGCAACCGGGAAGATGCGGAGGAGGCGCTGCAGGATGCCTTTCTCCGGGCCTACCGGTCGCTGGCCAAGTGCGAAGATCCCGCGCGGTTCGGATCGTGGCTCTTTCGCATCCTGGCGAATCGTTGCCGAACGGCGGGGACGCGGCGGGGGAGGAGGGAACGGACTTTCGTGCGGGACGACATCGCCCTGCTCGACGCGTCCGAGGAGCACCCGGAAGAGCAGAATGCGTGGCGGGAGGAGATACAGCGGGCGCTGCTGGCACTCGACGAAGACCAGCGCGAGGCATTTCTCCTGAAGCATGTAGAAGAACTGGGGTATGACGAAATCGCGGAGCTCACCGGCGTCGGTGTCTCTGCGTTGAAGATGCGAGTCAAGCGCGCGTGCGAGCGACTGCGCGCACTCCTGCATGAGGTGCAACGGTGACCACACACGACGACGACTTCGACCCATTCATTGCCGGTATCGCACAGGAGCTGCGACGCCCGGTCGCGCTCGATGCGCGATTCGACGAGCGGGTGATGGCGGCGCTTGAGCCACGCGTCATCTCGCTCACGGCGGCGCGCGAATCGCGTCCGTGGTACCGCAAGACGTTCGCCTTCTCCATCACGCAGGTCGCGGGGCTCGCAGCGGCAGCGGCACTCGTCGGTGTGGTGTCGATGCGGCTCCTCGCCCCCGTGCCCTCGGCCGCGCCGATCGCCGCAGCACAGCCGGCGGGCGACATGGTGCTCCAGCCGGTCGCCGACGTGAAGCGCGACCCCAACGCCCCGCAGATGCAACAGTTCCTCCTCATCGCACCCACGGCCAAGTCGGTCTCGCTCGTGGGAGACTTCAGCGATTGGGACGATACGCGATACCAGATGGAACGCGTTTCCGACGACGGCGCCTGGTCGATCACCATCCCGCTGGTGCCGGGACGCTACGAATACCAGTTCGAAGTCGACGGCGCGCAGCGCGTCAACGACCCCACGCGACCGCAGACGTCGAGCGACTTCGGCTCGGCCAACTCGGTCGTGACCGTCGAGCGCCGGGACTGAGCCATGCGACAGACTTCACGCCTCTTCGTCCTCGCCGCCGGTGCGCTCACCCTGAGCGGCTACGTCTGGCAGGCCAGCGATCCTCGCCTAACGAATCGCCTGGACCGCGAGACGCGTGAGCAGGTCGATGCCATCATCGATGCCGCGCGCAAGGCGGGCGTTCCAACGGAGCCGCTGGTCGATCGGGCGCTCGAAGGGGCCAGCAAGAAGGCGTCCGGGCGAATGATCGTCGCCGTTGTCCGGGGTTGGGCCGATGACCTGCAGCGTGCGCGTCAGGCGCTCGGGCCCGGTTCTCCCGACGCCGAAGTCGTCGCCGGTGCGCATGCGCTGCGGAGCGGCGTAAAGGTGAAGGAGCTGGAGCGGCTGCGCGCCAGCAAGAGCGGCGTTCGCTACGCGATGGCGCTCGACGTCATGAGCTACCTGATCAATCGCGGCGTCCCGGCCGACACTATCTCGCCGGTCATCGTGAATCTCGTGCTGGCCTCCGCCACCGAGGACCAGTTCGCCAAGCTCCGCCAGGATGTCGAACGCGACATCTCCGGCGGTACGGCAGCGGCGACGGCGATCACGGTGCGCGGTCAGGGTCTCGAGCGGCAGATCGCCGACGCGGCGGCGGGCGCCAATGGCGGGGCTCCGGGGAGCACGTTACCTTCGGTGCGCGGTACGACCCGCGCGGGCGACCCCGCGCTCAATCCGACTGCGGTCGGGGCGGTGCAGGGGGCCAACAACGTCGCCGGTACAGGTGAAGCGCCGGCTGCGCCTCGCGGGAAGCCGAAAAAGCGCCCGTAACCAACCCCAGTCCGTATTCCGCCACACTTCGTGCGCGGCGGGGCGCTCTGCCCCGCCGCGCGACTGCTTTGGTGCTGTCTCTTGCTCGCCGCCGTCTGCCCAGTGGGTGCCCAAGCGCCCGTGCGCACGCGCGACGTGGGCGTGGCCACCGTGGGATATGACAACGGCCTCACGTTAGGCGCCGTCACCCTCACCGAGACCGCCTCGATCGAGCGCCCGCAGGGCGCGCTCTTCGCCACCGGCCTCGTCTCGCTCTTCAACGACGGGCGCTGGTCGATGCAGGGCGGAATCACCGGCTCGCGCTTCTCCCTTCCGCTCCCGGTCACCGGGACGCTGGGGCGCTTCTTCCGCTCCGTGCGAGGCGAACTCTCCTTCAACGCCACCAGCACGGCGCAGCAGGACTTCATGCCGACGTTGCAGCTGCTCGGGCAGGCGCGCCTTCACCTGCAGCACGAGCAGTACGCGATTCACGGCGGCGGCGCACTCGCGCGCACCTTCGACGGCTTCCAGTGGCGGACCACGGTCCTCGGCGACTACGGGGGGTGGGCGCGCGTCGGTCCGTACGTCGTGTCGTATACCGGAACGCCGATGCAGCTGCAATACGGCGACGTCCTCTTCGACAACGAAGGGAGCGTATCCTGGACGCACAAGCGCGTCACCTTCGACGCATCGGCCGGCGTGCGCCTGGGCGAAGCACTGCGCGGGACGGTGGGCTGGGGCTCGCTCACCGCGACCTGGCCGCTGATTGCCGGGACCCTCGGAACGGTGAGCGTCGGGAGCTATCCGGTCGACATCATCCAGGGGCTCCCGGGAGCGCGCTACGCCGCGGTTGCGTTGCGCCTGCCCAGCGGACGATTCGCCTTCCGCTCGCGCGCGCAAGCCATTCCGGCGCCGCGCGTCATCGAGCGCCCGGTGCTCCCGGAAACCGAGCGTCTCGCGCTGGTGATCGGCGGTTCGCTCGATTCGCTTTCGCTCCGCGAGATTCGCGTCTGGGCGCCGGGAATCGCCACCGTCGAGCTGATGGCAGACTTCACCGACTGGATCCCCGTCCCACTCATCAAGCAGCCGACCGGAGAGTGGCGCGGCTACTACCAGGTCACCCCCGGCATCCATCGCGTGAACCTGCGCCTCAACCGCGAGGAGCTCGACGTGCCGGTGAACCTCGCCCGGGTGCGTGACGACTTCGTCGGCGACGTGGGACTGGTGATCGTGCGATGAGCACGCGACCGCCGGAAGACGTCGGGGCGACGCCACGACCGCAGGCATTCCGGCGGATGCGCGCATTCCTCGCCTGGCTCGATGAACGCAGCGGGCTGGCCCACGCGCGCCGAATCGCCGGCGCCTCGGCCGACCCGTGGCTGCGATTCGACCTCGAGCCACCGCTGCGCGCCTTTGGACCAGGAGCCGGCGACTTTCGCGAGTACCTCACGGGCGCGTGCCGTGTCTCGCGCGCGAGCCCGCAGGCGATCGCCGAGTGGCTCCTCGACTGCCGTTACGCCGATGATCCGCTGCTCCTCGATGAGCCGGATCTGTGGCTGCATCCGGTGACATTCGAGCTGCTGCGCTGCGGTGACTGCGAGGACTTCGCCCTCTGGGCGTGGCGGCAGCTGGTCGACGCCCGCTTCGATGCCACTTTCATCGTGGGCGTTCGGGACATCCCGGGGACCGTGCGCGGGCGCCACGCCTGGGTGACCTATCGTGACGCAGCCGGTGAGCACGTGCTCGATGGCGTGGAGCGATCGATCGAACGGATGATCCGTCCGCTCGCCGACGTGCGCACGCTCTACGAGCCGCAGGTTGGCGTCGACGCATCGGCGCGGCGCTTCGCCTTCGCCGGTCTGTACCGCGAGCCGTGGGGGCGCGCGCTGCGACTGCGCCCATCGCTGCGACGGTGAATCGGACGTCCAGCGATCCCGTGCACCGGTCAGGCGAAGCGTCGGTAATACGCGGCATCGGTCGTTCGCGCCCTGCCCCGGGCGGTATATTTCGCCTGCGGCGGCGCGCGACTCGGGAGCGCGCCGCCGAGCACTGTCCTCCCGGGATCGTTCCCTCGCGCAATGCTCCGACAGACGTTTCTCTGGCTCTCGCACCGACAAGGGATTTTCCGCTTCGTTCGCAACAACGGCATCGCGCGCCGCTTTGCCAACCGATTCGTAGCCGGTGAGACGATCGACCATGCGCTGTCGGCGGTCCGCGCCCTCAACGCCAAGAAGATCAGTGCGACGCTCGACCTCCTCGGCGAGAGCGTCACGAGCGATGCCGAAGCCCGGGCGACGGCCGACCACTACGTCGAGCTGCTCGATCGCATCGCCGCCGAAGGGTTGGACAGCAATGTCTCCGTGAAGCTCACGGCGATGGGGCAGGACATCTCCGATTCGCTCTGCATCGAGAACATCACGCGGGTGCTGGAGCGCGCCAAGGCGCATCGCTCGTTCGTCCGCCTCGACATGGAGGGGAGCGCCTACACCGAGCGCACGTTGCAGCTGTTCGAGGAGCACCTGTACCCGCGCTTTCCCGAGGAAGTGGGGATCGTGCTCCAGAGCTACCTGCGGCGCACCGCCGCCGACGTGGCCAACGCGGTCGACATCCAGTGTCGCGTGCGCCTCTGCAAGGGAGCGTACAAGGAGCCGCCGGCCATCGCCTTCCAGGAGCGGGAGGAGGTGTCTCGTTCGTACGTCGAGTGCATGCATCGCCTCATGTCGAGCGGGAAGTACCCTGGGCTGGCCACGCACGATGAGCTGCTGATCGAAGAGGCGAAGCGCTATGCGCGCGAGCAGGGGATCCCGACCGACCGCTACGAATTCCAGATGCTCTATGGAGTGCGCCGCGACCTGCAGGATATGCTGGTGCAGGAGGGGTATCGCATGCGCGTCTACGTGCCGTACGGGACGCAGTGGTATCCGTACCTGCTGCGCCGTCTTGCGGAGCGTCCCGCGAACGTGGCCTTCATGACGGCGAGCATCCTCAAGGAACGCTTTTCGAGGCGTCGTTAGGTATGCCGGGGCAGTGGCGGCAACCGGACCACTCGCTCGGTGATGCCAACACGATCGGCGGCTATATGAAGGCGCATGCGCGCCCCGCCGCCTTCGAGGGGTCGGACGGGTTGTCGTATTCGGTGGCGATCGAGAGCGATGCCACGGGCGAGGCGGCGCGCCCTCACGGGGCGTACTTCCTCTTCCTGCGCTGGCGCCGCATCGGCGAGCAGGGGGTGGACGGTCACCTGGAATCGGCGTACCTGGCCTTTGGCGGGACGCCCGCCGAGGCGCGCGAGGCGCTCGGCGCCTGGTCGCTCGCCGACACGCGCGCCGAACTGGAGCGGCAGATCGCTGCCCTAAACGGCGGGAGCGCCACGCCGTCCAGGCGCTGGTGGGACGTCATGCGGGACGAGCCGTGAGCGGCGAGGTGCCGACCGGCGTGGTGCTGCAGGGCACGGGCGGACAGTACGACGTGCGCCTCCGCGACGGGCGCTCGATCGTCGCGGCGCTCCGCGGGCGCCTCAAGCGCGGCGGGGAGCTCAAGGTCACCGTCGGCGACGACGTGCAGGTCGAGCTCGACGAGGCATCGGGGGCGTGGACCATCGCCGCGATCCTGCCGCGCCGCTCGCGTCTCGCGCGCCGCTCGCCCGGCAATGCGTACGGCGAGCGCATCGTGGTCGCCAACGTCGACCAGGTGGTGGTCGTCTTCGCGATGGTGTCGCCCGCCCCCAAGGCGAAGATGCTCGACCGGTTCCTGATCATCGCCGAGTCGAACGAGGTGGCGGCGCGCGTGGTCATCAACAAGGTGGATCTGGCGTCGCGCGCGGAGGCCGAGGCGGAGTTCGGTGCCTACGCGTCGTTAGGCTACCCCGTCCACTACACGAGCACGCACAGCGGCGAAGGGCTCGAGGATCTGCACGAGGCGCTGCGCGGGCGCGTGACCGCGCTCACCGGGCCGTCGGGGGTGGGAAAGTCCTCGCTCCTGAATGCGATGTACCCGGGGCTCGACCTGCGCGTGGCCGAGATCAGCGAGTCGGTGAACAAGGGGCGGCATACGACGGTCGGCGCGCACATGCACCCGCTCCCCGACGGCGGTTTCGTGGTCGACACCCCCGGGCTGCGCGAGGTGGGGCTGTGGGGGATCACCGCCCGCGACCTCGATCGTTGCTTTCCGGAGTTTGTGCCGGCGTTTGGCGAGTGCCGCTTCGCCGACTGCCGCCACCTGAGCGAACCGACGTGCGGCGTTCGCTCGGCGCTCGAGGCCGGGACGATCGCCCGCTCGCGCTACGAGAGCTACGTGAAGTTGCGCGAGGAAGTGGAGGAGAGCGACCGCGTCTGGTGAGGCGCGCGCGTGCGCCGGACTAGGGCGAGAGGCGCTCGATCGTCCAGCCGTCTTCAGTCGCGCGGTAGCGCAACCGGTCGTGCAGCCGGCTCTGGCGCCCCTGCCAGAACTCCAACGATGCAGGAACGACGCGATAGCCCCCCCAGTGCGGGGGGAGCGGGACATCGTCCCCCGGAAAGCGCGCTTGCGCCGCCGAGACCGCGGCCTCGAGGGCGGCGCGCGTCTCGAGCACGCTGCTCTGTCGCGAGGCCCACGCGCCGACTCGGCTCCCGACGGGGCGGCTCCGGTAGTAGGCCTCCGACTCTTCGCGCGTGACGCGTTCGACGCGACCGACAATCCGCACCTGACGTTCGATTTCCTTCCAGAGGAAGACGAGCGCGGCCCGCGGGTTGGCCTCCAGCTCCTCTCCCTTCTGCGAGCGGTAGTCGGTGAAGAAGGTGAAGCCGGCCGGCGAGACATCCTTGAGCAGGACCACGCGTGCCGAGGGAATGCCGTCGGTGGTGCAGGTCGCCAGCGTCATGGCGTTAGGCTCGAGGATGCCGGCTTGCCGTGCGTCGTCGAACCAGCGGGTGAACTGCACGATGGGGTCGCGATCGACGCCATCGCGGTCGAGCGCGGCGAGGGCGTAGTCGCGGCGCAGGTCGGCGAGATTCATGTGCGAGTTGGAGAACGGCGCGGGTTCGGCCGTGGGGCTGGGGGGGCGCTCGAGCGCGTCCTCATCGCCCTTCCACGAGGTTGACCAGCGCATCGACGTCATACGGCTTGGGGACGACGTCGACAACGGGTTCGTCGCTCCCCGCGGGTGCGGGGATGGCGGTTTCGTCGCCGGTGGAGAGGATGAAGCGCGTGTTCCGGCAGGAAGGGAGGACGCGCAAGCGGCGGATGAGCGTGCGTCCGTCCATCCCCGGCATGCGCAGGTCGGTGATGATGGCGTCGAACGAATTGTGCTCCGCCAGCCGCAACGCCTGCTCGGCGTCGGAGGCGGCCACCACCGCGTGGCCGCGCGAGGTAAAGTAACGGGCCAGCAGTTCGCGGATCACCAGCTCGTCGTCGACGACGAGGAGGTCGAGCGGTTGCGGGCGCCCTTCGCCCTGCGTCTGACGCGGTGCGCGCGGCGCGGGCGCGGGCGCGGGTTGGGTGACGCCGGGGAGCGTCACCGTGAAGGTCGTGGCGAGCCCCAGTGTGCTCACGGCCTCGATGGTGCCGCCGTGCGCCCCAACGATTCCCTGCACCACGGAGAGGCCGAGTCCCGACCCCTCGCCTTCTTCCCGCGTGGTCCAGAACGGATCCCAGATGTGCGGAAGATCCAGCGGTGGAATGCCGGGGCCGTTGTCGGTGACCGTGAGCACGAGTCGCCCCTGGCGGCGCGCCGTGGTGATACGGAGCGACGGGACCCACCGTCCATCGTCGCCCTCCGACGAGGCGTGTCGCAACTCGATCCGCGTCTCCAGCGCCTGCCGTGCATTCACCACGAGGTTGAGGATCACCTGCTCGATCTGCGCGGGATCGGCGAGGATGGCCGGCGCGTCGCTGGCGAGGTTCAGGTCGATGGCGATGCCGCGTGTGTCCATGGCATATCGCTGCGTCCCCACCAGGTACCGCACGATGCCGTTCACGTCGACGCGCACGCGCTCGCTCCCTTCCTGCCGCCGGGCGATGGTCAGGAGATCCTTGATGATGCGCGCGGCGCGGCGCGCTTCGTGGAGGATCGTCTCGTGCGCGTGGCGTTCGTCGTCCGGTTGTTCGCGCTTGAGGAGGATCTGGGCGAAGCCGGTGATGGCGGCCAGCGGGTTGTTGATCTCGTGCGCGACGCCGGCGAGGGTGCGGGTGAGCGAGGCCATGCGCTCGCCGCGTCGCACGATCTCCTCGCGGCGGGCGCGTTCGGTGATGTTCTCCGCCACGCCCTGCAGGAAGCGAAGCGTCGTCCCCTCGTATTCGCCGGTCACCGCCAGCCGCAAGTGGACCGCCGTCCCGTTCGCCTGCGTCCCGCGCAAGTCGCACAACACCTCGGGTACGCCACGCGAGAGCTCCTCGACGCAGCGCTCGCACACCTCCACGCCGGAGCGCAACTCGGCGAAGAGGTTGCGTCCGAGCAACGATTCGGATGCGCCGTGCCCGAGCATCGCCGCGAGGGCGGGGTTCGCATCGACGAGCTTTCCGTCGGGGGTGCAGCGAAAGATCCCGAATGCCGCGCGCTCGACGAGGGCGCGCGTGGCGTCGTCCGGCAGGCGCAACGCGCGGCGCGCCGTTGTCGGCGTCTGCTCGTGCCCCGTCGCATCGCAGAGCAGGATCCCCAAACCGTCGGCAGCGGACCCCGGCGTCGAGCGTCGCGCGCACCGCACCTCCACGTGCCGGAGCGAGCCGTCGGCGCGACGGAGGCGCATGTACACGACGCCGAGCTGTCGCCGCCCCGTCAGCACCTCCCGCGCGAGCTCGCGCCACGCCTCGTGATCGGCAGGGTCGATCTGCGCCTCCCACGAAGCACCAACCGCCGGCAGCGAATCATCGCCGACCAGTCTCCTCCATCCCTCACTCACACCCTGCACCTGCCCCGACGCACTCACCCGCACGAGGACAAACGGGAGTCCGTCGAGCAGCGACTCGCCCGTTTCATCGGTAGACGACGGGTGCGTCGGATTGGACGGTTGTGCGGGAGAGCTCATGAACGATCCCGGTTCGCAGGCGAACAGGAGAATCCGGCGGAGCGAGCCATTCGGACTCGGGAGTCCGCGCGCAATCTACACGTCATCGCACACATCGTCGCCGGTGGCGCCGGCACCCGGCACCGGACGCAGGCCGTCGCCCAGGTGTCAAATGCCCTCTAAGCGGAGAATGGTACGGCGCGCGTGATTCGCCGAGTGCTTCGATCGGCTATACTGCGGCACGCACGGAGGATGGAACCTCGCGGATGCCAACCGGCTAGGTGCTTCCACATGGACGATTCTGTTCCACCGCTCGACACGCGTCACGCGGATTTCGCGCGCGACGCGCTCCCTTTCATGGACGACGTGTATCGCTTCGCCTATTCGCTCACCCGCAATCCCGCCGATGCGGACGACCTGGTGCAGGAGACTTTCCTGCGTGCGTTCCGGTCGTGGCACACGTTTCAGCCGGGGAGCGATGCGCGGCGCTGGCTCTTCACCATCTGTCGAAACGCCTTCCTTCGCTCGCGCGAGAAGCTGCGGCGTGAGGTGGACGTCGAGGACGGCGACATGGAGGCGCTCGCCGCCGCGACGACGCAGGGCGAGATGCGCCAGGACGGGACCGACCAGATCCTGTCGCGCGCCGATCTCGCTCCCGCACTGACGAAGGCGCTCGACGAATTGGCGGAACCGTTCCGTTCGACGGTCATCCTCGTCGATGTCGAGGATCAGTCGTACGAGGCCGCGTCGGAGGTGCTCGGCGTCCCCGTGGGGACGGTGCGCTCGCGCCTGTTTCGCGGACGCCGTCAGCTGCAGGACAAACTCAGGGAGTACGCCCGCGACGCGGGCTTCGCCTCGGCGGGAGCCCCCGCGAAGGAGCGGAACGATGCGTGACGATGCGCCGAACGCGGGCACTGATGCGCCGCAGGTCGATTGCCGGGCCGCGATGCAGCAGCTCTGGGACTACGTGGACGGAGAGCTGACGCCGGAACGGATGCGGGGTGTGGCGCGCCACCTCGAGGTGTGCGCGCACTGCCACCCGCACGGAGAATTCGCCGAGCGCTTCCTCGCGGCGCTGCATGAGACGCGAGAGGACCGTCGCTGCCCGCAGGAGGTCCGGTCGAAGGTGATGGCGGCGCTGCGGGCGGCGGGGCTCACGATGTCGTAGCGCTGAGCGGCGGGCGACCCGGGTTCCCCTGCACGGAGACGGGCTCGGCCGACCGACGAGGAGACAACGCGAACTTCGCGTCGCGCAGACGACCAGGACGACTCTTGACATACCCCCCACCCGTATCTAACGTGATACGGGTGGGGGGTATGTTCGCCCTCTGGACTCATCTACTCGGGGGATCGTATGGAACACGTGAAGCTGGCGGTTGGCGGAATGTCGTGCGGGCACTGCGTGAAGGCGGTGCAGCAGGCAATCACCTCCATCGAGGGTGCCGAGGCGGAGTCGGTGACGATCGGGAGCGTGAGCGTGGCGTACGATCCGGCGCGGACGAGCGTTGGGGCGCTGATCGATGCGGTTGCCGACGCGGGTTACGAGGCGCAGGAAACGTCATGACCGCGCTGGACGGGGTGGTGATCGCGAGCGGGGTCGCCCTCATCGCGCTCATCAACTGGTACTTCTTCTTCTCGCCGGAGCCGGCCGCCGTTGTTGGCGTGGGAGGTGGTGGGATCGCTGAAGTGCCGATCGTGGTCGAGGGAGGGTACTCGCCGTCGACGGTGCGCGTCCCGCGTGGAGCGCGGGTCCGCCTCGTTTTCGACCGGCGCGAGGACTCGAGCTGCTCCGAGGAAGTGGTGATTCCCGCCTTCGGTGTCCGTCGATTCCTCCCGGCGCACGAGAAGACCACGGTGGAGATCACCCCCGACGAGGCGGGACGGTATCCGTTCACCTGCGGCATGAGCATGCTGCGCGGAACGCTGGTCGTGGAGGACCCCAAATGACCGCAACGACCACGCGCACCGGGCATGCTGGACACGCCGGGCATCATGACGCGGACGAGCCGCGGGTGACGTCGCCTAACGGCAACGGCGTGCAGAAGATCGAGATCCCGGTGAGCGGGATGACGTGTGCCGCGTGTCAGGCGCGCGTGCAGCGCACGTTGGGCAAGACTGCTGGCGTCGTCGACGCCAACGTGAACCTGATGACGAACAGCGCCACGGTCTCGTTCGATCCGGCGCAGGTCGACGCCGAGGGACTGGTCGCGCGCATCCGGAGCACCGGATACGGCGCGGAGCTCCCGGTTGCCGGCCGGACGGCGGCGGAGGAGCAGGAGGCACAGGACGCCGCACGGCGCCACGAGTACACGGAGCTGCGCCTCAAGGCGATCGTTTCGCTGGTCGCCGGCGGGGTGGCGATGGTGATCTCGATGCCGCTCATGGCGTCGCATGCGGTGCACGGTGCGGGGGCGACGAGCGATCCATTCCTCCGCTGGACCATGTCGGTGATGGATCCGGCGCTGCGGCGCGCGCTCCCCTGGCTCTACGCCATCCCGGCGACGGCGATCGGCTACCTGCTGCTCGCGACGACGCTCGGCATCATGGGGTGGGCGGGGCGGCACTTCTACGTGCGTGCCTGGCAGTCGTTCCGGCATCGCTCGGCCGACATGAACACGCTCATCGCGGTGGGGACCGGGGCCGCCGTCCTCCTTTCGGCGATCGCCACGCTCGCTCCCGAGTTCTTCACGAGCCGCGGCGTTGCGCCGGACGTGTACTACGAAGCGGTGATCATCATCATCGCCCTGGTCCTGCTGGGGAATTCGTTCGAGGCACGGGCGAAGGGGGAGACCTCGTCGGCGCTGCGTGCCCTGATCGACCTGCAGCCGCGAACGGCGAAAGTGTTGCGATCGGGAGCGAGCGGCGAGGAAGAGATCGAGTTGCCGCTCGAGTCGGTGCGGAGCGGCGACCGGATCGCCGTGCGTCCCGGCGAGCGCATTCCGGTCGACGGCGTGATCGTCTCTGGCGAGAGCGCGGTCGATGAGTCGATGGTCACCGGCGAGTCGATGCCGGTCACCAAACGGAAAGGCGATGCGGTGATCGGCGGGACCATGAACCGCACCGGTGCCTTCCGCTTCCAGGCCACCACGTTAGGCGCCGACTCGGTGCTGTCGCAGATCGTCTCGCTCATGCGCGAGGCGCAGGGGTCGCGTGCGCCGATCCAGCGGCAAGCGGACCGCATCAGCGGGATCTTCGTCCCGATCGTCCTGTCGATTGCCGTGGCGACCTTCGTCGTCTGGTTCGTGGCGACCGACGCCGGATCGTTCGTGCGCGCGTTCGCCGCGGGGGTCACCGTGCTGATCATCGCCTGTCCCTGCGCGATGGGGCTGGCGGTGCCGACCGCCGTGATGGTAGCGACCGGGCGTGGCGCACAGTTAGGGGTGCTGATCAAGGGCGGGGAGGCGCTGGAGCGTGCGTCGCGAGTCACCACCGTCGTCTTCGACAAGACGGGGACGCTCACCGAGGGGCGCCCGACGGTGACCGACGTGCATCATGCGGGCGGGGAGGTGGCAGAGCCCGAACTCCTGCGCCTCGTGGCCTCGCTCGAACGTTCGTCGGAGCATCCACTCGGCGCGGCGATCACCGCGGCGGCGAGCCGTGCGACGCTCTCCGACGCCGAAGCGTTCGAGTCGGTGACCGGCAAGGGAATTGTTGGGGTGGTGGAGGGGCATGCGCTGGCGGTTGGCAACGCGGCATTGATGGGGGACTACGCCATCGACGTCGCGCCCGTGCGTGCCATCGTGGATGGATGGACGGCGCGCGGACGCACGCCGGTCTACATCGCGATAGACGGAAGGTTCGGCGGGGCGCTGGCGATCGCCGATCCACTGAAGGCGCGGGGCGTCGAGGCGGTGCGCGCGCTGCGCGCGCAGGGGCTCAACGTGGTCATGCTGACCGGCGACACACAGGCGACCGCCCAGGCGATCGCGCGCGAGGCGGGAATCGCCGAGGTCGTGGCCGAGGTGCGGCCCGATGGCAAGGTGGACGAAATCCGTCGGCTGCAATCGGCCGGGGAGGTGGTGGCGATGGTGGGGGATGGGATCAACGACGCACCATCGCTCGCACAGGCCGACGTGGGGATCGCGATGGGGGGTGGGACCGACGTGGCGATCCAGGCGAGCGACATCACGCTCATGCGGAGCGATCCGTGGTCGGTCGTGGAAGCGGTTGCCCTCTCGCGCGCCAGCCTGCGGATCATGCGACAGAATCTCTTTTGGGCGTTTGTCTACAACTCGGTGGGGATTCCGGTGGCGGCGGGGGCGCTCTATGCGCCGTTTGGCATCCTCCTGAGCCCGATCCTCGCCAGCGGGGCGATGGCGATGAGTTCCGTGTCGGTGGTCGGCAATTCACTGCGCCTGCGCGGATGGCGCCCTTCGAACTCCAGGAGCACCAATGTCTGATTCGACGACGCAGGCGCACGCCGACACCGAACTTGCGAGCGACCGGTCGAGCGGCGTTGCAGCTGGCGCCATCGGTTGCGGGTGCGGATGCGCGGTCGACGAGGCGTCGCCCGAGGGGGGACGAAAGGCGGTCGGTGTGGATCCGGCCATCAAGGAGCGGAACCTCAAGCGGCTGCGCCGGATCGAGGGACAGGTGCGCGGGCTGCAGCGCATGGTCGAGGAGGATCGGTATTGCGCCGATATTCTCACGCAGATCTCCTCGGTGCACGAGGCGCTGCGCTCCACTGGCAAGGAGCTCATGCGCAATCACCTGCGCCACTGCGTGGCGGCGGCGGTGAAGTCGGGACCGGAGGCCGCCGAGGAGGCGTACGACGAGCTGATCGGTCTGCTCTATCGTCACGTGCGGTGAGGTGAGGGGTTCACTCCGTGCAGGAAAGCCGATAAGCTCCCTCGCTATGTCCACCCGTCGCCGCTTCGTCGTGATGGCTTTCGCCTTCCCCGCCTGGATCGTGATGATCCTGGCGGGGGGAGAGTGGTGCCTCATGCCGGGGGGTGCGAGCGCGCGCGTGGTCGCGCAGCACGAGGGCACCTCGACGACAATCGTCTCGCATGCCGAACGGAGTGCGCACGGTGGAGCGCACGGGCGCACTGTGCAGCTGACGGATGCGGAGCGCGTGTTTCACGCCCAACACCCGACAGACCGCCACGCCCCGGCACCGCACGCGCCGATACAACACCAGTCGCATCACACGGGCGATTCGAACGCGTGCACGTCTCCCTCCGCGTGCACAGTAGCCGTCGCGACGCCCGGCTGGTCGCTCAGCGCGGGGCGAGCGCACGCCGATCGCCCGCTCATCGTGCGGGCCGACCGCCCAGCGTCGATCGCCCTCTCGCCGGAGCTCCCCCCTCCGCGCGCCTGACGGGATCGGCCGGCACAGCCGGCCAGCGCGTCGCGGGCATTTGCCGTGACGCCGGAGCCGTCGCCCGAATGCGGCGATGGCGACTCGATCTCGACTGGGGACCTAAAACATGAATGCAAGTGAAGGGCTCGCGGGCGCAACTGCGCGCGCGAGCGGCGCAGTCACTCGCGCGATGCGACGCGTGCTCGCGGTGCTCGGCACCGCTGGCGTGCTGGCATGGGCGCCGAGTGCGCACGCGCAGACGGATTACTACAACCTCGACCGCGGGCGCCCGCTTCGCGTCGAGGATGCACTGGTGATCGAACGACACGCGATCGAGTGGCAGATGGCGCCGCTCCGCGTGAGTGGCGGGGGAGGGCGCGGGAGCCAGGTGGCGCTCGAGCCGGAGTTGGCATGGGGGGCGTGGGCGCGCACGCAGCTCGAGGTCGGCGTGCCGATCGTGCGTTCGCGGGAGTCCGGGCATTCGACGTTCGGCGGAGCCGGCATCGATCTCGCCATCCTGCATGCGCTCAACACCGAGACGGTCACGCTCCCAGCGCTGGCGCTGGGCGCGCATCTCCTCGTGCCGGCCGGCCCATTCGGGGCGTCGCGCGCGATCCCGACGTTTACCGCGCTGGCCACACGCACGCTCTCCCAGGGACGTGTGCATCTGAATGCATCGGTCACGCCCGGTACCTACACGGTGGGAGACGGCGGCGAGGAGACCTCGCGCTGGAGCGCGGGCCTCGCCGCGGACCATGCCTTCGTCTTTCAGTCGTTGCTGGTGGGGGCGGACCTGGTGGCGCGGCGCCCGTTGTACGGCGGGTCGGAGGTCGAGTGGAGCGCCGCCACCGGCGTGCGCTACCAGGTGGGGCCCCGAGCCGGCGTGGACTTCGGGATCGGACGCACCCTCGGCGCGCGCGACGAGTGGTTCGTGACGGCCGGGTCGGCGATCTCGCTGTCGCTGCTGCATCGCTTTGGAGGTGTGCGATGACCGTGCGCCACTCCCTCTCGGTGCTGGCCCTGGCGCTCGCGCCCACCGTCGCTGCGGCCCAGTGGGCAACGACGTACGACCAGTTCTACTATCCGGGGCGCGACAACTGGGTCTTTCGCACCGAGTATCCGGCGGCGGACCGCCTGTTCAACGCGTTCGACTACGGGCACGCGATCCTCTACGAGCTGCTGTACACGCGCCCCACGGCGCCCGCGTCAATCCTCGAGGATGATCAGTACGGATTCCTGACGCAGAAACTCCTCGTCTCGCCCCCGCGACTCCCACTCAAGGAGATGGCGATCATGCCGCACTATGCGCGGCTGGCGCCGGAGGCGAAGCAGATGTTCGAGTGGGCGCACATCCTGCACCGACAGGTCTACGACGTCCTGGCCGACGAGCGGCTCGACTCGGCGGCTAAAGATCAAAAGTTGGCCGCACTGATCCGGTACTACCGCTCGCGCCCCGACCTGGCATTCAGCTCGCACCCCAAGACGATGGCGCTGATGCAGGAGCAGTACTACTCGCTGGCCTTCCGCGAGCGCTATCCCAAGTTCAACGGATTGATCTGGGGCTATCACTGGCTGCAAGTCGGGTTGTACGAACCGCTCATGGTCGGGCGCACGCGCGAGGAGAAGCAGGCCGGCGTGAGTGCGGCGGTGGCGCGCTTTCGCCAGATGATGACCGACCCGCCGCGCACGTTTCCCTACCAGATGCCGATGACGTCGGCGATCGCGCCGCAGTTCGCCGCTCGCTATCCGGAGTTGGCCATCATCTTCGACAACCTGCACTCGATGCACGACGTGATCTCGGACATCCTTGCGTCCGAGCGTGTGCCGCGCGATCGCAAGCGCGAGGAGATCCTGCGGGCGGCATCGAGGTTCCGTGACGACACCTCGGAAGTCATGACGCTCGATGGATGGCGGCGCATGTCGCAGATGATGGGGGTCGAGAACATGGGCGGTCCGTCGGTGGGATTCCTTCCCGCGCTTCCGACGCCGACGGTGTCACGGGGCTATGTGATGCGCCACGACCGCGACGGCAACATGATCGGCGATGAGCATACCGGGCATGCGATGGCGAAGGACACGATCAAGGCCGACGCGCACGCGGGACACGTGATGCCCAGGGACACCGTGAAATCGGACGCTCACGCAGGCCACGTGATGTCGAAGGACACGACGACGGCGGATCCGCACGCCGGTCACATGATGCCGAAGGACTCGACGAAGGGCGACATGCACGCCGGGCGCATGATGGAGGGCGCCGAGCATGAGGCGCACATGGCGGCGATGGCGGCGGACACTGCCGGGATCGTCGCGGTGGTGCAGGACTTCCTTGGCGCGATTGCAGCTGCCGACTCGGCGCGGGCGCTGGCGATGCTCGACCCGGATGTCGTGATCCAGGAAGGGGGGCGACTCGAGTCGCGCGACGCCTACGCCGGTCGCCACCTCGCGTTGGATATCGCCTTCGCGCGCGCCGTGAAGGTGACGCACAGCAACTGGCGCGTGCGGCGATCGGGCGAAACCGCGTGGGTGACCGCGACGGTGAACGCCAACGGGACGGCGAACGGGCGAACAATCGACAGCACTGGAGAGGAGCTGGTGGTACTCGCCCGCAAGGGTGGGGCGTGGAGAATCGTGGCGCTCAGCGGTTCATCGGCGCCAGCTGCACGGCGCTAGGGCTGGGGGTTCGAGAAGCGACTGATGACAGTTCATGCGCGGCTCGCGCCTTGATCCGAACGAGATCCGGCGTGACGTCGTTGTCGTAGTGCTCTGTGACCTCTGTGACCTCTGTGACCTCTGTGACCTCCGTGGTGAAAGTGCAGTGTGCGGAAAATCGATTACCACAGAGGTCACAGAGGTCACAGAGACAAAAGGGGCAGACGAGCATTCGCAACCCGACTCCCGCGAGATCGATACGTCGGGCCTCCCACGAGCGAGGTCCCCTCCGCGTTCTCCGCGGACTCCGCGGTTCAAAGCTTTTCAACCGCGGAGTCCGCGGAGTCCGCGGAGTGTGGAACGTTCGCTACTCTTGCAGGTCTCGCCATGGAGGCAATTCGACCTGGCCTTCTGGAATTCTCCGCGGCAAGTGGTATTGAATCGCTGTGTTCGCGGAGGAGTGCGGCGGACACCCAAACTACTGAGTGCTCGGGCTCACGCGGCCGGGAACGACGAGGTGCCCGCTCCGCACCATCACGGTCTGCGCGCCGACGGAGGGGAGCGGCATGGTCGCCTTGGGGTCCTTCATGTCGGGCATGGCGTGCTGCGACGCGGTCATTGCGGCTGGCGACTGCTGGCTCCAGGCCAGCGTGAAGCCATCGGGGCGCAGGGCGAGCACGGGGAAGGTCGCGGCCATGGCCGTGTCGCTGGCAACTACCCCCGGGTCGAACGAGTTGCCACCGTCGTGGGAGACACGCAGCGTCACGCGCGGGAGCGGGGTGCGCGCGTCGTCCCAGGCCACGACGACGGTTCCCGCGTTCCCGAGCCGGAGCTGTGCGTGCGCCGCGCGCGCGAACGGGGCGACGCCTAACGCGACTGGGGCCCCGAAGGTCCGGGCGCCGTCGTCGGAGCGCGCGTAGTAGACCCCGGCCGCGCCGTCCTTCCCCGTCCACCAGGCGATGTGGACGCGCCCCGCCGAATCGACGGCGAGCGAAGGGCCGGCGTGCGGGCAGCCGTCGAAGACCCAATCATCCGCATGAGCGCGCACTGGGGTGCTCCAGGTGGCGCCGTGATCGTGCGAGGCGGCGACGACGATGTCGCGGATACCGCCCGGGAGGACAGAGCGCCACGAGAGATAGAGCGCCCCGTCCGTCGACGTGGCGATCGCCGTGCGACAGCAGGGACACGACTCCGACGCATCGACGCGAACCGAGGGCATCCACGTGGCGCCGCCGTCGGTGGAGCGTGTCAGGAAGGTCGCCGACTTGCGCCCTCCCCTGGCCTCGAGCCACGCGACGAAGAGCGAGCCGTCGGCCGCGGCGTGCAGCGCGTGGAAGTTTCGCGAACCCGGGATGGAGTCGCCTCCCACCGTTCGCGGTGCCTCCCACGTGCGCCCGCCGTCGCGCGATGCGGCGAGGCGCAGCGTGGTGAAGGGAAAGCGACGCCCCGCCTCCTCGCGACCGACGGCGTACAGCGCGTACAGCGTGCCGTCCGGTGCATACTCCAGTTTGGGCGGCGACTCCCCATGTGGCTCGATTCCGCCGAGCGAGTCGCGAAGCTCGCTCGGCGGTGCCTGCTCCGTCGATACATAGAGGCGTCCGTCGGTGCCGCCCTCGGGGGCAGAGATCCACGCCACGGTGCGCGCCCCCGTCGGCGAGATCGCGAACATCGGCGCCGCACCGACCGAAGTGCTTGCGCCGAGGTCGACGGCCGTGCCGTCGAACGCGACGGATGGAGCCTTGGTGCACGCCACTCCCACCCCCGCCGCGAACGCGACGAGGAGGGAGAGTGCAGGGCGACGCGTAAAGTCGGTCACGACGCGCACCCGTCGCGGCGCGCGCCCCGGAGCACGTTCAACGGGCGTGTTCATGACTGCCACGCCCAGCGAAGGCCGGCGTACACCATGCGCGGATTGCCCGGCGTGAACTGCTCCTTGTTGAACGCGCTGTACGAAACCAACTCGGCGTAGCGCTTGTCGGCGAGGTTGGTGACGCGTGCGAAGACCTCGCCGAATCCATGCAGCATGTAGTTGGCGTGAAGCGTCCACAGGTCGAAGCCACCGTAGGTGTGCGTGTTCTCGGCGTCCATGTAGTACGTCCCCGTCGATGACCACTCTGCGGCGAGCCGGCCGCCGTTGAGGGCACGCGGATGCCAGGTCAGGAGGAGGTTCGCCAGCGTGTGTGGCGCCTGCTCCATCGTGTTGCCGGCATAGTTGCGGTTGGTTCCGCTTACCGGAATCACCCAGGTCACGTAGCGCTGCGTTGCACTGCTGTAGGCGACGTCGAGACGCAACGTGCGGGCGAGGGCGATGCCAGCGCCGAGTTCGAGCCCGCGGTGCCGCGTCTCGCCGGCGTTGGACGACGTGGTGATCCCCTGCGCGTCGAGGACGCTCAGGATGTCGTTATGCACGCGCATGTCGTACAGCGCGAGCTGGAACGAGACACGCTTGGTGAGCGAGCCGCGCACGCCGACCTCCGCGCTGTTCGCCGTGACGGGCTCGAGCCCGACGGTGTTGAGGTTCGACCCCTGCTGGAAGAGCTGCCCCTGCGCGGGGGCGCGAAAGCCCTCACGATACGAGGCGTAGACGTTGAGGTCGGGCGTGACGTCGACGGTGATCCCGACCTTCGGACTCAGGCGAGAGAACGAAACGCTCGTGTCGCCCGGGACGCGGAACCGGCCGGTCTGGATGGGCGCGAGGTGGGTGTCGTACGAGTAGCCGCTGTGGTCGTACCGCAGACCCGCGTCGATGCGCGCGTGCGGGAGTGGCGAGAACTCCGCGTGCACGTACGGCGATGCCTGGCGATACGTCACATCGTAGTCATAGTGCGCCGCGCCGACGGTGTACGACGACCAGCTGCTGTCCGCGCCCGTCTTCACTGCAGTGATCCCGTTGTAGACGTTGCTGCCAGGGGAGACCTCCACGTCGGCCCCTACGATGACGCGCGTGCGCAGCGGGGCAAAATCGTGCCGGTACTTGACCAGTGCGCCGTACGAGTCGTTGCCCGTGTCCCATACCTCGGGATTGTAGGTGAGCTGCCAGTTGGGAAGGAGGTTGAGCACGTTGTGGCGCGCGTACGGCGTGACGCTCACGAGCGACGTCCCCGACTCGCGTTCCACGGCCGTGGACCAGCGCAGCGCCTTGACCTCGCGGAACGCGATCGGCGACCGGTTGAGCTGCGGATCGTTGGCGAACTGCGCGGTCGACAGGGCAAATACGTCGGACTGTTCCACCGAGGTCCCCGTCAGCACGGTGCGAAAGGCCCAGCCGCGCGATGTGGCCAGATCGTGGCGGATCGTGCCGCTATACCGCGTGTAGGGCGCGTCGTTCTTGAATCCGTCGGCGCTCGTGCGGTTGAAGTCGACTCGTACGCCGTTGCTGCCGCTGGTGAAGCCACCGGTGGCGAGGAGGCGACGATAGCCGTAGTCACCCCCTTCGACCGAGAGCTCCGCCGACGGCGTCGCCGGCGCGGGGCGCGTGAGCACGTTGATCACCCCGCCGATCGCGTCGCTCCCATATAGCGCCGTCCCAGGTCCCTTCAACACTTCCATGCCGCCACTCTGCGGAAGATTCACCTCGTAGAGCGCGTTGTGATTGAAGAAGCCTGTGGAGCGCGTGGGGACGCCGTCTTCCAGATAGAGATAGAGCGGCTTGGTGGAAATGGGTTGGCGGATCGCGGTCGAGTGCCCCTCGCCCGAGAGCTGCGAGACGTGCACCCCGGGAATGCGCTGCACGATCCCGGCGGGATGCGATGCGCGTGCCTCGCGGAGCGAAGCACCGTCCAGCACATCGATGGTTGCCGAGGCGTCGTTCCGTCGCTGTGCCTCGCGCGTGGCGGACACGACGAGCGGGGCGATGACCTGCGCGGCGCTGCGCAGCGCAACATCGTGGGTGAGCGACTGCCCGGCGACGATGTCGACCGTGTCGGTGCTCGAGGCAAAGCCGAGCCGCTGGACGACGAGGATCGCCGGACCTTCGGGGAGCGCTCCGATGGTGTAGCGTCCGCTCGCGTCGCTCTGCGCGCCGCGACCGGTCGCGCGCACGACGAGGACGGCATCGGCAATTGGGAGTTTGGTCTCGGCGTCACGCACGACGCCGGTGAGGGAGCCGGCCTGCTGGGCACCGGCGAGGCCAGGGGCGAGGAGGAGCGCGCCAACGAGCAGTCGCGCGCCGCCGAAGCGCGCCACGAGGGCACGCCAGGAGGTTGACGTTGTCACAAGGATCACCGCGTGAGGGGGAATCGATGCCGCGGCGCGGATGCGCCGAGGGCGAGTCGCTCATGGCCTCACGCGTCGCCGCCTGGTGGCGGAGAGCGTCAGGCCGGCGCGGTGACGGGTGGCGCCGTGGCGTAGGGGAGGGTATACGCAACCCGCGACGATGCGGGAGCGAGCGGCGGCGCGGCGATCGTGACCGACGCGTCGACGATCGACACGCTGATCCACGCCGTGTCGATCGCGACGACGATTGCCGAGCTCCCGCACTGCGGTCCCGGGCAGCAGCAGTCGTGGTCGCCGGCGGGAGTCGACGAGTCGCCGGAGTGCGGCGTGCCGTGGGAGTGTGCGGCGGATGTGGCGTGATGCGCGGACGACGCGCTCGACGCCGCATGGCTCGCCATCGTCGTCGACGCCCCCCACCCTCCCTGCACCGCATGCTGCGGGCACGGATGCAGCAACTGCGGCGCGCCGACGTACAGCGCGAACCACAGGGCTACCATCAGGGAGGAGAGGCGGCGAATCATGCGACGGGTGTTTCTATCAGTCTGCGAACCTTGAGTGGGACGGCGGACAGCGCAGGGATCACTCCCCGCACACAAACTTCACGGTGACGCGAGAGGCGCACATGGGATGGATGACCCATCGCGCGCAACTCGTGCCCGCTATTCCTGCAGGTC
This sequence comes from uncultured Gemmatimonadaceae bacterium, assembly GCA_964637355.1. Taxonomy (GTDB): domain Bacteria; phylum Gemmatimonadota; class Gemmatimonadetes; order Gemmatimonadales; family Gemmatimonadaceae; genus SCN-70-22. The sequence continues at coordinate 33,558 of CAZWVG010000005.1, forward strand.
GAGCGCCCAGCGTACCGGGATACTTGGGTCGAGCGAGTCGCGCACGGAGCAATACTTGTTGACGGCCAGGTCGATGGCGCGTTCGGCGTGCACGCGATCGATTCCCTCGCCACGGATATGGAAGGTCAGGAGGATCCCGATGACGCGCGCCGGCGTCGCGTTGGCCCGCGCCGCTTCGACGTCGACGGTGAGCGACTGCACCGGAGTGCGACGCTTGGCGAGGATCTCCACGACGTCGACCGAGGTGCACGCGCCGAGTGCGTTGAGGAGCGTATCGACCGGTGAGGGACCGGTCTTGGTCCCGGCGTCGATTCGATGTGTCACACCTCCTGGGCGACCGGCGTCGAAGCGATGATCTCCGTCCCACGTCAACTGCACCCGGTTGATCGCCTTGATCTCGATACCGGGGATGGTCTCGGTCACGGTCACGGTTGGTTCCCTGTGCGAATCGGTGCGCGGACCGCGTTCCCCCATTCGGTCCAGCTCCCGTCGTAGTTGCGGACGTGCTCGTAGCCTAACAAGTAGGTGAGCACGAACCAGGTGTGCGCGGATCGCTCGCCGATGCGGCAGTAGGCGATCACGCTGTCGTCCTTTCTGAGCCCCTGCTCGCTCTCGTAGATCGTGCGCAGGTCGTCGGCGGACTTGAACGTCCCGTCGCCGTTGGCGGCGCGCGCCCACGGCACCGAGCGCGCCCCGGGGATGTGGCCACCGCGCAGCGTCCCCTCCTGCGGATACTCCGGCATGTGCGTGCGCTCGCCGGTGTACTCGGGGACCGATCGCACGTCGACCAGCTTTCCCCCCGCCTCCATGTGCGTGCGCACCTCGTCCATGAAGGCGCGAATCGGTGCATCGTTGCGGGCGCCGGCCTCGTACGACGACGGTGGGAACGACGGAATGTCGGTCGTCATGGTACGCCCCTCGCTCTCCCACTTGGCTCGCCCGCCATCGAGGATCTTCGCGTTCGAGAAGCCAAACAGGCGGAAGACCCAGAAGGCGTAGCACGCCCACCAGTTGTTCTTGTCGCCGTAGAAGACGACCGTGGTATCGTCGTCGATCCCGCGGGCGCGCAAGAGCGACTGGAAGGCGTCGCGCGACACATAGTCGCGCACCACGTTGTCGTTGAGGTCGATGTGCCAGTCGATCTTCTGCGCGTTGGGAATGTGCCCCAACTCGTAGAGGAGGACGTCCTCGTCGCTCTCGAGGATGCGAATCGACGGATCGTCGAGATGTGCGGCGAGCCACTCGGTGCTCACGAGCGACTCGGGGTGGGCGTACCCCTTGGCCGCGATCGACGGGGAAATGGGCGTGGCAGTCATGGCGAATCCGATGAAGTCAGGGGTGCAGACAATCTACGCACCAGCCTCGGCGCGCGATGGAATTGCGCGCCGAGACGCGCATTGGGATGGCGCGCCGAGACGTGCGTCGGGATCGCGAGTGCGGCGCGCCCGGATTGCCTCGGGGGCCGACGCTACCGACGCGTGGGATACGGTGTAGCGCGCTCCGACACCAGTGCTGCGGGACCAATCGCTGCGCCACGCCGCTGCACGATCTCGAGCGTGTCGAGCAGCAGGAGCCGGCGGAGGCGTGCCTGCTGTTCGTCATACACGGTTCGTCCCCCGGCACCCTTGGCGAGATTCTCCTGCTCTCCCGCGTCGCTTCGCACGTTGAACAAAAGCGGGCGTATGGTCTTGAGGTTCCTGAAGATCCCGTGCATCCCGTCGTTCTCGACGAGGGAGATCCCCTGTGACCGCGTGAGCGGATCATTGGTGCGTGGGACGGAGTCCTGCGTCAATTCGCTGATGGCAGGGCTCAGCCCGGCTGGAAGCGAGTCGGAGGAGTGCCAGGTGGCCGCGAGCGACCGCCCGGGGAATGGGAGAACGGGCGAGGCGCCAGCCAGATCGAGCAACGTGGCGCCGAGGTCGCGGAGCGAGACGACGTACGGTACGCGGTGACCGGCGGGGAGATGCCCGTCATAGCGGATGGCCAGCGGGACGTGCAGCAGGTGATAGTAAAGCGAGTTGCCATGCCCGCTGATCCCGTGCTCGCGAAACTGCTCGCCATGGTCGGCCGTGAGGACGACGATGGTGTTCGCGAGCGCGCCGCGTCGATCGAGCTCGGCGAGGAGTCGCCCGACCTGGTCATCGATGTAGGCGATTTCGCCGTCATGGAGGTCGCGCGCCTTCGGCGTCTTCGTGAAGCGCGTGCGGTACTTCGCGGGTGGGGCGTAGGACTCGTGTGCGTCGAAGAAGTTGACGAAGGCGAAGTAGGGGCGAGCCTCGCGCGATGATTCCCAGTCGAGGAGCGCATCGGCGATCCCCGCCGCGTCGGGGGCGTCGCCCCCCGGCTTGGGGATCACGACAAACTCGTGGCTGCGCACCGCATCGACGACGTCGCGCAACCGGCGCGCGCGCGTCAGCTGCAAGACGATCGACGACTGCCCGATCCATCCGCTGCGCAGCACCTGCTGGACGCTCCGGCGCAGGTCGAACCAGCGCAGGAAGCCGCGGTCGAGCCCCGAATCCCACGCCGTGTAGTACGGATTGCCCACGAACCCCACGGTCTCGTAGCCGGCGGCGCCGAAGCGCTCGGCGAGCGTGGGGTTTGCGTCGTCGAGCGGGGTGCGGAAGGATGTGGAGAGGACGCCGGGATATTCACCGGTGAAGAGGGAGGCGTGCGCGGGAAGGGTCCACGGGGCGGTGGAGACCGCGTGATCGAACGTGACGCCCCCGGCGGCGACCGAGTCCATCGCCGGCGAGGTGTCGCGTTCGTAGCCGTACATCCCGAGCTCCGAGGCGCGCACGGTGTCGAGGAGAAGCAGCAGAACGTTAGGGGCTCCGGCCGACGCCTCGGGGAGCGCGGCGTAGGCGCGTCGCATCTGCCACCCGCGGACGACGACCGAGGCGAGTCCAACGACGAGGAGCGTCGCGGCCGTCACCTGGCCGAAACGCTTCACCGCGCGCACGCGGCCGGGGGTCGTGCACCAGCGCATCGCGACGCTCCCGGCACCCATCGCCAGGACGGCGGCGGCGGCGCGGTGGATCTCGGTCCACGGGAGGAGGAAGGCGAAGGTCGCCAGCGCGGCGGCGCCGAAGGCCGCAGTGGCGCGCGCCGTGGGGCGCGGGAGGAGCGGGGCCGCCAGCCACAACGGCGCGAGAAACAGTGCCGCATAGATCCCCGCGCTCAGCGGAGCCATCCAGATGACGTCGCGGCTCGCCGATGCGAATCCATGTACGACCGCACGCTTCCACGCCACCTCGAGGACGTAGCCGAGCGCCATCGCCATCGCAAAGCCGAGCGTGATCGCGAGCGATTCGCGGCGCGATCCGGGCGGGTGCGCTACCCCGTCGCCCTCCACCGATGGCTTCTCCAGGTCCTCCGATTCTCGCATGCGTTGTTCCCCGCCGCTCGAGTCCCAGGCCAACTGCAATCCCTACGTCCCGTGCGCCGTCTCCGCAATTCCCCTTGGGAGTGAGAGGGGCGCGCCGTAGCTTCCCTGCATGGGGCAATACACTCGGCACGTCTTCGTCTGTTCGATCGGGAAGACGTGCGTCAAGGCTGGGAGCGAGGAGCTTTTTCGCTCGATGAAGGGCGCCGTGCGCGACGCTGGGCTCGCCGGGAGCATTCGGGTGAACAAGGCGGGGTGCATGAACCAGTGCGGGCACGGCCCGATGGTCGTGGTCTATCCCGAGGACGTCTGGTACGGCGCGGTCGACGAGGCAGGGGGACGCGCTATAGTCGAGCAACATCTCGTGCGTGGCGAGGTCGTGGATCACCTTCGCTACATCGCCCCGCCCGGCGACAACAAGCTCGTCGATGAGGATTGATCCGCTTCGGCGCGTCGCATGACCACCGTCCTGCACGGTGCGGCGCACGCGTATCGCCTCCTGGACGTGGGCTACTCCATCTCGCTCGACCGCGCGCTCGACGTGCTCGCGGCGAGCGCGCCAGAGCGCGTGCGCCCGGTGCGCGGCGAGGCGTCGTCGCTGCAGATCGCCAACCCGCCGATTGCCGTCATCCTCGGCGGCGAGCGCGTCACGATCGGGTCACAGGCGATGGATGCCGAGGTCTCGGCGCGCCTCTTCGACTTCGGCGTCGTCTCGTTATGCGCGCGCGTGCACGCGCCGGAGGAGATGGCGTGGGAGGACTTCGCGTCGTTCGGCAACGCCATCGACGCCGATACGTCGATCCCCGAGTTGCTCGAGCATCACGCCCGGCTCCTCTTCGAGCGCATTACGCCGGCGATCGAGCGCCCGCATCGCGCCCACGTGCGCGAGGACTACGTCGTCTTTCGACTGCGCGAGGTGCACGACGCGGAGGGGAACCGCCTGACGAGTGAAGCGCTCCTGCGCGGCGTCGACGTGGCGCCGCTCCTCCTCAACGAACGCCGCGCACTCTCGGCGCGCGCGCGCGAGGACCTGCTGCACCACCGCCACTCGTACTACCACGACGACCTCGCGCTCCTCACCTGGGACAACGCGCTGGTGATGGATCCCGCCGACGGGGCGAACGACGTGGAGTACATCCTCGAATTCGCCAACGCGCAATTGCTGGAGTTGCGCTACTACGACGCGATCCTCGACGCCGAGATCCCCAAGCTGTACGACCGTATCGAGGCGGCGCGCGGGACGTCGCTGCGCCTCTTCTCCCGGCGGTACTCCGGATTGTTGGGGGACATGCAGCGCCTGTATGCCGATTCGTCGGAGCTGGTGGAACGCGTCGAGAACTCGCTCAAGGTCACCGACGACGTCTATCTGGCGCGCATCTACTCCGCGGCGCTCGACATCTTTCGCGGCGAGCAGTGGCGAACGGGGGTCGATCGCAAGCTCGAGTTGGTGCGCGAGACGTACGGGATGCTCAACGCGGAGGCGCAGGCGGCGCGCGCGGAGGCGCTGGAAGTGGCGATCGTGGTGCTGATCGTGGCGGAGATCGTGCTGGCGCTGGTGCGATGAGCACGCCACCCCGGTCGTCGTTGCCGCTCCCGGTCATGGAGCGCTATTCGCGTCATGTGCTGGTGTGCACGGGGAGCTTCTGCTCGCCGAGCCGACAGGGGCGGGCGCTCTACTCGCAGCTGGCGGCGCTGCTGCAGCGCGAGGATCTCCTCTTCGGTCCCACGCGGGTCAAGCGGAGCGAGGCGCCGTGCCTCGGGGTGTGCGCCGGCGGCCCGATCGTCTGCGTGTATCCCGAGGGGATCTGGTATCACGGGGTGACGCCGGCGCTGCTGGAGCGCATCGTGGTGGAGCATCTCAAACAGGGGCGCGTGGTTCAGGAGCACGTGTTTTTTGAGTTTTCAGAAGACGAGAAGACGAGAAGACGAGAGGAGCCGTGATAAGATCGAGTGAAGGGCGCGGAGTCGTCGCGCGAGGGTTCTTGGGGCGCTAGCTTGGGGGCGCGCCACTGTAGCGCGCGCTTGTCCGTGTCGACCACTTCATGCCCGATCCGCTCAATCCGCGTCGCCTTTTCATGGGGGCGGCGAAGAAGTACGTCCTCGATGCGATCGAATCGAGCGATGCGGCGCGTCGCGCGCCGGCGTTCGACGAAGCGCCCCGTCTCACCTCCAGAGCCATAGAGAGAACCCGCATGTCCCGCTCCCGCGAACGCATCCTGGCCAACCTCGACGACATGTACCGCGAGGCGTTCGAACGCGCCAAGGCCAGTGGCGACGATTCGCAGATGGCCTCGCTCGATTTCGCGTATCGGCGAGAGCAGCTGTATTTCGAGATTCTGCTTGATGTGCGGGACGCGATGGAGCGGAGGTAGGGCAGGCGGACGGGGGACGGGGGACGGGGGACGGGGGTGCGAGCGGCATAGCCGCTCGCGTTGTTGGAAGCAGGTCCTTGATCGCGCCCGACCCACCGCACCTCCCGCCCGCCGCCGCGCGTAGCGCGGCGGCACTCCCGTCCCCCGTCTCCCGTCTCCCGTCCAGATGCGACTTCCCGCGCTCGCACTGCTCCTCACCCTCCCCGCCTGCTCCGTGAAGGACGCGCCTATCACCCTTGCAGTTGTGAATGCGCGCGTCTGGACCGGCGACGCGCGCCGGCCGTGGGCAGACGCGATTGCGGTGCGGGGGGATCGGATCGCGGCGGTCGGGTCGAGCGCGGAAATCCGAAAGCTCGCGCGCGACGTGACGCCGATCGATGCCAAGGGACAGATGGTCGTCCCGGGATTCATCGACGCGCATGTGCACTTCATCGACGGGGGCTTCCGCCTCTCGTCGGTCCAACTGCGCGATGCCAGAACGCCCGAGGAGTTCATCGCCCGCATCAAGGCGTTTGCCGCCACCGTTCCCAAGGGGACGTGGATCACCGGGGGCGACTGGGATCATGAGCTGTGGGGGGGGACGCTCCCCACGCGCGCCTGGATCGACTCGGTCACGCCCGACAACCCCGTCTGGGTGAATCGCCTCGACGGGCACATGCAGCTGGCGAACAGCGCGGCGATGAAGGCGGCCGGAATCACGCGCGAAACGGGAGACGTCGAGGGGGGGACGATCATCCGCGACGCCGCGGGAGAGCCGGCGGGCGTGTTCAAGGACAACGCGATGGACCTCGTCGATCGCCACGTCCCCGATCCCACGCCCGCACAGGAAGACGCGGCGCTCGACTCGGCCATGCACTACGTCGCATCCAACGGCGTGACCTCGGTGCATAACGTGGGGAGCGCGAACGCGAAGATCGGCTCGTGGAACGACCTCATCGTCTTCCAGCGGGCGCACGCGGCGGGGCGCCTGACGACGCGCATCTACTCGGCCGTCCCGCTCAGCACGTGGGAGAAGTTGCGCGACACGATCGCGGCGCGCGGGCGTGGCGACGAGTGGCTGCGCATCGGGGCGCTCAAGGGCTTCGTCGACGGCTCGCTCGGCTCGCACACTGCGGCGATGAAGGCGCCGTTCACCGACGCGCCGCGCGACTCGGGATTCTTCGTCAACACTCCCGAGGACCTCTACACGTGGATTTCCGGCGCCGACAAGGCGGGGCTGCAGGTCTTCGTGCACGCCATCGGCGACCGCGCGAACGCGACGATCCTCGACATCTTCGCGCGTGTGGAGCAGGAGAACGGCGCGCGCGACCGCCGGTTCCGCGTGGAGCACGCCCAGCACATCGCGCCCGAGGACTTCGCCCGCTTTGCCCAGCTAGGCGTGATTCCGTCGATGCAGCCGTACCACGCGATCGACGACGGACGGTGGGCCGATCGCGTGATCGGGCCGGAGCGTGCGAAGGGGACGTACGCATTCCGGACCTTCCTCGACCACAAGGTGACGCTCGCCTTCGGCTCCGACTGGTTCGTGGCTCCGCCAACACCACTCGAGGGGATCTACGCCGCGGTCACGCGCCGCACGCTCGACGAGAAGCAGCCCGGTGGGTGGGTGCCGGAGCAGAAGATCACGGTCGACGAGGCGCTTCGCGCCTACACCGCGGGAAGTTCGTTCGCCGGCTTCACCGAAAACGAGCTCGGCGTGCTGCAGGCCGGAAAGCTCGCCGATTTCGTGATCCTCGATCGCGACATCACGGCGATCCCTCCCGAGACGATACGCGACGCTAAGGTTCTGCGAACAGTCGTCGGCGGGAAGACGGTGTACGAGCGAGGCGCCCAGCGCTAGCCTCCGCGCGACGCGCGGTCGCTTACTTTTCGTCACCATGACATCACCTGCTGCACATGCTCTCCCGGCGCCGCACATCTCCGGGGACGCCGAAGGGCGCGCACAGCGCGCCCGTGACGCGGCGGCGTTCGTTAGGCGCTATCGCTGGCTCATCCTCGCGGGGCTCATCACCGCGGCGATCATGGAGGTGCTCGACACCACCATCGTGAACGTGGCGCTCCCGCAGATGGCGGGAAACCTCGGCGCCACGCAGGAGGAGATCGGCTGGGTCTCCACCGGCTACATCCTGGCCAACGTCATCTTCCTCCCGATGACGGCGTTCTTCGCGGCGCGCTTCGGGCGGCGTCGCTACCTCACGGCGTCGATCGCGGTCTTCATCGTCGCCTCGTTCTTCTGCGGGACGTCCAACTCGCTGATCGAGCTGGTCTTCTGGCGCATCATCCAGGGTGCGGGGGGCGCGGCGCTCCTCTCCACCGCGCAAGCGACGCTCCGGCAGATCTTCCCGCTCGAGGAGCAGGGGTTGGTGCAGGCGGTCTTCATGCTCGGCGTGATCGTGGCGCCGACGCTCGGTCCGACGCTCGGCGGGTGGATCACCGACAACTACGCCTGGCACTGGTGCTTCTTCATCAACGTCCCGATCGGGATCGTCTCGACGATCCTGGTCAACGGCTTCCTCCGCGACCCGCCGGACCAGCAGGCGCATACCGGCGCCGTCGACTGGTTAGGCATCGCGCTGCTGACGATTGGTGTCGGCGGGATGCAGTACGTGCTCGAGGAAGGGAATGCCAAGGACTGGTTCGACGATGCGCTCATCGTGCGCATGGCGATCCTCTCGGTTACGTCGCTGGCGGCGATGCTCTGGTGGGAATTGCACCCGAGGAACACGCACCCGGTGGTGAACTTCCGCGTGCTCAAGAACCGCACGCTCTCGGCCTCGCTCTTTCTCTTTGTAGCGTTGGGCTTCGGGCTCTACGGCGGCGTGTTCCTCTTCCCGCTCTTCGCGCAGGGGATCCTCCACTTCACGCCGACCGAGACCGGGCTGGTGATGCTCCCCGGCGGGATCGCGACCGGGATCAGTGCGCTCTTCTGCGGGGCGCTCCTCAACGGAAAGGTCCCCAAGGCCGACCCGCGCTTGCTCATTGCCTGCGGCGTGATCCTCTTCGCGGTGTCGATGTACATCATGGGGCACCTGACGACCGACGCCGGCGAGGGCGACGTGCGCCTGGCGCTCCTCGTGCGCGGCTTCGGGCTCGGGTTGCTCTTTGTGCCCATCAACGCCGCCGCGTACCGCAGCATCAAGCCGTCCGAGGCACAGCAGGCGTCGGGACTCATCAATCTCTCTCGCCAGTTAGGGGGAGCCTTCGGGATCGCCGTGCTCGCCAACCGGGTCAACGTGATGGCGCAGACGCACCGGGTCGACCTGGCGGCGTCGGTGGTGCAGGGAGATCCGCTCACCGACCAGCGCCTCCAGATGCTCACCCGCGGATTTCTCGCCAAGGGGATGGATGCGCTCCACGCCAAGAGCGCCGCGCTCGCCGCACTCAACGGACAGCTGCAACGGCAGTCGACGATGCTCAGTTACAACGACGCGTGGATCTTCGTGCTCGCGGTCTTCGTGATCGTGGCGCCGTCGATCCTCCTCCTCGGCAAGGCCCCCGCGGCCGCCCCCGAAGCGATGATGGACGCGCACTGATCGCCCGGCGCGCGCGCGCGATGCGGGCGCCCGTGCACGCTCCTGATGCGCACGCGCGTTGCGTGCGTGCCGCGCGTGAGTCGACGAGTGCCGGGCGCCTTGTACGGCGCCCGCGGCCGTCAGCGCCCGGATCGCTCGACGGTTTGCCCGGTGAAGTTCTCGGTGGTGAGGTCCTTCCCCTCGCCTAACGAAAGCACGTAGGCGGCGAGGGCGATCATCTCCTGTCCCGGGATGATCGCCCCCCACGTGGGCATCCCCCCGGGGCGCCCCTCGGCGATCGACCGGAAGACCTCGTCCTGCGTTCCGCCGTAGTGCCAGCGGTTGTCCTGGAGGCTCGGCGCCATCGCGCCGGCGCCGGCGGCGCCATGGCAGTCGCCGCAGTTGTAGCTGACGAAGAGCTTCTCGCCGAGCGCGACCTGCGGCGAGGGCGGCGTCGCGGCGGTCGACGCACCGGGCGTGGATTGTGGCGTGCGGCTGTCGCGTACGGCGAGCCTGGCCGCGGGCGATGCGTCGCTCCGTGCGGCCGAGCGCTCGAAGCGCGCGCGCGTCGCCGAGCCCGCGGCGCCGATGCCGAATGCCGCGGCGAGTGCGAGGAGGGAGAGCGGACGTGTCATCGCATCCTCACAGGGCAAAGACGAAGAGCATTCCGCCCCAGCTCGTGTAGCGCGCCAGGTCGGGGAGCGTGGTTCCGCGCTCGCGCACGTCGTGCGGGAGGTTCGAGGCCACGTCGCCGGCGATCAGCGCCCCCATGTCGCCACCCACGCCGGCATAGATCGCCACGTACTGTTTTCCATCCGGGCCGCGATACGTGACGGGGTTTCCCACCACCCCCGATCCCACCTTGAACTTCCACAGCTCGGCGCCCGTCGTGGCGTTCGCCGCCTTGAACCAGCCGTCGAGCGTCCCGTAGAACACGACGTTTCCGGCCGTCACCATCGCCCCGCCCCAGACGGGGAAGGGCTCCTGGATTCCCCAGATCTTCTTCCCGCTGCTCGCGTCCCAGGCGATGAACTCTCCCTTGTACCCCCCCGGCCCCCCCTTCTCCGGGGCATCTGCGCCGATGTAGGGGGTACCGGGATAGTACTTCACTGCACGCCCCTTGTAGTCCATGCACAGGTTGTTGGTCGGGACGTAGAAGAGCCCGGTCTGCGGCGAGAAGGCGGCCGGCTGCTGGTTCTTCCCTCCCTCGAGCGACGGGCAGATGTCCTCGACCAGCACGTCCTGCTTTGTCGCTTTTGCCGGATTGACCGTCGGGCGCCCCGTCTCGAGATCGACGCCGGACGACCAGTTCATCGGCGCGAACGGCTCGGCGAGGAGCACCTCGCCGGTGGCGCGGTCGATCGTGTAGGCGAAGGCGTTGCGGTCGAAGTGCACCAGTACCTTCCGCATCGTCCCCTTGACCGGCATGTCGACGAGGATGTTCTCGTTCACGCCGTCGTAGTCCCACAGGTCGTGCGGAGTGAGCTGATAGACCCAGCGCAACTCACCGGTGTCGGCGTCGCGCGCGAGGATCGCACACGACCACTTGTTGTCGCCGGGGCGCTGGTCCTGGTTCCACGGCCCCGGATTGCTGGTGCCGTAGTAGAGCAGGTTGAGCTCCGGGTCGTACGACACCCATCCCCACGACGCTGCGCCCCCTCGCTTCCAGGCATCGCCGGGCCACGAACTGGCGCCAAGGTCGGTCCCCTTGTCCTGCGCGTAGTAGGGGGCGAAGCGCGAGGTGATCTTCACGTCGGCATCGGGGCCGATGTTGTACGCACGCCACCGCTCCGCGCCGGTCTTGAGGTCGAGCGCGGCGAGGAAGCCGCGCACCCCCATCTCACCGCCTGACGAGCCGACGATCACCATGTCCTTCACGATGATCGGCGCCATCGTGATCGTCTCGCCAGTAGCAACGTCGACGACCTTGGTGCGCCAGCGCTGCTCGCCGGTGGCCGCATCGACCGCGACGGTGTGCCCGTCAAGGAGGTTGTAGACCAGCATTCCGTCGGCGAACGACGCGCCGCGATTCACCAGGTCGCAACACGCCTTGCCGGTGGCGCGCTCGTCGTTCTCCGGACGGAACTTCCACTTGAGCGGGAAGCCCGGCTGCGTGAGGTCGAGCGCATACGCCACGTTCGGGTACGGCGTGACCAGGTACATCGTGTTGTCGATGACCAGCGGCTGCCCCTCATGCCCGCGCAGCACGCCGGTGGAAAACGTCCACGCCGCCTTGAGCCCTGCGACGTTGGATGCGTTGATGTCGGCGAGGTCGGAGTAGCGCGAGTTGGCGTAGTCCCCCGCGGGCATGACCCACTGTCCACTCGCGTTGCTCGGCGCTGCCGTCCCGATGCGAGCATCGCGGACGACCGGAGTGGTGGTCGCCGAGCCTGCGCTCCCCTTATCGCCGCCTCCACCGCAGCCTGTGGCAGTTGCGAACGCGACGAGCAGCGCGAACGAGCGGAGCGAGTGACGGTGCATGACGCGAGGGTGGGAGACGACCCTGAGTTACGCCGAGCGACCGTGGAGCGGAAGGGGAACGGAGCGGGACGGGAGACGGGGGACGGGAGACGGGAGTGCGCCGCCTAAGGCGGCGCGATCGCTCCCATCGCGCCCCCGACCTCTCGTCTTCTCGTCTTCAGAAAACTCGTCTTCTGCCCTATCTGCAGTTCGGAAAGTCCGGATCCGCCCCCGCAATCGCCGGACGGTCCTTCCGCTCCGAGATCGCCCACATCACGTCGTGGATGAAGCGCCCCACGCGCGCTGCGTGCTCGTAGTCGATGTACTGCGGCTCGTCGGTCTGCTGGTGGTAGTCCTGCGCATACCCGAGCGAGAAATAGGTGACCGGGATGTCCTTGCGGACGTAGTTCACCTGGTCGCTGCGGCAGAAGCGATTGAGGGGGTTGGCCTTCACCTCCCATGACTTGTCGATCGCCATCACTTCCTGGCGTGTCGCATTCACCGAGTCGATGATGTCGCCGAACTCGCGCGAGAGTCGGCGAGCGCCGAGCATCTGCACCGACGCCGGGCCGCCGAACTTGACCTGCTCCACGCGCCCCTTGCCGACCATGTCCATGTTGTGCGCTGCCACGATCTGGTTGAGCGGCACGGTGGGGTGGTCGACAAACCAGCGAGAGCCGAGCAGCCCTCCTTCTTCTCCCTGGTGCGAGATGAAGATGATCGAACGCGCCGGCTTCTCCGACGCGAACTTCTCGGCGATCTCCATCATCACCACCGTTCCCGAGCCGTCGTCGTCGGCGCCATTCATGATCGAGTCGCGGCGCGGTGGGCGGATGCTGCGCGCCCGGGCGATGAGCGAATCGATCGCGTGCTGCTGCTGGGCCGTAGGGCGGCACGCCGGATCGTTCGCCCCCTGCCGGCGCGTCACCGTGTTCACCGCGCGCAGCGAGTCGTGGTCGACCACGGTGCTGTTGATCCCCACGTGATCGTTATGCGCCCCCACGAGGACGTACTCGGCGGCGCGCGACGGGTCAGAGCCGGGGAGGATCGCGATCACGTTCCGCGCTGGCGTCGCCGACTTCTTCCACGCGTAGGTCCATCGCCCGCTCACCGGCTGCCCCGTCGTCCCGACGGTGAGACCACTCGCCGGGCGCCCGAAGAGACGGTTCGCGACACCGGGCGCCACCAGCGCGCCGCCGATGTCGCGCGCCGATCCTGACGACGATGGCTGCATCGTCATCCGCTGGGCAAAAGCCTGCGCCGCGGCGTTAGGCGAGAGCGGTGTGTTCGAGACCAGGAGCACGCCAACCGCACCCGCCGCCTGCGCGCGGGCGTCGCGCGACGTCTGCGGGCCGAAGGCACCGCGCGGCGGGGTCGGAAGACGACCGGCGCGCCGCTCCGCCTCGACATTCGCCGCGGCGGCGGCGCCGAACATGTCGGGGAACGAATCGCAGCGCATGAGGACCGGTGCGGGGCGCGGCGCCTGCTCCGCTCCCGGCGAGTCAGACGACGCGACGAAGACGGCCACCTTCCCGCGGAAGACCGCAGGATCGAGCGCCGTCGAATCTCCCCAGCGTCCGGCGAAGACGGTCTGCGCATCGTTGAACTGCGCCGATCCCCCGAGCCCGCCCCCCATCGCCGGCGAGATCGGAACCCAGTCGTTTCGCACGCTCAACGCGGAGCCGCCACTCGTCAGGCTGGCCGAGGCCACCTCGATCCCGATCGGGCCAAACGGAAGGTCCTGAAAGTATGTCCCGTTCTCGCCCGCGGGCTTGAGGCCGAGTCGTTTGAACTCCGCAGCGATCCACGCCGTCCCCTTGTAGTTGCCGGGCTCTCCGATCCGCCGCCCCTCCATGGAGTCGTGAGCAAAGGCGTAGAGTCGGCTTCGCAGGTCGTTCGCGGTGATGTCGGAGCGTGTGGGGCGTGCGGGCCATGTCGCGGGCCCTTCGTCGGGCCACACCGCTCCTGCGGCCGGGATTCGTACCCCCGACGCGCTCGCGTCCGGCGCGCTGTTGGTGGAAGCCATCTGCGACGACGCGCAGCCGAGGAGGAGAAGGAGAGCGGAGTAGCGCAGCACGGACGAGCTCCTGCGGATCGGGTCGCGAATGAGCGGGTGGGAGAGTGGGCGGGAAGCGCAATCTGTGCGCGTGCGCGCCCGTGGGGGAGTGAGGGCGGGATGAGCCGCGACTCCGGTGCTCGGCGCGCCCTACTTCGCCCGCGCCACCGCCACCACCAGGCGCACGAGATTGTCGACATCGCGAAGGTCGAGCACCTCCGCCGGCCCATGCGAATACCGCCCCGGCCAAGACAGCCCGATGTTCGGTGGTCCCCACTGCTGGATCGCCGATCCGTCCGTCCCGCCGAACGTCGTCCCGACCTGCAGCGGAATTCCCTGCGCCTTGGCAATGCCGATGATCCGCTCGCGCTCGTCGCGCGGTACGAGGCTGCTGTTGTCCAGGCCGCGGAGCACCGGGCCGCTGCCTAACGGCGTGAAGGCGAAGTGCGGCGACTCCTTGGGCGTCTCGCTCGAGACAAACGTGTCGATGCTGTAGACGCGCTGGATCGAGCGTCCGTAGCGGTCGCCGAAGTAACGCGCGCCGTTGAGCCCTCCCTCCTCCTGCACCGTCCAGACGAACAGGACCGCGTGGGTGAGCGATGCCTCGTCGATCTGCCCGAGCGCCATGAGGAGCGTGGTGCTCCCGGTACGGTCGTCGCTCGCGCGCCCGGTGATGCGCGTGCCGAGCAACCGGTCTGCGCGTTTGTAGGCCGTGAGGCTCATCCCGGCGTGTACGCCGAGCGCCGCCAGCTGCACGCCGTCCATCCCGAACCAGGCGGTGAGGGAAGCGGGGGAGCGCGTGCGACCGGAGTCGCGCGGCACGAAGACACCGCGGAGCGGTGGCGTCGCCGTCCCCGATACGTCGTCGAAGTGGAGGAGCGCCGGCACCCCCTCCCATGAGGGGAGCACTGCGCCGCCTCGGCTGCGCAACGTCACGCGTCCGTCGGGGAGGATCGACGCGACCTCGAAGCCCACCTCGTCCATGTGCGCGAGGAAGGCGACGGTGTCGCGCGGTGGTCCCATCGCGAGGATGATGTTGCCCATCGAATCGACGACGGCGCGCTTGCGAGCCCAGGCCGGCAGCGCGGCGAGCACCGCGCGGCGCACCGGTTCCTCGTGCCCGCTCACGCCCGGAAGGTCGGCGAGCGCCATCCATTGCCGCTCGATCGCTCCCTGCGTGCCGGCGCGCGGCGCGAGCACCGCTGCGCGCGCGAGGGGCGGTGCGACCCATCCGGCGTCGTCGGCGAGTTGCACGCCGGCCACGCGCGCCACTTCGCGGCGCAGCGCGCGGGCGTCATCGGCATCGATCGTCTCGACGAGGCTCCCCGCGTAGCGCACGCGCGGGGCGAGCACGCGCACCTGCTGCGCCTCGGTGGTACGGGCGAGTGCGGCGCGACGGTTGCCGAGCGCGTCGGCCGACTCGAACGGGCCCGAGCTCCCGCGCACGCCGTCCTCGAGGAGCGTGAGCGAGGCGACCGTGCCTAACGAAGCCATCAGGCGAGAGAGCCCGAGCCACCCGTAACTCCGTCCGCTGCTCACGACGAGCATCGTCGCCCCGTCTTGCACCTGGCCGTACACCAGCGAGGCGAGGGCGGCGCAGCCGGCGCGCGCGCCCGCACCAGCACCCGCGGCAAAGCGTCCGAAGCTCCACGCCGGGCGATCGATCGTGAGCGGGTCGAGGAGCGCAATCCCCGCCGCACGCACCTCGGCGGCGGTGCTGGCGCCCACGTCGACCCACAGGTCGTCCATCGTGCTCGCGACCGTGTCGGCGCGATGCTGCTGCGTGAAGTGCCCGTTGGCCACCGCAACCACGCCCGCGCGCGCTCCGCGCGCCGTGATCACCGCGACGCGCTGCGCCTCGTGGAACTGGTCCCACAGCGGATGCGGTGCATTCCCCGCGCGTCGCACGCGCAGGTAGCCGTCGCTCGTGATCTGGCTGACCACGTACGCGGGAACGTCGAGACCGCACGCCACCACCCGCCGTGGTGTCCCGCTTCCCAACGTTCGCACCGCGTTCCCGAACCGGTCGACACTCCACCCCGGAAGTGCCTTGGCCAGTCGGGCGGCGCTCTCCTCATCGGCGCCCGGCGGGGCGAGCACGGCAATCCAGGCGCCGATCGCAACGGCGGCCGGATCGTCAGGCGGGGCGACCTGGGCGCGAAGCGGCGAAGCGAGCAGGGCGGCGGCGATGACGATCGAGGCGACCGGGAGACGATGCATGGGGCAGAAAGTGAAAGCGGGGATGCAGAAAAGCGCCCGAGCGGGAGTCCGGAAGAGCGCCCGACCGCGAGTGCGGAAGAGCGCCGACCGCGAGTGCGGAAGAGCGCCAGTGCGGGAGTGAGTTCGGGAGCGAAGGAGAGCGGGAACGCGGCGAGACTGCGCAGCTGTCGCGCGAGACGCAAGGTGCGAGAACGGTGGGCGCGCGCGCCGCACCGAGCGCCGCACCGAACGCCGCAGCGAGCGCCGCAGCATCGAGCGCTCGAATTCCACTACGCCGATCGAGTTGCCGCTGCTGCGAACGATCGCTGGAGTCGTCGCGTTTGACGCATGTTCACGTCGACGCGCGATGCTGCTACACTCCAGCCGTGCGCATCCAGCGCGAGCTACGCCTCCATCTCCGATTCTCGTCCGCAATGTCGAAGCAGTCGCCCTATCGCAGTCTCTCGCCCGATCAGCGCGTGGCGCTGGTACTCCATGCCATCCAGTTGAGCCGCGAGACGCGCGCGCGCTTCGTGCAACGTCTCCTCACCCGAAAGGCCGGGGGCTTTCGCGCGGTCACGCTGCAAACGTGGCCGGCGGAGCGGTTGGCCCGCGAGGTCGTGCGCTCCAAAGCGGAATTGCCAGAAGACGAGCTGGACCTGCTGCACCTTCTCTACGTGCAGCTCGAGCCGGCCATCCAGATCACCTTCCTCGATGCGGCGGGCGTGGCGCACGAGGGAGGGGTGATGCCGGAGTCGCTCGAACCGCCGTTCGCCGACGCCGCCGTCATCCCGAGCGCGGCGGCCGCCGTGCGTGAACGGCACGGCGAGGACGGGATGCGCTACCTGCGCACCCTCGCCCGCTACAGCCCCGATGCCTGGCCGGGGATCGACGCCGTCGTCGTCGGGTTCGACGAGGCGGCGTCGTAGCCTAACGCCCCGTCGCCGCGCGCGGCGTGTCGCGCACCGCGCCGTCGGCGCCCTCGGCGCCTTGGCGCGCTGCTCTTTGCGCGCGTGCGCGTACTCGCACGTCAGCGTGCCGCTGGAGGTGCCGCCACCGCGCGCTCGAGGAACCACCACTTCGGCGTGTCGCGCCGCTTGCCGAGCTGCTGCCAGAGCGAGACGAGCTGCTGCTGCAGGAGTGTCGTCGCTTCGTCCACGCTGTCGGCCACGTACACGAAGGCGAGCTCCTTCGCCCCGATCGTCCCCTCGGCGACCATCCGGTCGATCTGCGCGAGCATCGGAGCCCAGTACTCCTTGCCGTAGAGCAGGATCGGGAAGTCGCGCAGCTTCCCGGTCTGGATGAGGGTGATCGTCTCGAACAATTCGTCGACGGTGCCGGCACCACCGGGCATCACCACGTAGGCAACGCTGTACTTGATGAGCAGCACCTTTCGGACGAAGAAGCGCTCGAACGTCAGGCTGATGTCGAGATAGGGATTCGGCGCCTGCTCGTGCGGGAGCCGGATGTTGCAGCCGACGCTGCGCGCGCCGATCTCGCGCGCGCCGCGATTCGCCGCCTCCATGATCCCGGGCCCGCCGCCGGTCATGATGGTGAACCCTACACTCCCGATGCGCGACGCCAGCTCGCGGGCGGCGGCATAGTACGGGTGGTCCTCCTTGAAGCGCGCGCTCCCGAAGAACGTCACGCATGGTCCAACGAAGTGCAGCCGGCGGAATCCCTCGATGAACTCGCGGGCGATGCTCAGCACGCTCACCAGCTCCGACCAGCGCGAGCGCGGCCCTTCGAGAAAGCGCAGGTCGATGTGGCGCGATTTCGGGAGTTCGGTCATGTCGTCAGGCAGCGCAACGGGCGCCCAGTGAGGTTGTCAGGAGGTGCAGGCGCCTACGGCGTTCCCGCGGGGGGATCGGTCGGGTCGATCCACCCACGCCCAAGCCCGTGCACGCGCTCGGTGAAGCTCCCCTTCCGGATGCGGAGCGACGCGCGGTCGATCTCGCCGATCGTTCCGCCGAGCGGCAGATCCAGCCCCCCCGATTTCGAGAAGCCGAGCTTCTGGCTCGCGTACACGCTCCGGTGCCCCACCATCAGGAAGGCGGTCGCCGCTGCAAGCGCCGCGTAGACCCCTTCGTGCGCGGGGAGGACCTCGATCGCCATGACGGCGGCAGCAAGCGGGGTGTTGGCCGCCGCGGCGAGTACCGACACGATCCCGAACGCCGCGAGCAATCCCGACGGAACGCCGAACAGTCGCGCCAGCAGCGCGCCGCTCGTGGCACCGATGAAGAAGACCGGCGTGATGATCCCCCCGCTCCCCCCGGTCTCCAGCGTCACCGCGGTCGCGATGATCTTGAAGAGGAACGCGGCGACGCTGATCACCATCGTCCCCGACAGCACGCCGTTGATCGTGTCCACCCCGAGCCCGCCATACTGGTCGCCGGCGATCGCATAGAGCGCCACCAGGAACAGGCCTCCGCCAGCTGCCACGAGGTAGCGGTTCGCCCGGAGCCGGGCGATGCCGTGCTCGAGGAACCGGAGCGTCTCGATGAGGAGGAGGGCGACGAGCCCGAACATCGCCCCCGACGCGATCGAGGTGAGGATGATGCGTACCTGCCCCGCCTGTCCAAAGGCATCGTGCAGGAGCGGAAAGGGTGGAGCGACGCCGCAGGCGAGGTGGCCGACGATCCCCGCGACCAACGCGGGAAAGATCACCGTGTAGTCGAGCCGCCCGAGATACAGCACCTCCACCCCGAACAGCGCCCCCGACACCGGCGTGCCGAACACCGCGGCGAATCCGGCGCTGATCCCGCAGATGACCAGGCGGCGACGGTCTTCATCGACCAGCCGCAGGATGTCGGCGAACAGGCTCGTGATCGCGGCGCCGATCTGCGCCGCCGGCCCTTCCTTCCCCACCGAGCCGCCGACGGCGAGCGTCAGCACGGTGGCCGCGAGCTTGATCGGGGCGATCATCCAGTCCACCCGCCCCGATCGCTGGTGCACCGCGGAAATCACCGCCTCGGTCCCGTGCCCACGTGCCTCGGGGGCGAAGGTGTGGATGAGCCAGACGCTCAGCGGGAGGGCGAGCGGAAGGAGCCAGAAGACCGGGAAGGCGTTGTGCGTGACGGAGGCGACGGCGCGCGGCGCCCAGGCGAGTGTCCAGAGGAATCCGCGCGTCCCCAGCCCGACGCAGAGCCCCGCCGCCGCCCCCAGCAGGGACCACTTGAGGGTGCTGATGAGGAGCGCCGTGTGCTCCGTGTACCACGTGCTCTCGTCGGCCAGGCGCGGCGACGGGCTCTCCAGCAGGTCGGAGCGCAGGCGCAGGATGCGCTGCCAGATCGAAGACGAGGACGGCGACGGAGAACGGGAGGGCGAGGGGGAGGGGGAGGGGGGCGTCATCGGTTTCCCGCTGACGGACACGCTGCCGAAAGTGCCATTCGAGGGGAGAGGGACGGGCGAGCGAATCGCGAAAGCGCGCGAATCGCGCTTCTTCCATTCTAGTCGGGCGCCGCCGCTCATGCCTCTCCCGGACGAGGGCGGGTGGAGCGCGTCGCCGCCGATCGCGCCCGCGGGCGCGCGGCGCCACTCCCCAAATGCACAGCGGGAGGACGCCGGCCCGCGCCCTCCCGCTGCGATGATGCTCCTCGCCGCGTTACGCGGCGATGGTGTCCGTCGCCGGTGTGCGCGGCGATGGTGTTCGTCGCCGCTACGCGCGGCAATGGGTGTGATTCGTCGGGAGGCGCCTCGATGATGCCGAATGCGCTCCCTGCTGGCGCGTTACGGCGTCGCCGTACGGGCCTGCTTGTTGGCGTAGATCGCGACCTCGATCCGGCGGTTGAGCTGACGTCCGGCCTCGGTTTCGTTGGTGGCCAGCGGCTCCAACTCTCCCCTGCCGGAGACGCGAGAGCGCGACATGGCGACCCCCTGGGTCTCGAGGTAGCGCGCCGCCGATTCCGCGCGACGCGTGCTCAGCGCCTGGTTGTACTCGGCGCTCCCCAGGGCGTCGGTGTGCCCGACGATGAGGACATCGGTGTTCGGATACTTCTGCAGGCTCTTGGCGAGCTCGGTCAGGTTCTGCGCCGCGTCGGCGCGGATCATGTCCGAGTCGAAGTCGAAGAGCAGCCCCGACGCGAAGGTCACCTGGATCCCCTCGCCCACGCGCTCGACGACGGCGCCCGGGATCTGGACCTTGAGTTCCTTCGCCTGCTGGTCCATCTGGTGTCCGATGATGGCGCCCGCCGCGCCGCCGCCGCCGGCGCCGATGATGGCGCCGCGCGCGGTGGAGCCCGTGTTGTTGCCGATCACGCCACCGACGGCAGCGCCAGTCGCCGCACCGATGACCGCGCCCTTCTCCTTGCGGTTCATCGATGCGCAGCCAACGCTCGACAGCGTGAATGCCAGGAGGAGTGCGCCGTGCATTGCGCGGGTGCTGCGCCCGGCAGTCGCTCTATCAGTCATGGTCTTGCCTCGGTAAGTACAGGTTCTGGAGTGCTGGAGTGCACGTGCATCCGCGTGGAGCGCGGGCGCGGACACACGCTGGCGTGCGTCGCGCTCGCGCCCACCGCGGGTCAGGTGACTGAGCGTCCGGTGAAGAAGCGCACGGCCAGCATGATGATCGCGATCACGAGGAGGAGGTGAATGAAGCCGCCGATCGCATAGCCACCGACGAGTCCAAGCGCCCACAGCACGATCAGCACAATCGCAATGGTCTGTAACATGGGAACGGCTCCGTTGCGTGAGGGGAAATGAATCGGAAGCACCGGACTACGCGCGGCGCCGCGCGCCGGCGGCGACGAGTGCCACGCCAGCGACGATCGCCGTGCCGGCAAGCCACGGTTGGATCGGGTGCTGCTCTTCGGCCGACACCTTCATGTCGCCGACCTTGAGGACATCGCGCCGGGTCGTGAAGCTGCCGCCGTTGATCAGCACGAAGCCTCCGGCGAGAACCAGCAGGATGCCTGCGATGAGGGAGAGGCGCATGAGCGGAGTACGGTTGAGGGGAGGTCGGAGCACCCGGATGTCAGGTGCAACGGTGAGGCGCGCACGTGCCGTGCGGTTCGCATCGCGAGACGGAGGGCGTCGCCACGCCGGTCATCTCACGTCGGGAACGGTAGGGATCCCGTCATGCTCGCGCTATCGCCCATGAGGGGAGTTGTCGCGTATCACCGTCAGCCGCAAGCCGCGGGAGGAGGCACGATCTCTCCGGAGAGGTAGTGCGATCTCGCCCTCGACGCCAAAGCGGCGACGCATCTCCGCTCGGGATGCGTCGCCGCTGATCTTCCCGGGAGCGCGCCGGCCGATCGTGCGACGCGCGGGTGCCGGGTGTCGTGCCTGGCGCTATCGCAGGAAATTCCAGAGCCCGACGAGTCCGGTCACCGCGCCGCCGACCATGATGATCGTTCCGGCATCGCCACCGATGATGGCGCCCACGACCAGCGCCGCGCCACCAACGATCATCAACGCGGGATTGCGCCCAACGCGGTCGACCGCGACCGGTGCAGGGGTCTCTGCCGCGGCCGACTGGGTACGGATTCCCGCGACGCTTGCTGCCATCGTGGGACCGGGGCGCGGGGCGGGCGTGGCAACGCTCGCCGATGTCGAGGGAGTGGACGGCACCGTCGTCGACTGGATGACGGTCGGCGGGAGGTCGGGTTGCGACGCGTTCACGCGCGCTTCCTGCGCACCGAGCGGTGCGGCGAAGGCAACGGCAACGACGGCAGCCAGCAAGTTCGAATATCTCATCATGTCGCGCTCCGGTAGTCGTGGCACTTGAGGACGTGGCACATGACTAACGGAGACGAGAGCGACGTTCCATTGCTCGTTCGGCATACGTCGCAGGTCGATCGCCCGCAGGGAAGGGCGCGCCCTACTGCCTGGGGAGGAGGTTCGCGCGCAGGCGCGATCTTCCTCACGCCACGGGAGCCGTGCGAGGCGCCCTAACGACTGCGCGGGTCGGCGAGGGCCTGGCCGCGCAGCGTTGCAACTGGCGGAGCAGTGGGCGCGCGCGACGCGCCAAAGACGGCGGCGCCGTACTCCTCGAGTGCCCAGCGCGCCGCCGGGAGCGGGGCGTCGCGACCTGCCGCCGTCAACGCATTGCCGAAGGCGAACGCGGTTCGATCGCGCCCGCCCGCCTGCGCCAGCTGGCGCTGGAGACGGGAGATGCTCCGGTAGACGAACTGCGCCGCCGGCGAACTCCCCAACGACCCGACGATCCGCGCGAAGTTGAGCACCTCGAGCACCTGCTCGGCGTCGGCCTGAAGGGCGGCACGCATCTCCTCGACCCCCTCCTCGAACGAAGCGGGTGCTGCACATCCCTGGACGCTCGCCGTCAGCTCGTCGCGCAGCACGTCGAGCGAGTACGAGTGTACCGACTGCGTCGTGGCATCGATCCGCTGCCGGGCGATGCATCGCGTGGACAGCGCGTGGGCGCGCACCGCGCCATTGATGCAGATCTCCCGCAGCACGAGCGGATGGACGAGCACGTCGTCACCGAGCGTGCGCATGGCGACGCCGGCGCGGACCTTGTCACCGGGTCGCACCTCGCTGCTGCGCTCGTAGATGGCGCGCGCGAAGAGGTGCTGCCCGGCGTCCATGACGTCCACGGTCGCCTCGCCGCAGGCCCGCGTTGCGTCGAGGAACAGGGCCTGCAATTCTGCGTTGGTCGGCCGGAGCGTTGCGCGGTCGTCGTCCATCATGCGACTCTCCTTCTGCTGCTGTTCCGATGTAGTGCCCGGAGCGCGGCGCGTGCGCGGGACGCGCGTTCGTGCTATGTAACCCCGCCGCGTACCGCGCGACAGTGGGGATGCCCGCACGGCCCCGCCTGCCATCGCGTGACGCGCGTCACGCCGACGTGCGTGGATGCGCACGCACGTGCACCGCGCGCCTCGCGCGCCTCGCGCTCATGTGCGACTCGTGCATGCGCCGCGGCACGCCGAACCTGGCGCGCGCTTGCTCGCAGCTGCACGCCACGCGGAGTAGCCCTGGAGTCATCGCGCAAGGAATCGCCGGTCGCACCGGCCCCGCCGCCAACGCGGTGACCTACCACGTCCGAAACGACTTCTAGCCCCGGATACGTGCGTTCGACGGGTCGTAGAGCGGCTTGAGCGAGGCGCGAGCCGCGTAGCGATGCGCCCCGATCTCCAACTCCCACGTGCCGGCATCGATCCACGCCTGGTCGAGCGGTTCGCCTGCGTCGATCATCGCCAGCCCCACCGCCCCGCCGAGCGTGTGCCCGTACGACGCCGCGCGCACGTACCCCACCGCCACGCCGTCGCGCCACACGACCTCAGCGTGAAAGAGCATGGGTGCCGGATCGAGCGCTTGCACCTGCACGAGCCGCCGCGTGAGCGCACCGGCGGCCTTGCGCGCGACCACCGCCTCGCGCCCGATGAATCCACTCGGCTTCGACAGGTCGACAGCGAAGCCGAGCCCCGCCTCGAGCACCGAGTCGGTGTTGTCGATGTCGTGCCCGTAGTCGCGATACCCCTTCTCCATCCGGAGCGACGCGAGCGCCTTGAGCCCCGCATGTCGCAACCCCACGCGCCCCCCCTCCTCGACGAGTCGGTCGTACGTCGGCACCGCCTGATCCGCGGGGATGTACAGCTCGTACCCGAGCTCTCCCAGGTACGTGATGCGAAGGCAGAGGACGCGCGCCATCCCGATGTCGATCTCTCGTGCACACCGGAAGGGGAACGCTTCATTCGACAGGTCGGCCGACGTCATCGACTGCAGGAGTTCGCGCGACCTCGGCCCCTGCACATTGATCTGCGCGTAGGCCGACGTGACGTCGGTGACGCTGACGTGCGCATCGCGCGGGATGTGTCGCCGCATCCAATGCTCCACATGGCGGTGCGCCGTGTCCGAGGCCACGACCATGAAACGGTCCTCGGCGAGCTTGGTCACCGTGAGATCCGCCTCGAGCGTCCCGCCGTCGTTCAGCCACTGCGTGTACGTCACGCGCTCGCACGCCCCGTTCACCGCGTTCGCCGAAATGCGGTCGAGCAGCTCGCCGGCATCGCGCCCCTGCACGAGGAATTTGGACATGAACGACATGTCCATGAGGATCACCCCCTCGCGCGCCGCCTGATGCTCTTCGCGCCAACGATCGAACCACGCGGGACGTCCGAACGACGGCGCCCCGGGGTCGGGGACGCTTCCGTCGGCCGAATACCAGTCGGCACCCTCCCACCCGCTCACGTCGCGGAAATACGCCCCGCGCGCCGCGAGCCGCGCATGCAGCGGCGAGAGCTTCACCCCGCGCGCCGTCTGCATCGAGTGGAACGGGTAGTGGCACTTGTACACCATGCCTAACGACTCGACCGTCCGCGTGCGCCGGTACGACGGCGTCGCCTGGTACGGATGCAACCGGTCGATGTGCATCCCCGTCACGTCGAAGTCGGGGCGCCCGGTGAGGATCCAGTGCGCCATCGCCCGCCCCACGCCCCCGCCGGTCAGAATCCCGATCGAGTTGAGCCCCGCCGCGACGAAGAAGTTCGACAGCTCGGGCGCCTCCCCGAGGATCGGGCGCAGGTCGGGCGTGAACGACTCGGGGCCGCAGAACAGCTTGCGTACCCCGGTCTCCATCGTGATCGGGACGCGTCGCATCGCTGTCTCGATGTAGTCCCCCATGCGCTCCCAATCCGGCGCGATCTCCCCGAACGCGAAGCCGGGGGGCATCCCTTCGATGCGCCACGGTGCGCACACCGGCTCGAACAGCCCGACCATCAACCCGCCCCCTTCCTCGCGGTAGTAGCCGTACGACGCCGGATCTTCCAGCACCGGCCAACTCTGCGACACCTCGGCGATCGGCTCGGTGATCAGGTAGTAGTGCTCCGCCGCCTGCAGCGGGACGCTGACGCCGGCGAGCGCTCCCACCTCGCGCCCCCACGCTCCCGCGCAGTTGATCACGTACTCCGCCTCGATCGCACCGTAGGGCGTCACCACGCCGGTCACGCGTCCATTGTGCTGCGAGATCGCCGTGACCGGGCATCCTTCACTGATCGTCGCTCCTTGCATGCGCGCACCACGCGCCAGCGCACGCGTCACGTCGATCGGATTGACCCGACCGTCCTGCGGGACGTAGAAGCCGGCGAGCAGATCGTCCGTGCGCGCGAGCGGAAAGAGGCGCGAGATCTCCTCTGCCGAAATCTCCTGCACGTCGATCCCGCAGTGCCGGTTGAACGCCGAGACGCGCCGGTACTCCTCGAGCCGGTCGGCGTCCGAAGCGACCTCGATGAACCCCACCGGCTTGAATCCCGTCGCCTGCCCGGTCTCTCCCTCGAGGCGGGCGTACAGATCGCGCGTGTACTTCCGGAACTCCGTCGAGGTCTCGGATGTCGAGCCGAACGTCACCATCAGTCCGGCCGAATGCCAGGTCGTCCCGGCGGTAACCTCGTGCTGCTCCAGCAGGACGACGTCACGACATCCCATGTGCGCGAGGTGGTAGGCCACGGAGCATCCGATCACCCCTCCACCGATCACCACGACACGCGCGTGCGAGGGGAGCGATGCAGGCGCCGTCGAAGGCGTGGAAGCGGGCGAAGGAGAGCGAGTCGTCATGCCGAGCGGAAAATGAGGAGGGAGCGTCGCGAGAATGTACCGGCACGTCCACCCCCCGTGTCGAGTCGGTCGGTCCGGTTCCTCGCTTCGGTCGCGACGAGTGAATCGGGACCTCCGTCGCGGCTCCGTGACTCATGCGGACCACGCGGTTACGAAGCGCGCTTGCCGTTAGGCAGCCGCGGACTCCTGTGGTCGCGAAGCGACATCGCGTGTGACGCGCATCACACAAACGACCGAGGGCATCTCGACAGCACGCATATCCAAGGATCGGCTCAACCTTTTGCCGATCCATCAGTTGTGTATGGAAGAGGTCGGCTGGCATGTGCGGTGCATGAACGCGCGCTCACAATCCACTCCCTCCGAAAAGGCGACCGGTCGCGAGACCGACTCCGCAAAGCGAGAGGTCTCGCACGCCGAGGAGACCATCCCGCTGCCGAAGAGGGCGGTCGCCGGGCACGGCGGCCGCACCCACCTCCGCGCCACCCTCCCATGCGCATCGCTCGCTCGTCGCACCAACTGTTCGGAGCTGCACTCCTCCTCGTCGCCGCCGCGTGCGCCGAGGGCCCCGGGTCAATCAGTGCCCCGGTCTCATCGCCTGCCATCAACGCGATCGCCTCCGGCCTCGCCTCGTCCGCGCCCTCCCGCTCGGTCGTCGGTGGTCCCGACCTGAGCGACTTCCACACCTTCGAGGGGCAGATCTTCATCTGTAAGGACGGCAACCAGGCCGGCGTCTCCTTCAACTTCGACTACAAGGTCATCCGCCAGAGCGACGGGACCGTCGTCTCGCAGGGGAGCACCACCGTCCCGGTCGGACAGTGCGTCCTGGCCACCAGCGTCTCGACCGAGACCAACGGCCGCTATCGCGCGACCGCGACCGAGACCTCCGTCGTTCCCGACTGGTCGCTGACGGCGATCGACTGGGCGTACGGCGCCAATCTCCCGCTGTCGCCGCCCGCTCCAACGATCGACATCCCGAATCGCACGATCTCCGCGGTCCTCGTGGCCAACGACGTCGGCGTGCAGCTCACCTTCACCAACACCTACACGCCGCCGCCGCCCCCGCCCACCGGCGAGATCGGTGACTACGTCTGGTACGACGCCAATGGCAACGGCGTGCAGGATTCTGGCGAAGCGGGCATCCCCGGCGTGACGGTGACGCTCGGCGGCGCCGCCTCGGCGAGCACGACGACCGACGCCAATGGCGCCTACCTCTTCAGCGGTCTCGCCGCCGGGAGCTACACCGTCACCGTCGCCGCTCCGGCGGGCTACGTCGCGACGCCTTCGGGGCTCGGTGGCGATCCGAATCTCGATTCGAACGGGAGCCCGGCGTCGGTGACGCTGGCGACCAATGCGTCGGTGGACCACACGATCGACTTCGGCTACACGAAGAACGTCGGGCAGATCGGCGACTACGTCTGGTACGACGTGAACGGCAACGGGATCCAGGATTCGGGTGAGCCCGGGATTGCCGGCGTGACCGTCACGCTGAGCGGCGACGCCTCGGCGACGACGACCACGAACGCCAGCGGTGCCTACCTGTTCTCCGGGCTTGGAGCGGGGAACTACACCGTGACCGTCGGCACGCCGGCCGGCTACGTGCCGAGCGCGTCGAACGCGGGGGCCAACCAGGGTGTCGACTCGAACGGGAGCCCGGCCTCGGTCTCGCTCGCCGCGAACAACTCGGTCGACCTGACGATCGACTTCGGCTTCACGAAGAACTCGGGGAAGATCGGCGACTATGTGTGGTACGACAAGGATCGCGACGGCATCCAGGAGTGGGGCGAGTACGGCATCGCCGGTGTAGTCGTGACGCTGAGCGGTCCGGTCAACGCGACCACCACGACCAACTCGTCGGGCGCCTACCTCTTCACCGGCCTCCCGGCCGGGACCTACACGGTCACGGTGGCCACGCCTAACGGCTACGTCGCGTCGCCGACGCTGCGCGGAAGCAACCGCGCGGTCGACAGCAACGTGAACGGCGGCACGGTGGTCCTCGCCACGAGCAGCAGCGTCGACCTCTCGATCGACTTCGGCTTCGACAAGAAGACCGTCGTCCCCTGCGTGCAGCCGACGTCGTGGTGGATCCAGAACTGGTGGGAGTGGAACAGCGTCTCCGACGGACGTCCGATCAACAAGTACCAGCCGTTCTACTCGTCCGGGAAGGACAACTGGACGATGATCACGATGTCGAACTACTACGGCAATGCCTACATCACCCTTGCGCAGGAACTGATCACGGCCAAGCTGGTGAAGCACTACTACGAGACGAGCGGCAACTCGGCTGTCGACGCGGCGATGGCCGGCGCCGAGGCCTACTTCGCCTCGCAGCCGAACGGGATCCAGAACCCGACGGGCGCCACGAAGACGCAGCTCCTGAGCTGGGCCTCGACGCTCGACGCCTGGACCGATGGGCGCCTCGGCACGAAGATCTGCGGCGGCAACTGCCGCTGAGCCGGAGCGGTATCGGCAATGCCCTGACGCTGCGCTGCAGCTGACGGAACGGAACGGGGGCGCCACTCGGCGCCCCCGTTCTCGTTGCAGCTGACCATTGCCAGCACGCGGCCGGCGGGCGCCCCGCGTCAGTCGCTTGCCGTCGGTTGGGCGTCGCCGAACTCGAAGGTGTAGAGGAGGCAGGGGGCGCCGTTGCCGCCCGCCCGCTCGTAGAGGCGGTGGGCCGTGAAGTTCTCCGGCTCGCTCCCGAGCCACGCGCAGCTGCAACGCAGGCGTCGCCCCAGCGCGAGCGTGGCGTCCACGAGCTCCCGCCCGATCCCGCGCCGCTGGTGCGCGTTGCCCACGCCGATCTCGTTGATCCAGAGTTGCGGGGCCTTGTCGGGGTGCAGGAAGACAACGGCCGAGATCATCCCCACCACGAGGTCGTCGTCGACGGCAACGATCATGTGATGCGCGGGATCGCGCAGGAAATCGCGGAGCCAGTGCTGCTGCACGCAGCGGTCGAAGACTCCCTTGGCGACGCGATCGAGGATCGCCTCGTCGCCCTCGCGGAGTTCGCGGATGGAGAGCGCCATGGCGCTAACATGGCACCGTGCGCGCGCAACGGTTAGGGAGTGCGTCACGTTTGCGGCGCGGCGTTGTTCCCCCTGCGGCGACAGGACAACGGGGCATCTCACACGGCGCCGACGTCCTCCCGCCGACGCTGGGCGCCAGCGCGCTCGTGCCCGTTGGTGAGATGAATCTCAGAAGCCGAAGAGAAAGACGGGGGCGAGCGCGAGGAGCGCGGCGAGCAGCTGCAGCGCGAGGACGCGCAGTGCAGCTGCCGGGGCGCGCGGGAGCCAGCGAAGCGCGAACGCTCCGATGATGGGGAACTGCGCGACGAGTAGGAGCTGGAAGAGGTGCGCGGCGGTCCCCTCGTCGGGATCGGGTGCGGTGCCAAACAGCGCAATGCGGCCGATGACCACGGCGAGCGCCGCGAGCGACATCGCGATCGGCAGGTAGGCCGTGGGGCGACGCGAGATGCTCGGCATTACGACCTCTTCCTGTCCTGTCTCCATGGCTTCCCCCTTCGCAACGGTCAAGTCAAAGTACTTCATATCATAAAGTGAAGCGAGCGGTCGCGCAATCGCCGCGAGCCTGCCGTCCCGCCAGTGAACGTCCTGCAACACTCCGCTCGCCCCGGCGACGGGACGGGACGAGCTTCCCCGTTCACCCTCGCGGAACTGCCACGTGACGACCCTTCCCGCTCTCCCCGCACTCGCCCTCGTTGCAGCTGCTGCCGTTGCCGGCATCCCCGCCGCGCCCCCTGCTCCTCCCGGGCACGATCCGGCGATGTTTCGCGGCGGGCCCGATCATCGCGGCGTGTATCAGTCCGCGACCCCGCAGCTCTCCGCGGTCGCCTGGAAGTTCCACACCGACGGGCGCGTGATCTCGACGCCCGCCGTCGACGCGCAAACAGTCTACGTCGGGAGCACCGACGGGCGCGTCTACGCCATCGACCGCACCACTGGGGCAGAGCGCTGGAGATTCCAGTCCCGCGGGCCGGTAAGCTCGTCGCCCGCCGTGCGCGAGGGACTCGTCTACATCACAAGCCTCGATGGCAACTTCTACGCGATCGACGCCGAGTCGGGGAAGGAACGGTGGCACTTCACCACCCAGGGCGAGCGCCGATTCACCGCACCGGGGATTCACGGGGCAATCCCGCGCACCGAGCGCATGCCCGATCCCTTCGACGTCTTCCTCTCGTCGCCCGTCATCGCGGGGAATCGCGTCGTCTTCGGGAGCGGCGACCAGCACATCTACGCACTCGACGCGACGACCGGGGCCAAGGTCTGGGCCTTCAAGACCAACGACGTCGTGCATGCATCGCCCGCCGTCTCCGACGGCGTCGTCTACATCGGGAGCTGGGACCGCAACATGTACGCGCTCGACCTGGCCAACGGGCGCGAACGCTGGCGCTTCCAGACCGGGAACGACACGGTCATCTACAACCAGATCGGGATCGC
>CAZWVG010000006.1:0-62574 GCA_964637355.1 uncultured Gemmatimonadaceae bacterium
GGGTGCGGTTGCGCTCGCGCGCGGCGTTCAGCTTCTGCATCGGCTGGATCGTCGTCTCCTCCCAGTGCCACAGGTCGTACACCGCCTTGTCGACGAGCGAATCGGCGGGGATCGAGTCCATTGGCGTGAAGCCGAGCGAGAAGAGCACCGCGTTGCCGCTGCGCGTAAAGTCGAGGCGACCGCGCTCGGCGATCACCATGCCGTCGGGGGCCTGGGTGCTCGGGACGATCTTGCGCGCCTGCACCGTCGCGCCCTTCGATGGCGCGAGGGAGGCGTAGTAGACGGACAAACGTGGCTTTGCCGCGCTGTCGCCAAGGTCGGAAAGGAACGCCACCTGCCCGCCAGCGCGGTCGAAGGTGATACTGCGATTGCTGGCGCTGCCGGAGAGCAGCGTCGTCACCGCCCCGGTGGCAAGGTTGCGCACAAACGCGCCGTTGCCGGCCGAGTCGCGCGAGGTGACCGTGTAGGCGAACTTGGTCTCGTTTTCGTCGAAGGCATAGCTCGTCACTCCGGCGATCCGCACGTCCGTGCCGGTGGCCAGCTCGCGGAGCACAACGGTGTTGCCGTAGTCACGACGCGGCCCCGTCGCGCTGACGCTGTCTCGCGCGGTGCCTCCCGCGGCACCGCCGGCGGGCCGTGTGGTCGAGTCCTCGAGCTGAAAGGCGATGTAGCGTCCGCCATTGCGGGCGAGGCGGAACGAGCGCACCGCCGGGATGCGCGTCACGTTGCCATCGGCGAGCGAGAGGATGCCGAGGGCGTTGCGGGGCGGCGGCGCGCCGCGGCGCGTGCGTGCACGATCTACCTCGGCGCGCGTCGGATAGATGAGGAAGGCCGCAAAGCGACTGTCTGCCGAGATCTGCACCGGTGCGGGCGAGAAGAGCGCCGCGGAGTCGGCGGCCGGCTTGAGCTGCGGACGTCCGGTGTAGCCGCGCGCGACGTGATACTCGGTCGTCGCCGTCGTGGCGCGGGCCAGCACCTCACCCTCGCCGACGACCGGGCTCAGGGTGTAGAGCGCCCACTTGCCGTCGGGCGAGAGTGTGGCGCCGGAGATCGTGCGCCACTCGTCGTAGGTGTCCTGCGTGAAGGGCCGCTTCCCGGCTGGGAGTTGCGGCGCGGCCCATCGTGACACGCGCGTGTAGGGGTTCGCGGGGGCGGTTGCGCTCCCTTGCATGGCGCCCTGCGTCGCTGGTTGCGTCGCGGCCTGCGCGTGCGCGGCCGGGATCGGCGCCAGGGTGACCGCCGCGGTGAGCGTGGAGAGGATCAGGCGCTGGGTCAGGCGGCGCGTGGGCGTGGTTTCCATCGTGGGATCAGAAGGGGGGTGACGTCGAACGGGACTCGAGCGTGCTGGCGGCCAGAGTTCAATACGCGCGGGCGTATCCGAGCGATGAAGGCATGGGGAGCGCAGAGGGCGGAGGTCGCTGTGACCGGCATCCTGCTCGGTGCAGAGCACGACAGGGCGCTGGGCGGCGTTAGGGATCGCCGTGCCTGACATTGCCCGTCGACTCTTCGGGGACGGTGTCCCGAAACCTCCTCGTCTCGCACGCGTACGCTTCCTGGGCTCCCGAATTCCCGCGCACGCCCGTATCCGCTGACGACGTGCCTGGCAATCGTGCGCCAGTGCGCGTTGTCGCTGACGAGCGACGCGATCGACAAGTCGCCTTCTGAACTCTGGCGTTAGGTTCCCCGACATGCCGCGACGCTCCCTCCTCCAGGCCCTCCTCGGCATCGCGTTGACAACGCATGCGGCGCAAGCGCAGTCGGCCGGCGACTGGTCCGCCTATGGACGCGACCAGCTGGGATCTCGCTATTCGCCGCTCACGCAGATCACGACCGGGAACGTGGGCCGACTCACGGTCGCGTGGACGTATCGCACCGGCGACACCATCACCATCCGCCGCCCACCGAAGTTCGAGGCCACGCCGCTTGTGCTGGATGGGACGATGTACCTGTCCACGCCGTTCGGTCGCGTCATCGCGCTCGACCCCGCCACGGGGAAGGAGAAGTGGACATTCGGCGTCGAGGTGGACCGCGGCGGCGGTTGGGGTGACTTCGCGAATCGTGGTGTGTCGTCCTGGCTCGACGCGCGCTCCGCGGTGGGCGCGCCATGCCGGCGCCGCATCTTCGCCCCCATCATCGACGGCCGCATCGTCGCGCTCGACGCGCGCACGGGTAAACCCTGCGCCGACTTCGGGACGGGGGGCATCGTTAGGCTGCGCGACGGATTGCACAACGCGCCGTACTATGCCGAAGAGTACGAGCTGACCTCACCGCCTGCGGTCATCGGCGGACTGGTAGTGACCGGATCGGCCGTCGCCGACAACGGGCGTACCAACGCCGCGAGCGGCGAGGTCCGCGCCTACGACGCCCGCACCGGTGCCCTTCGCTGGAGCTGGGACCCCGTGCCGCGTGACTCGACCGATCCAGCCTGGAACACCTGGCGCGGCGCGATGGCGAAGAGTACCGGAGCCGCCAACGCGTGGAGCGTGATCGCGGCCGATTCTGCTCGCGACCTGGTCTTCGTCCCGACCGGCTCGGCGAGTCCCGACTACTACGGCGGAGAGCGGATCGGCGACAATCGCTATGCCAACTCGATCGTCGCGTTGCGCGCGAGCACCGGAAAGGTGGTGTGGCACTTCCAGACGGTGCACCATGACCTGTGGGACTACGACAACGCCGCGCCGCCGGCGCTGGTGACGATCAGGAAGGACGGCCGCTCGATCGACGTCGTACTGCAAGCGACAAAGTCAGGACAGCTCTTCGTGCTCGATCGTGACACCGGTGTGCCGGTCTTTCCGGTGGAGGAGCGCGCCGTGCCACGCAGCACGCTCTTTGGCGAACGGGCGTCGCGCACCCAGCCGTTCAACACGGTACTTCCTCCGCTCTCTCCCTTGCGTTTCACCGAAGGAGACATCTGGGCACCTAACGCTGAGCATCGCGACCAATGCGTTGCCATGGTGCGTGCGCTGCGCAATGACGGGCCCTTCACGCCGCCGTCACTCGAGGGAACGTTGCAGATCCCGAGCAACGTCGGCGGTGCGCACTGGGGAGGTGTGGCGTTCGATCCCGCGCGGCAATTCGCGCTCGTGCCCGTGAACACGATTGCGGCACGCGTCCAACTGATCCCGCTCGACCAGGTCGACACGCTCGCGCGTCGCGAGAACTCGGCGCGACTGGGCGATGAGTACACGATGATGCACGGCACGCCCTATGTGATGCGTCGCAACATGGTCCGGACGTCGGACGGGCTTCCGTGCACCCCACCGCCGTTCGGCACGCTGGTGGCGATCAACCTGGCGACCGGGGCGAAGGCGTGGGAGGTTCCGCTGGGCGATGTCGTCGCGCTCAAGCCCGAACTCGGGGGAATGCCAACGCCTCCTTCCGGCACGCCGAACTTAGGTGGACCCATCGTCACGGCCGGGGGCATCGCGTTCATCGGCGCTACCATGGACCACGCGCTTCGCGCCTTCGACATCGCCACCGGCCGCGAGCTCTGGAA
The DNA here is from genome assembly GCA_964637355.1 of uncultured Gemmatimonadaceae bacterium. Taxonomy (GTDB): domain Bacteria; phylum Gemmatimonadota; class Gemmatimonadetes; order Gemmatimonadales; family Gemmatimonadaceae; genus SCN-70-22. The sequence continues at coordinate 3,497 of CAZWVG010000006.1, forward strand.
GGGACCGCTCCCCGGCGGAGCGCGCGCGACGCCGATGACCTACGAGGCGAACGGACGCCAGTTCGTGGTGATCTGTGTCGGCGGCGCCGACGAGTGGGGACGGGGCGACTATGTCGTTGCGTTCGCGCTCCCCGCTCCGCCGTCGCGCCGTTGAGAGCCAGTCTCGTGACCTAGTGCCGCGCGACGGCGACGTCCCCGAAATCGGCGACCGGGCGGCCTCGCACCGGTGCGTGCATGAACCGGCGCGTCATCGACACCCCTACCAGCGGAATGAGTATCGCGTAGATGTACTGCGTGCGCGACACGCCGATCCCGAAGGGAAACCAGATCCCGGGGACGCCGAGCGGGTCGAGCAGCTCCCCGCCGAAGAGCCCGAGTGCGATCGATGCCAGCGTGAGCATCGCGAGTATGCGCATCGTGCCGTTCCGAGCGATGCGCAGGGCGATCGCAACGAACAGGGCGATCATCCCGAGTCGGATGTAGTGCGTCAGGTTCGCGGAGCGAGTCGCAGCAGCTGCAATCGCACCGACCGCGAGCAGGATCGCCGAGACATCGACCCAACGCCACGGTCGCTCGCACCAACGGTTCCAGGCAAGTGCCCACGCCGCCACCGCCGGTATCCACATCCAGCTCGCGAGCCAGGAGTACGTTCGCACGTCCTGCCAGTCGGTCCAGGACACGATGGCGTTGTTGAGTCGGCGCTCGGCCATGAACGCAAGCGCGATGCTGGCGAAGATCAGGAACCCCGCATCGCTCGCGTTCGCGCGCCGCACGAGCGCAAACAGGATCGCAAGCACGATGAGCGCCAGCATCGCGAGCGGTTCGGCGGCATCGACGATGTAGCCAGCGATCGTACGATTCCACTGGGCGCGATGCAGCTGGTCGCTCGCCGGCCGAGGGGCCAGGATGGGCGCGGCGTGCATCCCGCCAGCTTCGCTGCTCGAGCCCGAACTGCGAAGCATGAAGACGCGTACCGCGAGCAATCCATGCCGGCCAGCCGCATCGAGCGGAAGGGGGAACTGCATCGGCCGTGTACCCACGAGGCGCGGAGTGGCGCCGATGTTCCCGGATCCGCCTAACGATCGTCCGTTCCAGTACAGTTCGTAACCATGGTCCACGAGGGTCGGGCCGAGGATGTCCCACTGCGTGCCGGAACTCGGCACATCGACGCGTCGGCGATACCACGCGTAGCCGTGGTAGCCGGGATGGCCGCGCGCCATCCATCCGGGGACATAGTCCGGGAGCCCGACATCGTCATCGTGACTCCCCGCGGCGGGAGTCATGTCGATCGACTCCCAATCGGCATCGCTCGTGGCGGGATCCGCCCAGTGTGGATCGTCGCCGACCTGAAATCGCCACGGGCCGCCGAGCAGCGTGGCGGCACTCCGGGGCGCCGGCGGATCGGGCTGCCCTCCGTACGCAAGATCAGCGATGACGATCGCGGCGAGCAGCATCGTGCCGATGACGATCCCGACTTCAACGGCGTTTCGCCGTCCTCGTCGTAGCCCGCCAGATTGTCTAACCATATGAGCGAGAGTAATACGGTTAGATTGGCGGAACCGCAAGGACGAGCGATCTTCGGCATCGGCGCCGATGGTCCCGAAATTCGTCGGAAGGCACGGACAGCGAAGCCATGGACATGGACGCGCACGATTATCAGTTCATCGCCGGACACCTCGCGCTCGACTTCGTGAACACCGTGGCCTATCGCGCGGACCTCGAGATGCGGGAGGAGCGATTGCGTACCGCTGACGACGTCCTGCGGTGGGCGAGCGAGGCGGGGTTGCACGACAGCGTCGCCATGAAATCCTCCCCGCGGATCGGCGCGGCGGGGCTCGACCGAATACGCGCCCTGCGCGAACAGCTCTTCGAAGTCTTCCACGCAGTCGCCAGCGGAGCCGCGCTTCCGGCGGACGCCGTCACGTGCGTCGGCGACGCGTTCAACGAGTGCAGTACGAAACGGCGGCTGGTGCTCGTCGATGGCGCCGTGCGATGGGCCTGGCGCTCGAGTGCTCGGAGCGCCGACTACTTGCTGTACGGTGTGCTTGGAGCGGCCACCGAGCTGCTCACCGCCGATGCGCTTCGCTCGGTTCGACAGTGCGCGGACGCGACTTGCGGCTGGCTGTTCCTCGATCGGTCCAATGCTCGGAAGCGGCGGTGGTGCAGCATGGCTGACTGCGGAAACCGGAACAAGGCGCGGAACTTCTATCGGCGCGAGGCAAGGTCCAGCTAGACGAAGACGGATTGAACGTGCGTGCGGCACTTCCCTCAGGCGAACACGGCTCGGCGATGTCCATCGCAGGAAATTACCGTTTCAGTTACGTCGGCGTTGTTCCTGACGATCCAGCGGCGCTGGAATCGGGATGGATCGTTCACGAGACCACGTCGCCGCGGCCGCGCCGCGATGACCAGGACGATCAGAGACTCGTGGGCAAGGCGGATATGATTTTTACGTCGGACACGGACCCTACGGAGATATGCCGGGAGTGGACATGTGCGTCGGGATCACGCTGATGCGTGCCTGCTCGCCGGTCGCCGTGAACGCCTCCGCGCAATTGATCGACATCGATGGGCTCACGATCGAGCACTGGTGACCTCGCGACCACTTCGAGGTGCACGCGGTTCATGACGCAGGCATTCTGAAGCGCGCCCGTTGGTGCGCCGCTTGCCTGCGTTAGCCTTCACGCGGGAAGCACATCACCACCTTCAGCGCTCGAACTCAGGATACACGCAGCATGGCCAGACTCATCTACGGATTGAGCCAGTCCCTCGACGGCTACGTCGACCACATGAAGCTCGGGCCCCCGAACCCCGACGCCTTCGACCACTTCATCGAGCTGGTGCGCGGAGCGTCGGCGCTCATCTACGGTCGCCGGACGTATGAGATCATGCGCTACTGGGACGACGATATTCCGGAATGGGACAACGGCGACCACGCGTTCGCCTCGGTCTGGCGCGGCAAGCCAAAGTGGGTCGTCTCGCGCTCCATCCACCCCGTAGGCCCAAACGCCACGCTGCTGGGGGATGACTTCGAGGAGTCGATTCGCCGGCTCAGAGCCGAGTTGTCGGGCGAGATCCATGTGGGCGGACCGGTGCTCGCGCACTCGCTCACCAGAGCCGGGTTGATCGACGAGTATCGGCTCTACCTTCGTCCCGTCGTGCTTGGCGGAGGGGAGCCCTTCTTCGCAGGCGCGCGACCGCCGTTGCAGCTCGTCGCCAGCGACGTGATCGCCGATGGGATGCTCCGGTTGACGTACATTCCAGCCTGACAGGATGAGGATGCGACCGCGATGACTCCGCTGCGATTTCGCTCACGTGTCGATTGGTGGCTCCCACTCCTTCTCGTCGGCACTCCCGTCGCGATCCTCTTCACGGTCGTTCGATCGCCCGGCGTTCCGCGAAACGAGTTGCTCACGGCCGTCCTCGTCGCCGCGTCAACCTTCGCTATCCTCGCGTGGCTCGTCCGGTCGACGCACTACACGTTCGAAGAGCACGCGCTGGTGATTCGCTCTGGACCACTGCGGAGCGAGGTCCCCTATGCGCGCATCACGCGAGTCGAACATTCCCGCTCACTTGTGGCCGCACCGGCGTTGTCGCTTCATCGCCTCATGATTCATTTCGGCGTCGCGGACTTCGCACTGGTGTCTCCGGACGACATTCCTGCCTTTCTGGCCGCGCTCGCACTCCGAGCTCCCTCCGCCTCCCTTCCGCCGGATTCCGCGAGTTCGTGACGTTAGCGGACAATGCTCCCGCCGCCCCGCGGCTCACTCCTTTCCGCTCGCTGACGCGCGCGCCGCTGCTGGCCGCACGCGAATGGTCAACAGCGACTCTGCAGGGACCGTCACCGGATCTGCCGACAGCACGACGTAACGCGAGGCCGAGTCGCCCGCGGTAGCCGGTGCCTCGAGTACTCCACCGGGCGCGAGCCACGCCGAGTTGAGGCGGAGCAGCTCCCGCCGAAGCTCCGGAGTGTCGCCGCGCGCTCCGAGCGCGTGGACGCCAACCACGCCGGAGTAGAGGCCGAGGAGTGGTGCGCCCGGCTCGCCGAAGTAGTCGGACCCTTCTACCAGTACCGCTCCCATGCGCGCGAGGCGGTCCCAGTCGTATACGTTCGCGCCCCGCGTGACTCCCACGCGCTGTTCGGCAAACGTCGGCGAAACGCCGCGCGGCGTGTTGAAGTTCGACTGAACGGAGAGCGCCACCCCGAGTCGCACCGCACGCGCAAAGTCGGAGTCGCTGGCGAACGAGAAGTGCTCGATGCGCAGCCGGGTGGGCACCAGGCCTGGGCGCTCGCGCAGTACGCGCTCGTACGCATCGAGCACCTCGTGAACCGCACGGTCGCCGATCGCGTGCGTGGCGACGTCGAGACCCGCGTCAAGCGCACGACGCGTCCAGTCGGCGATCTCGTCCGATTTCATCCGCAGCACTCCCGCGGTGTGCGGGTCGTCCGCATACGGCTGGGACAACGCGGCGCCGCGGCTCCCGAGCGCTCCGTCGGCGAAGAGCTTGAGGTGCGTGATGGTCACGTTAGGCGAAAGCCGCCGATCCGAGGATGGCATCGCCAACACCTGTTCGGCGTAGGGCGATGGGGCCGGGATCATCAGGTTGAGCGACATCGGCAGCGGGCGCGCGCGATCGGACTCGGCGAGGAGGCGCACGTAGCGCGCGAAGTCGGTGTTTAGCGCGGCGATTCCAGGAAGCGCGAGCACGCCGGCGTCGTACGCCCGAAGGACGCCGCGCTCAGCGAGTGCCTCGGCACCGAGCCGCCAGGCCTGGGCGATGTCGCTGTCGGGCGGCGCGGGGATGAGTGCCAGCACCGGCTCGGAGGCGCGCTCCAGCAACACGCCGCCAGCGGCATCCGCGAGACCCGCGCGCGCCAGCGCCGCGCGATTCACCCAGAGGGCGTGCCCGTCGGTGCGCGCCATGGCGACCGGCACCTGCGGGACGGCGGTGGAGAGAGCGTCGAGGGTCGGGAGTACGGGAGTTCCCCACGCGTCCTGACTCCAGCCGAATCCCGTCACCCACGACGACGGTGCTGCCTTGGCAGCGGCGGCGGCACGAGCGACCACCTCCCGTTCCGAAGTCAAACCGCCGGCAGATACGTACGAGGCTGGCGTGCGCTTCGACTGCAGGATCCACCACCCCACATTGAAGACGTGCACGTGGTGGTCCACGAACGCTGGGAGACGCACGCCGGGTTCGGCTGGTGCCTTCGTGCACGCTCCCGTCAGGAGCAACGCGACGATCGCGGGGATTCGCGCGATCGTTGTCACTCGTCTACCTCCGCGCAGCATCGGCCGCCTCTCGTGTCGCGGCGGCTGCGGCATCGATCTTTGCTGTCACCACGGCGAGCTGCGCGCGCGCCAGGTCCCAGTCTCCCGAGTCGACTGCCTCCTGGACCCCAGGCAGCGTCATCGCTGCATAGGTGTACCTGGGGGCGTAGAGCACGTGCTTGAACCAGGGGCGTCCCGGGATCCCATCGGCAGCCAGCAATCGCTGCTCAACCTTTCGCATTTCCTCGTTTGCCGCACGCAGCCGAGCCGTACGCCGAGGGCTTGGTGGCGCGGCGAGCGTGGCGCTGAGTGCGCGCTCCAGCGCCCCGGCCGCGGTCGTCCATCGAGCGGTGGCGGCACGTATCGCCGAGAAATCGAGCTTCCCTGCTGTTGCCGGTTGGGCCGCGAGCGCATCGATGAATCCCCCGACGCGGTTTGCATAGAGTCCGAAGTCCTGCGGGTAGTGATCGGCGTTGGCGAGTCGCATCGCCATCCTCCCCCACACTTCGGCCATCGTCGTCATGTACCTGAAGCCCGGGTCGCCGAAGTGCGTCATCCAGTAGTAGTCATCGTACGTCGAGTGGTAGACGCCGTACGGGCCGCTGAAGGCCATCTCGACCACGGGGAGACCGAGGAAGTTGAGGAAGACTGTGTAGTCGGAGCCCGAACCGAGTGCGTTGCCAGGGTAGTCGATCGGGCGTCGCACCGGTGCCTGACGAGTGCTTCCTCCGCCGATCATCGCCTCTCGCTTCTGCGTGGCGATGGCGCGCCCCCAGGCGTCGCGCACCGAGCCTTGCTGCGTCGGGTCCTTCACGTCGCGTACCGTCTCGCTCACCAGGGCGTTGAGCGAGGCGACGGTCCCGGCGTCGAAGTTGGAGCCGCTGGTGGAGCCGTCGACGTTCAGGTAGGCGATCGCGTTCTTTCGGAGATCGTCGGCGAAGTCTTCGCCCCACTCGGTGCTCCCCGTCAGGTGCCATTCTTCGGCATCCCAACTGGCAAGGACGATGGAGCGCTTGGGACGCTTTCCTTCCTTGGCCATCGCGCCGAGGACGCGCGCGAGTTCCATCTGGGTCGCCGTGCCCGAGGAGGGATCGACGCCACCGAAGACCCACGCATCGCGATGGTTGCCAAGCACGACGTACTTGTCCGGCTCTTCGCTCCCCAGGATTCGCCCTTCGACCACATAGATCGGCCGGGTGGCGTCATCCATGTCGACCTTCACGTGCACCGTGGCGGGGCCGGCGCCCATGCGATACTTGAAGCCAAGCGCACCCTGCCAGGATTCCGGCGCCACGTCTCCCCCAAGTGCGCGCAGCAGCGGCTCGGCGTCGCGGTACGACAGCGGGACGGCGATGACTTTCGGTACCGAAGGCGCGTCTTCGGCCTTGATGCGCGGGGCGCCGGGGAGTGAGGCGTAGCCCGGGGTGAGCGGGTCGCCGGCGATCATGAAATCGTAGGTGATCGAGCCGCGTTGGATATGGCTGGCGGGACCCCACGGACCGACGGGGAAGGTGTCGCCCTTCACGAAGCCGTCCTGCGCCGGATCGGAGTAGACCAGCATCGCCTTGAGCCCGCGCTTCTCGGCGGTTAGGGCCTTGAAGCCGCGGTAGCTGTAGGGGACCGAGTAGCGCACGAGGGCAATCTTTCCCTTGAGGTCGATCCCGTGTGCTTCGAGCGAGTCGTAGTCGGCCGGATTCCCGCTCGAGGCGTAGACCAATTCGCCCGTGACGTCGCCCGACGCCGACATCCCCAAATAGGTGATGCCGGCATCGCTCCTGGTTTGCGGGTCCTGCGGAAAGGCGTCCTCCTTGAGCGTCGCCTCGTATTTGGTGGGCGCGACCATCTCGACCTTCACGTCGCGGGGCCACGGCAGGAAGACGTCGTAGCGGTGAACGCGCACCTGCTCCAGCCCGTATTCGCGGAACCGCTGGGCCATGAAGTCGGCCAGTTCCTTGTTGCGTGCAGATCCGGCCGGGTGCGGAGCGTCGGTGAAGTACTTGAAGAAGGCGCCCGTGGAGTCGCGATTCAGTTGCCGGGCGAGTTCACGTTCGGCGACGCGCTCGCGTGCGGCCGCGGCACGCGTGAATCCGCGCAGCGGACCTCCCTGCTGCGCCGCACTGGGATTCGACGCCGCGACGAGCAGCGCGAAGAGCGTGAGCGAAACCACGGAGGCGAACGGCGGTCGAAGGCGACGTGACGGGGACTCGGCCATGATCCTTGGCGGTGCGAAGCGAGGGGACGGATGCGTGACTGTCGCTGACGTACGCGCGCTCGGCGCGATGCTTCGCCGTAACAAGGTGCGTTCGGAGTTACTTCGCCAGACCCGCGAGGATCGCTGGTCTCCGAACGTCTTCGGATTCTCCCTCGCCACGCACCGGCCGAACGCCCGCGCACTCCGGCCGCGCGGCGGATCCGCGGTCGGAGGGCAGCCGATTCGATCGGGAAGCTTTCTGCACCCGATTCCGTTCACGGCGTCTTGCGCACCGCGCACACCACCCGCCGTGCGCCGCATCCCACCTTGGAACCGATCTGCCAACTCGCAACCTCAAACTGCCGGAAGGAGTGTATCGCATCGCAAGACACCCAAACCATGGAGCCCGCGATGAACATGAACCGTCTTCGATTCTCCCAGGCCATCGTCACCGCCACGCTGCTTGCCCTCGCAACGCCGCTTCAGGCGCAACGCACGGTACCCGCCGCCATCGACCGGGGGAGCATGATTGTCGACGGCAGCGCATCGATCAGCCGCTCCCGATCCACCGCCGAAAGTGATGGGACAGACACGAAGGCCACCAGTACGCAGGTGTCGCTCCTTCCATCGCTGCTCTATTTCGTGGCACCGCGGTTCGCTGTCGGCGGGTCGTTGGAGCTGTCGCGCTTCAAGAATGACGCGGTCACATCGACCGCCGTGGGCGCAGGGCCGAGTGCTCGCCTCTACTTCGCCGGCCAAAGCGCTACCGCACTCCCCTACGTCGGTACGAGCGTGCGTGTCTCGCGCGTCTCTGTCGACATCGACGGCTCCTCTTCTCCCCCCGCAACGACGCAGTTGGGACTCGAGGGAGTGGCGGGGATCACCTTCCTGGTCTCCCGACAGGTGGGCATCGTGACAGAGGCGTTCGTCCGTCGCCAGTCTTACAGCAACTCGGTCTCCGGCAATCTGCCGGCGACCGACGTCACGACGACAGACTTCGGGTTGCGCGTCGGCGTCGCAGCGTTCATTCCACGCAGTCGTTAGGCGGCGGAAGCTCCGCCCGGCCACGCGCTCTCCCGAGCGGCTTGGCCGGGCGGAGCTGTGGTGGGAGGGTGCCACGCTCGCGTCCGTCTCGCCCACCGTGCAGGTGGGCGTCGATTCGCACGGGAGGCGCACGCAATCCGTCTCCCCTGGAGTCACACCATGCGCCGGCTGGTGTCCAGTGCTGGCGCCGCCACTCCACGGTGGCACTATCGTTGCCAATCCTTGCGCGACACACGTCGGCGAGACGAGAATCCCAAGCGACGAAGTGCGTTCAGCCTCAGGAGTGGTGATGAAGTACGCCTCGGTAGCGCTGCTGGTACTCCTCCCCCTGCCGATTGCCCAGGCACAGACTGACTCACCACGAGCGGTGGCCGACAGCTTCTTCGCGGCGACCAGCGCCGGGCGTTGGGAACGCGCGGCCGAGTACCTGGACATGGAAGCGTTCACTCGCTTCCTGCGCCAGCGTGTGAACTCTGCCCGCGCGCAGCTTCCGCCGCCTCCCATGACCGTCGAAAACCTGATGGCGATGGACTCGACGATGCCTCGTGCCGTTGCCGAGTGGCAGATCGACCAGCGCCGTCGCTTCATCGACGCCCGCAAGTTTCACGATTTTTCCGAGGAGTTCTTCGGCATCACGACGTTTCGCGCACTCGACGCACTCTCCCCGCTGGAAGGGGCCGTTCGCTGGCTCGAGGCACAGGACCCGGGCGCGCGCATGCGGCGCCAGCTCGAGGAACGCAAATGTCCGGGCTCCGATCCCAGCGCGCTCCCCACTCCGACGGTGCCCGCAACCAGGGTACTCGCCGTCGTCGAACTCACCGATTCGACCGCGTACGCGCTGACGACGAGCGACTCATACGCCACTCGCATCCCGCTGGAGGACCGAATGCCACCGACGGCGGTGCTCCTCCGCCGGCGCTCAGGTGCATGGCGCATGGTCCCTAACCATTGGTTGATGAATGGACGGGGGACGGTGTTTCTCAGCGTGCAGTGCGAACCCGCCAAGGTGCGCTGACGCTCGCCCTCGCTCGAGCGCCAGGCCGGGACGCACTTCTCTTCGCCGTTCATGACCACTGACCGCTGGCAGCAATGCAAGAGGCTCTTTGAAGAGTCGCTCGCCCTCGCGCCGGAGGAACGACCGGCGTTCCTCGCCGAGGCCTGCGCCGGCGATGAACAGCTCCTTCTCGAGGTCGAGGCGCTCCTCGCCTCCCACGACATCGCCACGGCGCGGGACTTCCTCGGCACCCCTGCGATGGGCGAGGCTCGTCTCACGTCGCTCCCACTCCCCGAACCGTCGCGCGTCGGACAACAGGTCGGGGCGTACACGATCGTGCGAGAGATCGGCCGTGGCGGAATGGGCGCGGTGTATCTCGCCGAGCGCACCGACGCACAGTTCCATCAGCGCGTGGCGATCAAGCTGGTGCGCACGGCGTTCGAGAACGACACCCTCCGCCGTCGCTTCCTGATCGAGCGCGAGATCCTCGCCTCGCTCGAGCACCCCAACATCGCGCGCCTCATCGACGGCGGTGTCACCGGCGACGGGCAATCGTACCTGGCGATGGAGTACGTCGAGGGGACGAACATCGCGCAGTACTGCGACGCGCATCAGCTCACCATCGATGCGCGTCTGCAGCTCTTCACGACGGTGTGCGACGCCGTGCATCACGCGCACCAGCGCATGGTGGTACATCGCGACCTCAAGCCGAGCAACATCCTCGTCAGCACCGATGGCCAGGTGAAGCTCCTCGACTTCGGCATCGCCAAGCTGCTGGATGAAGCACGCCTGCAACCTTTCGTTGATGTTCCGCTCACGCGCACCGGACTCTACGTGCTCACGCCGGAGTATGCCGCGCCGGAGCAGGTACGCGGCGAAGACGTCACGATGGCCACCGACGTCTACTCGCTCGGCATCGTCCTCTACGAACTCCTCACCGGGCGGCGCCCGTACGACCTGCAAGGGCTCACTCCCGGTCAGGCCGAAGAGCTCATCTGCGAGGTCGAACCTCCACACCCGAGCATCGCCGTCACGCGCGGGGGCGACGCCGGAGCCACGCGGGTGGCGACACCCGCCGCGCTGAGCGAACGGCGGGCGACACGCCCCGAGAAGCTCCGGCGCGAACTCGCCGGCGATCTCGACACGATCGTGATGATGGCGCTGCGAAAGGAGCCGCTCCGTCGCTATCAGTCGGCGCGCCAGCTTGCGCAGGACATCCAGCGTCACCTGGACGGACTCCCGGTGATGGCGCGCCCCGACACGGCCGGCTATCGCTTTTCGCGGTTTGTACGCCGCAACAAGGTCGGTGTGTCGGCCATGATCATCGTCTTCGTCTCGCTCCTGGCCGGCATCGTCGCGACGACGTCGCAGGCGCGCCGTGCCGAGCGCGAACGGGCGATCGCCGAACGCCGCTTCGACGACCTGCGAGGGCTGTCGCAGTCGCTCCTCTTCGAGATCCACGACGCCATCGTCGATCTTCCCGGCTCCACGGGGGCGCGCGCGCTGATGGTCCGGCGTTCGGTCGAGTATCTCGACAAACTGTCGAAGGATGCGGGGTCGGACACCGCGCTCCTCCTCGAGCTATCCACGGCGTACCGGAAGATCGGCGACGTGCAGGGGAACCCGACCAACGCCAATCTCGGCCAAACGCAGGCTGCGCTTCGCAGCTACGAGAAGTCGATCGAGATGGCGAAGTCGGTGCTGGCGGTACAGCCGGCCAGGCCCGACGCGCAGAATGCGCTCGCCCTCACCCGTGAGAAGCTGAGCGATGTGCAAGCCGCCACGGGGCAGCACGACGCCGCCGGTGTCACCCTGGATTCCGCGGTCGCCGGCTATCGCCTCCTCACGCGCGAGCATCCCGGCGAGTCGCGCTACGCGATCGAGTATGCGGTCGGGTTGATCAAGGTGGGTGACTACGCCGGCAATCCGAACTTTCCGAACCGGCAGGATACGTCGGCCGCGCTCGAGGCATACCTGCAGGCGCAACCGGTGCTCGACAGTCTCGAGCGGGTCCACCTTGCGCCTGAACGGGTCGGGCGCCTGCGCGGGCTGATCCGCGAGCGCACCGGCACCATGTACGAGATGATGGGCAACCAGAAGGCGGCGCTCGATGCCTTCTCGGCGTCGCTCGCCCTCCGCGAGGCGTACGCCGCCGCCCACCCCAACCACAACGACGCGCAGCGGGACCTGGCCATCGCCTACGAGAAGATGGCCGACCTCTCGGTCAAGGGCGGGCGCCTAACGCAAGCGCGCGATCGATACGAGCAGGCCCACGAACTGTTCCTGACGCTCTGGCGCAGCGACTCGCTCAACGTGAGCGCCAGCATCACCGTCGCGATCAGTCATTTCCACCTCGGCGACATCCTCGGGTCTCCGATGCAACCGAATCTGGGTCAACGATCCAGGGCGCTCGAGCACTATCGCACGGCACGCTCCATCCTGCAGAAGGTCTACGCCGTCGACTCGACGAGCGTACGGACGAAGTTCCTCCTCGGGCTGGTCGACGGGCGCCTGACGGCGCTTGGAGGTGCGTAAGGAAGGTGTCAGCGAACGGCCACTGACTCGCGCGACGACCTCGACGTCGGAACGACGAGGCGACAGATTCTCCGCCGCCGTTCACTCCCAGCGCACGTCCGCACGCCGGAGCACGCATGCAGTCTCCCGACTCATCGTCCACGCTCAATCCCAAGGTCGCGCTGTTCGCGGCGCTTGCGGTGGTCAGCGCGTGGTTCCTGGTGGCCGCATGGAAGGTCCTCAGGGCGCGCCGAGCCGAGGGGAGTGACACGACGCCAACGCTGGCGCAACTCGCCGTCGGCTTCGGCACCAACTTCTTCGACACGCTCGGCATTGGATCGTTTGCCACCACGACGGCGGCCTTTCGTCAGTGGCGGTTGATTCCGGACGAACTCCTTCCGGGGACGCTCAACCTCGGTCACACTGTCCCGGTGATCGTGCAGGCCGTCATTTACACGCGCATCGTTCCGGTCGAGCCGACGACGCTCGTGCTCATGATTGCAGCTGCAGTCGTCGGCTCGTATCTCGGCGCCGGCGTCGTCTCGGGATGGTCGCGTCGTGGCATTCAGCTCGGCATGGGGTCGGCACTCGTCGCGGCGGCGCTCCTCATGCTGGCGTCGCAACTCGACCTCCTCCCGGGCGGCGGAACGCTCCTGGGCATCGGCGGCACGCGCCTGGCGATGGCGATGGTCGGCAACTTCATCCTCGGTGCGCTGATGACCGTGGGGATCGGGCTCTATGCGCCCTGCCTGATCCTCATTTCCCTGCTGGGAATGAATCCTACCGCGGCCTTTCCCATCATGATGGGATCGTGCGCCTTCCTGATGCCGATCGGCGCCATTCGTTTTGCCCGCGCCGGCAAGGTGGACTGGCGTGCATCGTTAGGTCTGAGCGTCGGCGGATTACCCGCCGTGCTCATCGCGGCGTACATCGTCGGGAGCTTGCCACTGACGGCGGTTCGGTGGCTGGTGATCGTCGTGGTCCTCTACACCGCAGCCACGATGCTGCGGTCGGCGCTCTCTGTCGCGGTGGCGGAGCCTTCGGCGATCGCCGGAGAGGGAGCTCCCTGAGTCCACGAGTGCAGTGGTAGTCGCGCCGCGCCGGGGAGCGCGCGCGCCCACCTTTCCCGCGCCGGAGCCGCAACGCGGCTGACCTGACGCGCCGGTCGCGGGAGGTGCGAATCGCTGGCGCTGGATCCCCCCGCCCAGCTCCCGCCCTGGTGATCGCCCCCGAGGTCACTCCCGGCAGAGTTGGCGTTGATCTTGGCACGCACCGTCCGCGAGTGGATCGGCAAGTGCCCCGACCCGCCACGACGCCAGTTCCAGCACTGGAGACGTTTACCTCGATTCGATGAGCAGCCGCGCCGATGGCAGCGGCAGAAATTCGTTGACGATACCTGATGAATCCAATATTTAGATATCCAATTGATCCTGCCGGATCGGGCCGCTTGCAGCCACACGGTGAGAGCCTGCTCACCGTCGGAGTCGCTTAGTGCTTGGCCCTCGGTTCGGCGGGATTCCCCCCCCAAGAGGAGTGTGCACGATGAGTATTGTCTCGTTCGGGCGTTCAGTGCGCTCGGCCTTTGCGCTCATGGCACTCGGTGCCGGCGCGCTTGGCGCACAGGCGACGCAAGGAAGTATCAACGTACGAGTCACCGAGCAGGGCGGACGACCAGTCGCCCAGGCACAGGTCCTGATCATCGGGACTACACTCGGTGGCCTCACCAACGGCGATGGGCGCTACACCCTTCGCAACGTTCCCACCGGCGACGTCACCGTTCGGGTGCTGCGCGTGGGATTCTCCGAACAAAAGAAGAACGTCACCGTGACCAGCGGGGAGCCGGCAAGCGTCGAGTTCACGCTGTCGGCCGTGGCGCTCACCCTCACCCCCGTGGTGACGACGGCCACGGGCGAGACCCGAAAGGTCGAGCTGGGCAACAACGTCGCGCAGATCGACGCGGCCACCGTCACCGAGACGGCGCCCGTGCAGAACGTCAACGACCTCCTCAACTCGCGCGCGGCCGGCGTGACGGTCGTGAGCGGAACGCAGACGGGATCGGGTGCGCGCATTCGTATCCGCGGGCAGAACTCCCTGTCGCTCTCGAACGATCCGATCTACGTGATCGACGGCATTCGCATGACGAGCAACACGGCGTCGTCGAACCTCTTTACCGGCGGCGCGCAGCCGTCGCGCGTGGGTGATCTCAATCCCGAAGAGATCGAGAGCATGGAGGTCATCAAGGGGCCGTCGGCTGCGACGCTGTACGGCACCGACGCGGCGAACGGCGTCATCGTCATCACGACGAAGAAGGGGCGCGCGGGTGCTGCGCAGTGGAACGTGTACGGCGAGGGGGGAATCATCAGCGATCTCAACTCGTACCCGACCAACTACACGATCTTCGGCAAGCGGGCGGGCGAGTCGGCGACGGCGCCGCTCAACTTCTGCAACAACTCGCGCGTGTCGGCCGGCGTGTGCACGCTGGACTCCGTCGCCTCCTACAACTTGTGGAACGATCCCGACGCGACACCGATCGGGACCGGGTACCGCTCGCAGTATGGCGCGCAGGTGCGTGGCGGCAACGAGCAGGTGACCTATTTCGTGTCCGCCGAGCGCGAGGACGAGACGGGCGTGCTGGAGATCCCGGACTTCGAGCGCCTGCGCTTCGACACGCTGAACATCAAGCTGCGCCCGTGGACCGAGCGCCCGAACGTGCTGGGGCGCAACTCGGTCCGCGCGAACCTCAACGCAGCGGCCAGCCCCAAGCTCGACCTCGGCGTCACGACAAACTTCATCAACCTGGCGCAGCGCTTCTCGCTCGAGTCCAACGCGACCGCCGGACTGGGCTCGCAGGCGTTCGGTGGTCCCGGCTTCAAGAACAACGGACTGGTCGGGCGCGGGCTGGGGACGCCGCTCACCGGCTATCGCGCGTGGACCCCTGGCTATACCTGGCAGGAGAAGGCGGGGCAGTCGCTCAATCGCTTCATCGGCGGCTTCAACGCCAACTACCGCCCCACGAGCTGGTGGCAGAACCGGCTGACGGTCGGCAATGACTACACGGCGCGTGTCGACGACAACCTGCTCTTCCGCGGCGAAGGGCCGCCGATCACCGCGACGTATCGCGAGGGCTTCAAGGAGAACACCCGCACCGACCTGCGCAACTTCAGCGTCGACTTCGGGAGCACGGTCAACTACAACCCGCGTGATTGGCTGAACCTGCGCACCACCGGCGGCGTCCAGTACATCAACTATCTCTTCGCGCAGGGCTTCTCGGGCGGGACCAACCTCCCCCCTGGGACGCAGACCACCGGCGCCGGCTCCGTTCCGAGCTCGAACGAATCGACGACGCAGCAGAAGACGCTCGGTCTGTTCGTCGAACAGTCGGCGGCCATCAACGATCGCCTGTTCCTCACGGCGGCGGTGCGCAGCGACCAGAACTCGGCGTTCGGTACCGACTTCCAGAGCGTGCTCTACCCCAAGGGCTCGCTCTCGTGGATCCTGTCGGACGAGTCGTTCTTCCCGAAGTGGACGTGGCTCGACCAGTTCCGCCTGCGCGCGGCCTACGGCGCCTCGGGCGTGCAACCGGGCCCCAACGACGCGCTGCGCTACTTCGCGTCGACCACCGCCAACGTGCGCGGCTCCGATGAGCCGGCGGTCGTGGCCAGTGCGCTCGGCAATCCCCAGCTGCAGCCGGAGCGTAGTACCGAATTCGAGGCAGGGTTCGACTCGCGGTTGTTCAACAGCCGGTATTCGCTCGAGCTCACGTACTATCGCAAGCGCACCGAAGATGCCCTGATCGACGCGATCGTGCCTCCCTCGGTGGGATCGGCGGAAGAGGTGGCCCGCAACCTCGGCGCGGTCCAGAATCGCGGCTGGGAGTTCCTCCTCTCGGGACAACTCGTCGATACGCGCGCGATCGGTATCGATGTCGTCGTCAATGCATCGACCAACGCCAACAAGCTCCTCTCCCTCGGCGGAACGCCGCCGCAGATCGGCACCACGACGCGCGTGGTCGAGGGATACCCGCTGTTCGGCTTTTGGGCACGCCCCATCACCGGATGGGAAGACAAGAACGGCGATGGGCTGCTGACCTACAACAGCGACCCGGCGCTCAATGAAGTGTTCGTCGGTGACTCCGTCGTGTTCCGTGGCTACACGCAGCCGCGCAACACGCTCACGCTGACCACCGGGATCGACCTCTTCAACCGTCGTCTCCGCATCCAGTCGCTCCTCGACTCCCGCGGCGGAGCGCTGCACTACAACAACACGGAGCGCATCCGTTGCGTCTCGCGACAGAACTGCAACGGCCTGATGAACCCGAACGCCTCGTTCGAGGAGCAGGCGATGGTCGTGGCGACGCGTGACCACCCCTCGCGCACGCTCGACGGCTTCTTCCAGCCAGGTGCCTTCACGCGTCTGCGCGAGGTGAACGCGCAATTCACGCTGCCGACGAGCTGGGCGAACCGTCTCGCCGGTTCGCGCGGTGTCACGCTCGTCTTCTCGGCTCGAAACATCGCCTTCTGGACGAAGTACCGCGGCATCGACCCGGAATCCGAGTTCAACGCGACCACGGGAAGCGACGCGCCGTCGGAATTCCAGACCGTCGCGCCGCCCAGCTACTTCATCTTCCGTGTCAACATTCAGCGCTAACGCCGGCTTCCGGAGCACATACATCATGATGCGAACTCGCACCCTGGCCGCGCAGGCACTGAAGATCAGCCTGGCGCTCGCCTTCTCCACAATCGCCGCCTGTAGCAGTGTGACCGATTCCCTGCTCGAGGCGACGGACCCCGACATCATCAATCCCGGCGACGTCGGATCGCTCGACGGCGCCGTGGCGCTGTACAACGGCGGCATGCAGCGCTTCACCGCCATTACCGGAGGCGCCGAAAGCACCTGGCTGTTTGGCGGGCTCCTCGCCGACGAGTGGTCGTCGTCGTCGACCTTCGTGCAGAACGACGAAACCGACCAGCGCTCGATTCAGGACAACAACTCGCAGGTCGAGAGCATGCTCTATCGGCTGTTCCGCACGCGCACGGCCGCGACGCAGGCGATCAAGGCGCTCAAGGAATACGCGCCCACCGATCGCGCCCGACTGGGGGAGATGTACCTGGCGCGCGGATTCGCCGAGCTGCAGCTCGCGTCGGACTTCTGCAACGGGATCCCACTGTCCGACGGCTCGGAGATCGACATCGCCTACGGTGAACCGCTCCCCGTCGCCGACGTCTTTCAGTCGGCGATCGCCACCCTCGACTCGGCCATTGCCACGCTGACCGGGACGTCGTCGACGGAAGTCCTCATCAGCCGCGCGGCGCGCGTGGCCAAGGCGCGGGCGCAGCTCGGGCTCAACCAGGTTGCCGCGGCGGCAACCACCGTGGCCGGGATCCCGACCAGCTTCAGGTATCAGCACACCTTCACCGAGACGACGACGCGCAACACGATCTGGTCGCTCGGCCTGTCGGCGCTCCGCTATAGCGTTGCCGACTCCGTGGAGGGGAATGGGCGAAACATCCTCGTGGGCAACGCGATTCCCTTCGGTTCGGCGAACGATCCGCGCGTCCCGGTGACCGACACGCGCCGTCCCGGTCAGGATGGGCAGACGTGGACACGCACCACGCCGATCTTCGAACAGTTAGGGGCGCTCGACGTCGCCAACGGCATCGATGCGCGCATGATCGAGGCCGAGGCCGCACTTCGCGCGAACGACATCACCACGTTCCTCGACATTCACAACACGCTGCGCGCCAATCCGCCGGAGCTTGGTGGTGTGCAACCGGCCGCGATGCCGCCGCTGACCGATCCGGGGACGGACGCCGGACGCGTCGACCTGCACTTCCGCGAGAAGGCGTTCTGGACGTTCAGTCGCGGGCAGCGGCTGGGCGATCTTCGGCGCCTGATCCGCCAGTACGGGCGCTCGGCGGCCAACACGTTCCCGACCGGAACGCACTACAAGGGAGGGATGTACGGCAACGACGTGAACTTCCCCATCACGCAGAGCGAGCAGAACAACCCGAACTTCACGCAGTGCCTCGATCGTAACGCCTAACGGCGCAGCGGTCGTGATGCCGGCCCGCGGATGCCCACAGGCATTCGCGGGCCGGTTGCGTTGTACCGGTGCGACCGCGGCGACAGCGCGACCCATCGGGAAGTTCTGCGTCCAACGTGTCGCTGCGCACTCGCGCAGTACGCTCCTCTCTGGCGTAACGACACCGGTTTGGTGCAGCTTCATCGTACGCCCCCGCACCGACCATTCATCACGCGTGGCTCCGCACATGCTCGCAACCCTCCTCGTTTCGACGCTCCTGCAAGCCGCCGGTCCCGGCGCCACCGTAGACGCCTGGCTTCGCGAGCAGATGGTCGCGCGCAAGATTCCCGGGATGGCCGTCGCGATCGTGCAGGATGGCAAGGTCGCCTTCGAGCGCGCCTACGGCGTGGCGAACATCGAGAACAACGTCCCCGTGACGAAGGAGAGCCGCTTCATCATCGCGTCCGTCACCAAGACGTGGGCGGCGACGGCGATCATGATGCTGGTCGAACAGGGGAAGCTCCGGCTCGACCAACCGGTAGGCGAGCTGCTCCCCGATCTTCCCCCGTCCTGGCGAAACGTCCCGGTGCGCCGATTGATGTCGCACACCTCCGGCCTCCCCGACGTGATGCTCAGTGCCAATACCGGGGAGATGATCTCGCACGACCGCGACTCGGCGCTCGTACTCGCGGGCGCGCTGCCACTGCAGTTCACGGTCGGCACGGATTGGTCGTACAATCAGACAAACTATGTACTGCTGGGGATGATCGTCGACCGGGTGACCGGCACGTCGTTCATGCCGTGGATTCTCGAGCATATCGCGGGCGCCGAGCGGCTGACGAGCGCCGTGTACGGCGACTCGCGAGCGGTGATCCCACGACGCACGACCCAGTACACGCACTGGGCCCTCACCGCGAGCGGACCGCCGAAGCCGCTCGATTCGCTGCGGGTGGCGTCGTACCTGTACGATCCGTTCCTGCACATGGCCGCTGGACTCAACACCACGGCGGCCGACCTCGCGCGCTTTGGTGATGCCGTGCGCGCAGGGCGCCTCGTGCGTCCGGCGCTGCGTGACACCATGTGGACCGCGATCTCGCTCGCCGACGGCAAGACGTTTCGCTTCGGCGGGACGGCGGGGATGGGACTCGGCTGGATGGTGGACGACGCGCCCAGCGGCAAGGTCGTGGGAATGGACGGCGGCGCCGCGGCATCGCTGCGGGTGTACCCATCGCGCAAGCTGAGCATTGCGGTGCTCACGAACCTGCAGGGGAGCGGGCCGGACGAGCTCGTGAAGGGGGTCGCGGAGCGGTTTCGATAGCCGTGGATTCGCGCTTCCGGCGGCAGCGGGGGAGCGAAGCACTCGCCACTATCGTGATCCCCAGCCAGGCCCTATCGTCGACCGTTCCCCCCATTCCCCGCCCCCACCCGGAGCCGCTCGTGCGCTGGACCGTTGCCGCGTCGTTGCTCGTCGCCCTCCCGTTCACCCTCCCTGCGCAGAACACGCTGACTGCTGCCGAGCGCGCGGCTGGATGGCGACTCCTCTTCGACGGGAAGACTCTCGCCGGCTGGCGCGGACTCGGCTACGACAGCGTCCCCACCGCGCATTGGAAGGTCGTCGACGGCTCCATCATGAAGATCCCGAGCGGCAAGGTCGCGCTCATGCCCGACGGCCAGCCGGCGAGTGGCGGTGACCTCATGACGATCGAGACGTTCGGCAACTTCGAATTTGCCTTCTCGTGGAAGGCGGCGCCGGGGACGAACAGCGGCGTCAAGTACAACGTCTCGGAGGAGTTCTCCCTCAAGAACGCCGCCAACCACGCCGCGCTGGGCTTCGAATACCAGGTGCTCGACGACTCGCTCAACGACGACAACAAGATTCCGACGCACCGGGCGGGAGCACTCTACGACCTCATCGTCCCGAACGAACGCAAGCATCTGCGCCCGGTCGGTCAGTGGAACACCTCGCGTATCGTCTTTCGCGGCAACCACGGCGAACACTGGCTCAACGGCGAAAAGATCGTCGAGTTCGACCTTGGCACGCCCTCGATGGACGCGGCATTGGCGAAGAGCAAGTATCGGAGCATCCCCGGTTTCGCCGAGCGTCGCACGGGACACATCATCCTTCAGGATCACAACGAGGAAGTCTATTTTCGCGACCTGAAGATCCGGGAGATCAAGTAGCCCATGACGTCTCGACGCGACTTCGTCCGCTCTGCCGTCGCCGCGGTGGCGACTGGCCCGTTGATCCTCACGCGCGGCTCACCTAACGAGAAGCTCGTCGTAGCCGTTGCCGGGATGAACGGGCGCGGCATGGTGCACGTGCAGAACTTCGGACTGCACATGAAGAACGCCGAGGTCGCGTACCTGTGCGACGTCGATGCGAACGCCGTGGCCAAGGGGATGAAGGAGTTGGGAGCGGCGGCGCGAGCGCCCAAGGCGATCGTCGACTTCCGGCGCGCGCTCGAGGACAAGGACGTCGACGTGATCTCGATGGCGAGCCCCGATCACTGGCACGTCCCGATGACGATCCTCGCGCTCAAGGCGGGGAAGCACGTGTACTGCGAGAAGCCGACCGGGCACAACCCGCGCGAGGGCGAACTCGTCGTCGCCGCGCAGCAGAAGTACGCTCGCCAGGTGCAACTCGGGACGCAGCAGCGCTCGTCGCCGCGCACCATCGAGGCGCTGCAGATGATCAGGGACGGCATCATCGGCACACCCTACCTCACGCGTGCGTGGTACTCGAACACGCGCAAGGGGATCGGCAAGGGGAAGTCAGGGCCGGTTCCGGCCAACCTCGACTACGAGCTGTGGCAGGGCCCCGCGCCGCGCACGCCGTACCGCGACAACGTCATTCACTACAACTGGCACTGGTTCCGGCGTTGGGGGACGGGGGAGATCAACAACAACGGGACGCACGAGATCGACATCGCGCGACTCACGTTAGGCGTCGACTTTCCCGTGCGCGTGACGACGAGCGGCGGGCGTTTTCACTACCAGGACGACTGGGAGTTCCCCGATTCGCAGGATGCGACCTTCGAGTTCGCCGGAGGAAAGCGGATCATCTGGCATGGGGAGAGCTGCAACGGGCAGACGTTCTTCGAACGCGGTCGCGGCACCGTGACGTACGGTACGAAGGGGAGCCTCGTACTCGATCGCGATGGCTACGTCCTGTACGATCTTGCCGGGAAGGTGGTGAAGACCGCGACCGAAGAGCGCGGAAGCGCGGGAACGGCTGACCTCGTCGGCGATGACGCGGCCACGCTCTCGCACATGGAGAACTTCGCCGACGCCATTCGGAGCGGCGCGGCGCTCCGTGCGCCCATCAGCGACGGCGCCAAGAGCAACCTCCTCTGCCACCTGGGGAACATCGCCTGGTACACCGGGCGCGCGCTCAAGACCGATCCGGCAAATGGCCACATCGTCGGCGATGCCGAGGCGATGAAGTACTGGTCGCGCGAGTATGCGCCGGGGTGGGAGCCGGCGGTGTAGCGGTCGTCGCGGCACGGGCGTCGGGAGCGCGCGACCCGGACGTCGCGTACGCATTTCACGCTCTGACTCGCATGGCCAGCGACGATGCGAACAACACCGGGAGGAGCGCTCGCCGCTTCCTCGTCGCCGTGTCTGTCGTCTTCGTCGCGCTCGCTATCGCACTTGCGTCGTCGTATCGCCCACGCTGGTCCACGTCACCGACCATCACCATCATCGCCACGCCCGGCGATCCACGAATCGCCCTCACGCGCGAGGCGGTCGACTATTGGAATGACCAGTTTGCCGCAGCCGGTTCGTCGTTTCAGCTCGGCGCGGCCAGCGTCGTGGATGGCGAGGTTCCCGAGGGTGACGTCGCCTCGCTCAGCACCAGCTGGCGCCCGTGGCTTCCCGCAAGCCTCCGGCGCTACACCGGCGACATTCTCATCGTGCTCTCGCATGCGGAGTTCATCTCACGCACCGCGCCGAGGGGACAGCGCGTCGTCATTGCGATCAAGAGCGAGAAGGATCCGCGCATGACCGAGAACATCATGCGCAACGTCATCGCCCACGAGTTGGGACACGCACTGGGGTTGGCACACAACGCCGATCCAGCGCTGCTCATGTGCGGACGACCGGCGCCGTGCCGTCCGGACATCTATCGGTCGGATACGGCACGGTTCTTTCCGCTCTCCGCCGACGAGACCAACGAGCTTCGGCAGGTGTATCCGTCGGGATGACGATCCGAGCTCCCTTCGCTCTGCTAGTGCTCTCGTGCGCCGCGTGTGCCTCCGCGCCAACCACGCAGCAGCACCCGGTCTACGACGTGCTCGCCCCGTGGAATGGGGCCGTGCTCGAAAGCGCCGAAATCACGTATCGCGGAACTACGGCGAGCATGGTCGGCCCTCGGCCGCGCCTGATCGCGACGTCGCGCTGGAACTTGCTGCTGCGTGAGGACGTCCGGTTCGACCGCGACATCCCGAACCTCCTGCCGACCGAGGGAGAGTTGGTCATCGGGCTCGACGCGCGATCTCAATCCGAAGTGCGCGTGACGATTCGGCTGCAGGGAACGAGCTTCTGCGTGAACCATGAATCGCTCTGGGCCGACCAACACGGCGTCGTGAGTGGAACCGTCAAGGCCATCCTTCCTAACGAGAACCAATTTCTCAAGGCGCAGCTACTGTTCGACGATACCGAACAGAAGGGGCGCTGGGACCTGGTGACCGGCGACGGAACGCTCAATCTTCGCTTTGTCTTTCGCGCCTGGCGGCCGGACGACGGGCCACTCCCTCCCTACCTCACACAAGTCGAAGCGCGGTCGATTCGTCGCCAGAACGAGCGAGAGACGGAGCCGCACTGCGCGGAGTGACGCCACGCCGTGTGCGCGAAATGCCTCTCCTCGACTCGCGCGGCGCTACTGCATCGCCTCCCCCGTCCTCGCCCGCACCAGCGCCCGGATCTTGTCCGACACCGGCTGCCCGGCATCCCCGTAGTTCGCCATCACCACGGCGACGTATCCGCTCCCCTTGAAGATGTCGAGGTTGGAGTTGATCCCCGGGAAGCCACCGCTGTGCCCGGCAATCCCCGCTTGGGGGTCGAGCTGGAAGCCGTACCCGTAGCGCGGTGAGCTGACATCCGGCTTGGGCGTCGTCATCAGCTCGTATGTCGCCGGCGACACGAGCTTTCCCGACTTGAGCCCCTCGGCGAATCGCAGGAGGTCAGGGGCGGTCGAGTAGCCGCCCCCCGCCGGTCCGCCGCGCATCACGTGCAGGAAGATGTTGTTGCGATACTGCTTCGTCCCGTCCTCGTCCCACTCCTTTTCGTACCCGATGGCAAGGTTCTCATTCACGCGATCGAGTTCGTACGCATCGGTGCGCGTCATCCCGAGTGGCTTGGTGATGTGCTCGCGCACATAGGTGAAGTAGTCCTTCCCCGTCACCACTTCGATGACCTTGCCTAACACCAGCATGCCGGTGTTGCTGTACGACCAGCGCGTTCCCGGCTCGAAGGCGAGCGAGTCTCCCTTCGCGAGTTCCATCATCTCGTCGACCGTGCGAAAGCGATCTCGCGACGACCGGAAGAACTCGTCGTTGAAGTAGCTCCCGAGTCCGCTCGTGTGCGTGAGCAAGTGCCGGATGCGGATCTTCTTCGCCGCCGCTGCGTTCGGGTAGTCGGGGAGATACTTGGACACGGGATCATCGAACGACATGCGCCCCTGCTCTACCAACTGCGCGATGATCACCGAGGTGAACATCTTGTTCATAGACACGAGGTTGAACTTCGTGTCGATGGTGTTGGGTGCGTTGAAGTCCTTGTTCGCGCTCCCGAACGCGGCCGAGTAGAGCACCTTCCCGTCCTTGGCCAGCAGCACCGAGCCGGAAAAGGCGTCGGCGCTGGCCAGCGCGGCGACATACTCGCGGATCAGCCGCGCCAGCTCTGCGTCGTTTGCAACGCGGGGCGTTGCGCCGGCAACGGGGCGCAGGTCCAGCCGCGTGATGCGATGCGGGGACGCTGTCTCGACGCTCACCTGCAGTGTGTTGGCTTCTCCCGTCAGCTTCCGCGTCAACCGAACGGTCGCGCGTGCGGAGTCCTCCTGATCGACGCGCCCCCATTCGAGGCCGCCGGAGCGCTCCCGGAGACCGAGCAGGAGCGGGACATACGATTCCGTCGGACGCTCGCGCATCGGCCCGCCGAAGGCCGAGTCGACGTACGCCTGGAGAACCTTTGGCGTCGCCGTGTTGATGATCGCGACTGCCTCGCGCGCGCGGCGTGTCGCTATCGTCTGCCCTTTGGAGCACGCGGGGAGAAGCAGCGAGGCCGACGCTGCGATCATGAGGGGACGTAGCATGGGGAGAGCTCCCTGAGGGTACGGCGCGCGGTTGACAGTCAGTCAACATCGGGCGTGGGGATGGTTGCACCAGTGTGTCGACACGTGTCGTACGCAGGGAGGGACAGGGCGCGGCAGGCGGCGATTGCGCGTCTATCTCCCGCAGCGGTGAATGCCCGCGATCCGTGAGGCGTGCGCCGACCGGGTCGCCTCCCCTCTCCACTTGACAATCTAGTGGTGCCGGTCCTACCGTGACGGTGACCACTAGACAGTCAAGTGGAAACCCCGCGCATGAACAATCCGAACTTCCTCACCGGGACGCTGGAACTCATCGTCCTGCAGCTCCTCCGCGCCGAGCCGACCAATGGCTACGACCTCACGCTCCGCATCCAGGCGCTGAGCAACGACGTGCTCAACGTCAACGCCGGGTCGCTGTATCCTGCACTCTACCGTTTGGAACAACGCGGCCTCCTCAAGGCGACGTGGAGCGAGTCGGAGAGCGGGCGCAAGACGAAGGTGTACTCGCTCACGGCGGCCGGGCGAAAGCAGCTGTCCGAGCAACGCGCGAGCTACGAACGCTTCTCGAGCGCACTCGCGACGATCCTCGGAGAGTCACCGTGATGCGCCGCGCCTTCCTCTGGCTCCGGTCGGTGTTCCTGAAGCACCGTCTCGAGCGCGAGATGCAGGTGGAGATGGCCGAGCACATCGATCGCGCCACCGATCGTCTCGTGGCGCGAGGGCTCTCCCGCGA
Organism: uncultured Gemmatimonadaceae bacterium; assembly: GCA_964637355.1. Taxonomy (GTDB): domain Bacteria; phylum Gemmatimonadota; class Gemmatimonadetes; order Gemmatimonadales; family Gemmatimonadaceae; genus SCN-70-22. Next base: position 28,578 of record CAZWVG010000006.1, read on the forward strand.
CGCCGCGCGGCGCCAGGCACTCCGCGAATTCGGCAACGTCCCCTATATCCAGGAAGAGGGGCGCATCGCGCGCGGTACCCATGGCATCGACACGCTGCTCGGCGACCTCCGATTCGCCGTTCGGCACTTTGCCCGTGAGCCGCTATCGACGCTGACGATCGTCGCCGTTCTCTCGATCGGGATCTCGATCAACGTGGTGCTCTACACGATGGTGCATTCGGTCACCGATCGCCCCCCGAGCGGCGTCGAGGCGTCGGACGACCTCGTGCGCATTCGTGGCAGCCAGCTCAAGGACGGCTCGCGCGCCGAGCGCGCATTCTCGCTCGACGAGATCGAGGGATACGGTTCGCTCACGACGCAGTTCTCAGCCGTCTCCGCGTGGACGTCGCAGCCGGTCACCGGGGCCGCGCCGGGCGTTGAGGACTTCACCGTCACCGCGACGTTTGTCACCGACGAGTACTTCGACGTGCTCGGAGTGAGTGCGGTCCGTGGTCGCCGGTTGGTGCGCGACGACCCCGCGCAGGTCGCGGTGCTCTCGCACGTGGCGTGGGAACGCTCGTTCGGCATGGATCCGGCCATCGTCGGCCGGACCATCACGCTCGCCGACGTCCCGTTCACGATCGTCGGCGTCGCGCCACCGCGCTTCAGGGGGGCGGCGTGGGAGGCGCGCGACGACATGCAGATCTGGCTCCCGTTGGCGAGCTACGCCCAGGTCTTTCCCGACGCGCCGCACGACGCTGCGCGCTTCTTTGCCATCGCGAGGCTGCAGCCAGGAATCTCTCGCGAGTCTGCCACGCCCGCCGCGCGCGTCGCTGCCGAGCGCATCGCGGCCGCGCGGGGTGCCGATTCGAGCGATGCCGCCGATCAGTTGCCGCGCGACCCCTCCGTCGAGGTCGCGCCGCTGCTCGCGGACAACCTCGAGCCAGGTGCTGAGGAGCAGCTGCAATACGCGTCACTCGCCTTCGGCGTGCTCGGATTCCTCACGTTGCTCGTCACCTGCGCAAATGTCGGTGCGCTCCAGACCGGACTCGCGCTTGCTCGGCGGCGCGAGATCGCGATTCGCATGTCGCTGGGCGCACAACGCAGCCGCGTAATCCGCCAGCTCGTCACCGAGAGCCTGCTCCTCTCGCTGCTTGCGGCTGGCGGCGCCGTGGCGATGACGCTCGCGATCATTCGCGCGCTTCTGGGTATCGTGGGGACGTTTTCGTTCGAACTCGTGTTCGATCAGTCGGCGATCATCTTTGCCTTCGCGGTCGCGCTCCTGGCGGGGCTCCTGTTCGGGCTATCGCCCGCATTGCACGCGACCCGCCTTACGGTCGCGGGCGCGCTCAAGGATTCGTCCGGAGCGATCGCCGGTGGCCGTGCGCGGCTGCAGCGCGGGCTCGTGGTCGCGCAGATCGCACTCACGCAGCCGCTGGCCGTCTGCCTCACCACCGTCGTGGTCATCGGCGCCATCCAGTACCGCGACAATCCGCGCAATCCGAACGGGGAGCGCATCGTGCAACTGCGGCTCGCCGCCGCCACCGCACGGGCGGCGGCAGAGACACCATCCGCCCTCGATACAAACGCTGCGAAGCAGGAGCGGCTGGAGACGGACCGCCTCCTGGAGGCGCTTCGCGGGGCCCCCGGCGTCACCAGCGCGGCGCTCGTTCCCGGCCGCGTCCCGATCAACCTCGCCGCCTTCACCCTGCCTCAATCGAGGTCGACGCGATCGGATGGGGGAGCGCCCTTCTATCTCGCCGGGCGCGCGTCGATGCCTGGATTCCTCGACCTCGTCGGGACACCGATCGTGCTCGGTCGCGATCTCTCCACTGGCGATTCGGCGGGCTTTCGGGCGAGCGCGATCCCGGTCGTCATCGGCGACGACATGGCACGCGCGCTCTGGGGCGATGCGAGCCCGATCGGGCGGCGGGTGGAACGCGCGTCGGTGAACGCGCCGATGGCGCTCGAAGTGGTTGGCGTGTACCGGAGTCCAGTCGCTGCGCTCGGACACTCGCGGAATCCCTTCTCCATCTACGTTCCCGCCGACCCTCGCCTAACGTCTGCGCCTGCGAGCCGACTGATCTTCATCCGCGTGTCGACCGCCGCCGAGTCGATCGTCCCCACGGTTCGCCAGATCGTTCGCGCGGAAGCTCCGCGAGCTGCAATCACCGAGCTGCGTACGCTCGCCTCGGCGCAGGACGAGGAGCGGTTCATCCTGACTGGCGCGATCGCGCTCTTCTCGACCGCCGGCTTCGTCGTGCTCCTGCTGTGCGCCCTTGGACTGTACGCCGTGATCGCCTTGGCCGTAGGGCAGCGCACGCGCGAGATCGCCGTGCGCATGGCGATCGGCGCACGCGCGCGGCAGATCGTCATGCGCTTTACCGCCGACGGGGTGCGACTGACCGCCATCGGGATCGGGATCGGGCTGCCACTCAGCATCCTCGGTGTTCGGGAGCTGCTCTCCCTATCTCCCGAGGTACCGGAGGTCAGCCTCGGATTCATCGTCACCGTTGTGGTGATCGGCGTGGGGAGCGTCGCGGGGCTCGCCAGTTGGCTCCCGGCGCGCCGGGCCGCGGCGGTGGAGCCGGCGACGGTCCTGTCGCGGGAGTAGGCGTGCCTGCGACAGCTCCCGAGCGTTAGGTGGTACGGTTCGCTGCGCGCGCAGTGGGAGCGTCGCCGGACGTACCCTCGTACGGCTCCATATGAATGAGCACCCCTTCCACCCGATCGAGCGCCGCGCGAATCGCCCCTTTCACCTTCCCGCTCACGATGTGCGCATCGTGCAGTGACAGCTCGGGATCGGACTGGACGTGGAGGTCGACGAAGAAACCCGTCCCCGCCCGTCGCACCTTCAACTTTTCGATCGCGAGTACGTCGGGGACGGCGAGCGCCGCCGCGCGCACCTGATCCAGGAGCGCCGCGTCGGGAGCACGATCCATCAGATCGAAGATTGCCGGACGCATGAGGAGGACGGCGTTTACGGCGATCACGAGCGCCGCCGCCAACGCGGCCCAATCGTCGGCCGATTCCCACCCCGGACCTTTCCAGAGCGCGACGCTGATTCCCACGAACGCCGCGACCGAAGTGATCGCGTCGCTGCGGTGGTGCCAGGCATCGGCTCGTACCGCGTTGCTCCCCACCTCATCGGCGACGCGAAACACGCGGCGAAAGAGCGTCTCCTTCACCAGGACGACGAGCACCAGCACCACCAGCGTAAACGGCGCCGGCGCATGGTGCGGCGTCCGGATCTCGCGTAGCGCCTCGATGGTGATGCCGATCGACGCGCCCAGGAGCATGAGCGAGACTATCACGCCGGCCAGCGCCTCGGCCTTTCCGTACCCGAAGTGGAATTCGTCGTCCGCTTCGCGCGAGGCGATGTGCAGCCCGCCCCAGACGATCGCGGACGAGAGGATGTCGGACGTCGACTCCACCGCGTCGGCGATGAGCGCGTACGAGTTCCCCAGGACGCCGGCGACGAACTTCACAGTCGCGAGCCCCGCATTCACCAGCAGTCCGAGTTGGGCGGACTGGATCCCGCTGTGCGTGCGGCGGGCGGAAGGGGGGGATTCGGTCACGTCGGTCGGAGGAGAGATCAGCGCCGAGGATGATAGCGAGGCGCGCCCGCGTACGCCTCGTTCACCGCTTTCGCGTTCGGCGCGACCGCCTTTGGTAATCCAGCACACTGATTGACATGTAAACTGTCGATATGTATCTCCATCGCGCGATCCCGCGATCGCGTTTTCCTGCCGGATGGTTCACCGCGCACGATACACCCCCTCGGCGCCGAGCTGTCCTTCCTCTCTTCTCTCGGTTCGGGGGAGTCCTTCCATGCGCCGTATCCATCCCGCCCTGCGTGCCCTCGCGTGCGCGTCCGTCCTCGCCGTCGCCTGCCAGGACGGCTCCACGGCAAGATTGCCCCTCTCGCCCGACGTCGCCGCCACCCGCGCCAGCAGCGCATCCACGCCCAACTTCATCAACGCGGCGACTGGTGCTCCGACGATCGCCAATCCGGTCATCGCGTTCTGGGCGAAGAAGGGAGTCGCATCCGAAGTCTTCATGTATTACCACGCCCTCCCCGGGGCGCCCGACTCGAGCGACTTCCTGCGCTTCCGCGTGCGCAAGAAGTCGCTCGTGAAGTTTCCCAACGGGCAACCGATGGCGCAGGGGGATTCGGTCCTGATCACCATCACGCTCGTCGACCCGGTGAACCTGATCGTCGAGTTCCAGCCGGCGGGGCTGACCTTCAAGGCGAGCGACCCGGCGTCGCTCCGTCTCTCCTATTTCGAGGCGGACCATGACTTCAACCACGATGGGGTGATCAACGGCGCCGACTCGCAGATCGAGCGACAGCTCAAGCTGTGGCGCCTGCACCCACCCAACCCGTGGACGCCGCAGGCGAGCGCGCTCAATCGGACGCTCGACGAGGTGGAGACGTCGGTTCCGAACTTTACCAGCTACGCGATCGCATACTGATCGCATACTGATAGAGATGGGCGCCCCCTCACCACGGGGGCTGACGGATCGATCCGAAGGGCGCGCCGAATTCTCCGCGGCGCGCCCTTCGTTGCCAACGTGACGAGGCATCGCGCTGTCGAACTCAGGTCAGCCCGATCTTCATCACCCGGATCCCGCCGCCCTCATGGACAGACGTCAGGCGCTCGCGCGCGCTGGACTCATCGCTTCATCGCTCGCCGTGCTTCCCGGCGGCACGCGTCCGACGCCGGCGATCGCGCGCGACAATTCCGCCGATCCTTCGGACGAAGAGATCGCCCGCTGGTTGAGGCTCGCCAACGTCCCATCGATGAGTCTCGTGCAGGTCGATCGCGACCGCATGTCGACGCGTGCCGTTGGCGTGCTGCGCAAGGGAGAGTCGGCAACGGTGAATGCCGACACCGCCTACGCTGCCGCCTCGCTCACCAAGTCGGTCTTCGCGTACACCTTTCTCTCGTTTGTCGAGGAAGGGGAGATTTCGCTCGACCGCCCGCTGCGCGAGTACCTCGCGCTCCCGAATGCGTCGGACGCGCGTGCGCAATCGATCACCGCGCGCCATCTCCTGAGTCATTCGAGCGGGTGGCGTAACTGGCGCAACTCGGCGACAGACGAACTCACGGCGGCGTTCGTTCCGGGGACGCGGTGGTCGTATTCGGGCGAAGGCTTCTTCTTCCTGCAGCGCGTGCTGGAGAAGGTGAGTGGCAAGGCGATTGGAACGCTGGTGCGGGAGCGCGTCTTCGCGCCGCTGGGGATGTCGCGTTCGAGTCTCCTGATCACCGAGGCGATCGAGCCGCAACTCGCCTCGCCGCACAACGGCGACGGCGACCCTCGCATGCCGTACGGGCGCGCTGCGCTCGAAGAGATGCGACGCGCGATGGCGGCGAAGGGAGTCACGCTCGACGACGTAACGGTGGCAGACGCCGAGGCGGCGCTCCACGCCACGGCGCCGTCGCTCCCGCTGCTTCCCAATTATCTCTCGCCTAACGCGGCGGCGTCGCTGATCACGACGGCCGCCGACTTCGGGCGATTCCTTCGCCATCTCGTGACCGCTCGTGAAGCGGGCGGACGCGCGGCGGCAATCGTCGGGCAGATGCTCTCCCCGCAGGTCAGGTGCAACGAGGCGATCCAGTGGGGGCTCGGTGCCGGGATCGAGACGGCCAACGGGTCGGATGCGCTCTGGCAGTGGGGCGACAATCCCGGCTACAAGAACTTCTACTTCGCCAACCCGACCACCGGGCGCGCGCTCGCTGTCTTCACCAACGGCGACCACGGCCAGCGGGTCTACGAACGCGTGATCCGCGCCGTGACGGGCGCGGACCGGGCGGCGTTCCTGTTTCTCTAGGGCTTCGAGGCGCGGCCGGCGCACCCGGCGAGACTACACGTCGCGTGCGCCTCTCGGTCTCGCGGCGGTCTACTGCACCACCCGCTTGATCAACGTCCCCGCCGGGATCGTCTCGCTCGCCGACCTGGCGTTGATGAGCGCAATCTCGTCGAGCGAAACCGCCGACGGATACTGCGAGTGGAACTGGGTGATCGTCATCGCCCGCGGGAGGGTGACGAGCTGCACGTGCATCGGCTTCACGGCGAGCGCCGCCGGATCGGTCAGGCGGTTGAACGAGTTGATCGTCCCGCGGAAGGCTGCATCGTAGCTTTGGATGTTCTGGGCCACGGTGAGGGCGAGGATGCGGAACGTCGTCCCGTCCATCTGGATGAAGGCAGCGTAGCCGGCGAGCTGCGACCCGTCCTGCGACTGCGCGGTGAACTGCCCGACCGCCGCGGGGAAGCCGTTGATCGACGCGGTCGAAGTGCCAACGGTGCGGATCCCCTGCTGCCCGAGGAACTGCTGCAGCGTCGCCGAGGGTGAGCTGTTGCCGGCGAACTCGAAGGCGATCTGGGCGTCCCCCTGCGAGCTCGCGCCGATCACCGCCGACGCCGAGTTCTGCGTCTTCCAACCGGTAGGGAAGGAGAAGCGCAGCTTGAGGGTGGGATGCAGGAACGTCGTCCCCTGGAAGTAGCCCTGCCGCGGGTCGTCACCGAAGACCATCCCGTCGATGCGCCGGAGAAAGGCGTCGTGCTCGATCTTCTTCGCGTTGGCGATCGTCGGGCCGGCAGCTGCAATGCGGCTCTCGGTCGCGGCGACGCGATTCCCCGGGTCGGGGTGCGTGGAGAGCCACTCCGGCGTGCCGCGCGAACTGCTCCCGCTGATGCGATCGAGCGTCTTGAACATCTCGGCCATCTCGTGCGGGTCGTAGCCGATCTTGGTCATGTAGCGGAAACCCAGCGCGTCGGCCTGCGACTCGTCGTCGCGCGAATACTTGAGGAAGAGGAGGCCGAGCCCCTGGCTGGCGAGCCCGCCGAACTGCTGCAGCTCAGGGCGCACGATCATCCCCACGGTGAGGAGCCCGCCGAGGAGCTGTTGCTTGGACATCTGGTTCACCGAGTGCTTCGCGGTGACGTGTCCCGTTTCGTGGCCGAGGACCGAGACGAGCTGCGCCTCCGAGTTCATGTAGGTGAGGATCCCGCGCGAGATGAAGACGGGCCCCCCCGGGAGCGCGAAGGCGTTGACGATCGGGTCGTCGACAACGATGTAGGACCACGGGAGGTCGGGGCGCTCACCGACCTTGGCGACCTGCATTCCGAGGGAGGAGACGTAGCGCTGGATCGCCGAGTCGGGGTAGATCCCCATCTGGGCTTCCGCGGCTTTCGCCCCTTCGATGCCCATCTGGATTTCTTGCGACTCGCTCACGAGCGAGAGTTCGGTCTTGCCGGTGGCCGGATTGACGGCGCACTGGGCGAGCGGAAGCGCGAGAAGCGTGGCGGCGACGGCGCGCAGGGAGCGCGGGACGCGGCGGGAGCGGACGTTCATGGTGTCGGTAGTTCGAGGGGCGCCGAAGGGGCGGCAGGGTGGAGCACGGCGGCCGTGTCGGTACCCTGAAAGGAAACGCGACCACCTCTCGTCGTCGAGTCGCTTCTCGGGGTATCAGCGGGTCGCTCTCGGGGGGGAGGGAGTCCGGAAGCACCCTTCCCCTTTCCGTCGGTAAAACCTACGTTGGCGTCCCGATCTCACCCCTCTCCACCACCATTCCCGACATGCGAGTTCCTTCCTTCACGGCCTTCACCGATGCGGCGGCGCTGGCGGTCGTGTTCTGCATGACCCCGTCGCAAGCGCACGCGCAGGGCGCCAAGGGAGGGTGGATCACCCTCTTCGACGGCACCTCGATGGACCACTGGCGCGGCTACCAGGAGACTGGGATGCCCAAAGGGTGGCATATCGCCGACGGCACACTGACCAAGTCTGTGTCCTCGAATGATATCGTTACCAGAGACCAGTACACCAACTTCGAACTGGAGCTCGAGTGGAAGCTGGAGAAGGGGGGGAACGCGGGGGTCTTCTATCGTGGCTCGGAGTCGCAGAAGAAGATCTACATGACGGGCCCCGAGTATCAGCTCCTCGACGACGCCAATGCTCCTGATGGGAAGAGCCGCCTCACCTCGGCCGGGGCCGACTACGCGATCTACCCGTCGCCGGCCGGAATCGTGAAGGGGGCCGGTGAGTGGAACAGCACGCGCATCGTGGTCAACGGGGCGCACGTGGAGCACTGGCTCAACGGCAAGAAGCTGTTGGAGTACACGCTCTGGTCGCCGGACTGGGAGGCGAAGGTCAAGGAGAGCAAGTGGAAGGACGTGCCGACGTACGGACGCGAGAAGAAGGGATACATCGGGATCCAGGGTGACCACGATGGGTCGCTCGCCATCCGGAACGTGCGCATCAAGGTGCTCCCGTGAACACACGCACCTCACTCTCGGTGATGATGTTCCTCCAGTACTTCATCTGGGGGAGCTGGTTCGTGACGATGGGAACGTACCTCGGTCAGGGGCTGCACTTCGAGGACTCGCAGATCGGGCTCGCGTATGGGGCGACGGCGATCGCCGCACTGGTCTCGCCATTCTTCGTGGGCATGGTGGCCGACCGCTTCTTCGCCTCGGAGAAGCTCCTCGCCATCTTGCACCTGGCGGGAGCGGCCATCATGTGGCTGGTCTCCACGCAGACCACCTTCGGGACGTTCTACCCGCTCCTGATCGTCTACGCGTTGTGCTACATGCCGACGCTCTCGCTCACCAACTCGATCTCCTTCCACCACGTGAAGGATCCGGCCAAGGACTTCCCGCTCATTCGCGTGCTCGGGACGTTGGGTTGGATCGTCGCCGGGATCGTGATCGGGAAGGTGCTCAAGGCCGACGCGCTGGCCACGCCGATGCGCGTGGCCGCCGGGGCCTCGGTCCTGCTGGGCGTCTTCTCGTTCATGCTCCCGCACACGCCGCCCAAGGCGGCGGGCTCGCCGTTCAGCGTGCGCGACGCCTTCGGGCTCGACGCGTTGCAGCTGCTCAAGGACCGCGACTTCCTCATCTTCACGCTCGGCTCCTTCCTGCTCTGCATTCCGCTGCAGTTCTACTACACGTTCGCCAACCCCTTCCTCAACGAGATCAAGGCGCCGGAGCCGGCCTTCATCCAGACGTTCGGGCAGATGTCGGAGTTGGGCTTCATGCTCCTCCTCCCGCTCGCGCTCAAGCGGTTGGGGATCAAGTGGATCATGCTGGTGGGGATGCTGGCCTGGGCGCTCCGCTATCTCGCCTTCAGCCAGGGGAATGCCGGAGCCGGGATGTGGCTCATCTACGCCGGGATCGTGCTGCACGGGATCTGCTACGACTTCTTCTTCGTGGCCGGGCAGATCTACACCGACGAGAAGGCGGGACCGAAGATCCGCGCGGCGGCGCAGGGCTTCATCAACTTCGTCACCAACGGTGTGGGCTACTTCATCGGCGCGTTTGTCTCGGGCGCGGTGGTGAGCCGCTACTCCACCCCCAACCCGTCGTGTGCCGACACGGCGACCGACTGCCTCAAGGTCGTGCACGACTGGCCGGGGATCTGGGTCGTTCCTGCCGCCGGCGCCGCGGTGGTCTTCGTGATCTTCCTCTTCCTCTTCCGCCCGCGGACGTCGCCTGCGGCGGCCTAGCGAGCGGCAGCGCTGCGCTGGTAGGTCTCGAACGAGAAGCGCCCCCGCCGAACCGGCGGGGGCGCTTTCGTCAGGTGCCCCCAGTCAGATCGAGGGAATCTGCGCGCGGTGCGAGACCAGCCAGGCGTCGAACGACTGCAGCTCGGGCAGGAGCCGGCGGGTGGCATCGACCGGGCGATTGGCGGCATAGATCCGCTCGAAGTCGTGGACGAACTGGAACATGTTGGCCACCGACTCCGCGCCCGGGAGCCCTAACGAGCGCCAGCTCGGGAAGGGGACCGATTCGTACGCGACCTTCTCACCGAGTGCGCGAGCGAAGGCGGCGGCCATCTCCTCTCCGGTGAGGGACTCGGCGGCGATGCCGACGCTTTGCGCCGCGGGCGGAGTGCCCGCCGCGAACAGTTCGCGCACGCACGCCCCCACGTCGGCAAGCGCGAGCGATGGAATCGACGCGTCGCCGAGGGGCAGGGCCAGGTGCAGCGAGTCATCGTGGGCGCGGCGCGGCCCCATGCCTAACGCGATGAGCTGTTCCCAGACGAATCCGGTACGGAGGAGCGTGACCGGGACGCCCGACGCCGCGAAGAATGCGTCCGCCTCTCCCTTTGCGTCGAACGAGGGGACCTTGTAGCGCTGCATGAGCGTCGGCAGGCGCGGGTCGCTCAGCGCCAGCCAGCGGCGCGAGTCTTCCTGCGTCGACCAGATCACATGCTCAACGTCGGCGAGGTGCGCCGCGGTCGACATCGCCCGCGCCTGCGAAAGCTCGCGCTCGGGAGAGCCATGCTGCCAGAAGTCGGTCACCGCAAAGAATCCCAGTGCCCCGCGAATCCCCTGCAGCACACTGTTGGCGTCGTCGAGCTCCACCTCGGCCACTTCGGCGCCGCGGAGGGCGAGGGCGATCGCTTCCTGGGAGCGCGCGTTGCGAAGGAGGGCGCGCACGCGGTAGCGCTGCTGCGGGTCGTTCAAGATCGCGCGGGTCACGGAGCCGCCGAGAAGTCCGGTGGCGTCGGCGACGGCGATGAGGGGGCGGGTGTCCATGGAAGTGGCGACGCAGAGGGTGGAGATCGCCGTCGCGCCCGAGGTGCGGTTCGGCTCTGCTTCTACGTTGCCACTGATACGATCGGATCACATGGGACAATCGACCCAGTGTACGTCCGCCGCTCCGAGGCGAGTGACCCTAACTCTCGGGATAGGCGAAGGTCGCAAGCCAGACGCGCCATTGCCGATCGATGTCCGCGGGGTCGTTGGTGAAGGTACGGGCAGCGGCGAGTGCCTCGCGCACGTCGCGACCGGCGAGCGCAGTGGCGACGAGTGCGCGCATGAAGTCCGGCCCCTCGCGCTTGGCGATGAACTGCACGAGCGAGTACGTCGACGCGGCGTAGCGCGCGGCTCCCTCGAGTTCGGGGACCCGGCCGCGCCCAGGCTCGTAGCGCCCGCTGGCAGGGAGCGGTGGCGCCGACTCGATTCCGATGGCCGGGTCGCCGTCGTTCACGCTCCCGTCGCTCCCGAGCGTGGTGAACGGAGCCAGGCAACCCGCATCACATCGGTTGTCGGCGAAGAGGTCGGCGACGCTGGGGAGCGTTTCGCGCTCGCGCCCGAGCTGCACCATCCAGAGTTCGTGCAGCGGATTCACGGCGACGTTCTGGAGGATGCCGGTACGCAGCCAGGCGGGAACCTGGGTGCGGGCCATCCACGGGGTGTTGGACGCGTCGGATGGAAGGAGTTCGCGGATCGCTCCCTCGAGCCAGACCCGCGAGCTGGCGATGACCACGAGCATGGCGACGCGGCTCGCTTCGGGGAGTCGGGAGCGTGCGCTGGTGGGGCGGAGGGCGATGGAAAAGGTGCTGGCCGGGTGGGTTCCGATGCGGATCGTGGCCTGCACGTTGGCCGCATCACTCACCAGGCGAATGTCGGCGTCCTCGGGGCGAGTGCCGAGGAGGCGCTGGTAGGCGCGGGCGGCGGCGTTGAGTTCGACGCGCGATTCCTCGAGGAGGTCGCGCCGGTTGGACGAGATGATGAAGCCTTCGCCGCGGGTGGAGTCGGGGACGCGGAGGAGCTCCGTCTCGCGGAGGTTGGGGGCGCGCCCGATCGGTCCGCCGCCTAACGCGGTGGAGGGGCCGGCGAGGCAGGCGGCCGCGACGAGAGGGAGGGCGGTGAGGAGAAGGGGGCGGAAGAAAGGGCGCACGGCGTGGGGACGAGAGACGACCGAGGGGCGACGCGCTGAAAGCTATCGCGCCTACCTTCCCACCACCCCCGGCAACACCTTCCCCGCCTTCGGCTTTGCCGCATTCCAATCCTCCCCCAGCAACGCCGCCACGGTCGCTGCGATCTGCGACTGCGTCACCGCGGGCAGGTTGGTACGCTCGCCGAGCGCCGGCGTGTCGGGACCGATCACGGCGATCCAGATGTTCTGCGCCCCCTCGACGTCCTCGCCGTGGTCGCGCCACCCCTTGGGGCCGTCGCCACGCCCGTGGTCGGCGGTTATGACAAACGTCGTGGTGCCGCGATAGGCGGGCATGGCCTGCATCATCTTCCACATGTCGCCGATGAAGGCGTCAGCCTGGTGCGCCGAGCGGAGCACCAGGTCGTACATCCCGGCGTGCGACCATTCGTCCGTCTCGCCGTAGCCGACGAAGAGGACGCGCGGCGTGTTCGCGCGCACGAACTCCTTGGCCGCCAGCTGCATTGGCGCGTCGAACGCGTTCCCGTCCCAGTAGTGTACCGAGGTGCGATACAACTCATCGATGAGCTGCATGCGCTCGGTGGGCTGCTTCACGTTGGCGAACGGCGGGTCCCAGCTGTCGAGCACGGGAATGCCCGAGCGCTCCTTGTTGAAGATCCGCCGAAAGGCGTCCCACGTGGCGACGGCACCGACCTTCCCCTTGAAGCCGGGGCGCGTGTTGAGCCACTCGAAGACGGTCTCGTTAGGATTGGGCGGATAGTCGTTGGAGTTTACGCGCGGATCGAACGCCCCGGTGAGGATCTCGTTGTAGCCGGGATACGAGAAGCGATAGGTGTTGGTGATGTGCGCGTCGCTTCCCTTGGTGCGATTGCCGAAGAGCTGTCCCTGCTTGGCGATGGTCCCCCAGAAGAACGGGAAGAGTGCCTCGCGGCGTGCATCGGGGGTCTCGCGCCAGAAGTCCTTCCGCAGCGACGCCGTGTCGCGCACGCCCCCCGGCTCCTTGCTGATGAGCGCACGCTCGGCGCCGGTGAAGACTTCCTGCCAGCGCATCCCGTCGATCACGAAGAGGACGACGTTGCGCGTGCGGAGCGCGGGGCGCGCCTGGGCGGAGAGCGCCGGCGCCAGCGCGGCGAGGGCAATGACGGCGACTGCGCAGGCGCTGACTAACGATCGGCGGATGTACGACATGTGCCGCAGGGCGCTGGTACGGGTGGACGCGTCGCTCACGGACGTGTGGACGCAGGTTCGGTCATGAAGAATGGACGAGATTGGGCGCCGTGCGAACGCTCGGCGCGCAACGTCTCAGTAAAGCCCGACCTTCCCCTTCACCGAGTCGATCAGCTTCTTCGGGTCGTACCCGACCCCCTGCTTGAAGACCATCTCGACGTTGCGCACGTCGGCAATGCGCGCCGAAGGATCGCCGTTGATCACTACCAGGTCGGCCTGCTTCCCCGCGGCGATCGAACCGACCATGCGGTCGCGCCCGAGGTACTTCGCACCGTTGAGCGTCCCGATCATGATCGCTTCGGACGGCGAGAACCCCGCCTCGACCAGGAGCTCGAGTGCGCGCTGGTTCGAGTAGCCGGCGATCACGCCGCCGCCCCCGGTCGGGTCGGTGCCGGCGACGAGCAATCCGCCGGCGCGCGAGAAGGCGAGCTCCATCGCCATCGCCTTGGGAAAGAGCGTGGAATACATCGACTGCTTCTGCGCACTCACCCGCTCGTAGTTCTTCATGTAGGCGTCCTTGAGCTCGGGGAGGAGCACGTCGACGCCGGGCGGGAGCGGGCGTCCCGGGGTGAAGGTCTCGAAGACGGTGAGCGTGGAGGTGATCGCCACCTTCCGCTTCACGAGGTCGGCCACGAGATCCTTGAACGCGGCGCTCGACGGATCGAGCGCGTTGAGCGCCTGGTTGGCGTTGCGCGGACACTCGTCGGGCTTCTTGTCGCTGACGAAGTCGGTGGAGGCGAGGAAGCCGTGCTCGAGGTCGTCGATGCCTAACGCCGCGGCCTCGCGGTACGTCACCGAACAGAGATGCCCGGTCACCTTGATTCCCCGCTTGTGCGCCTGCTGAATTGCCGCGCCCAGGACCTCGCGCGAGACCTGCATGTACGCCTTGAACGACGTTGCCCCCTGGTCGACCCAGAAGTCGACGAAGCGGCGCGCCTCGGCGGGGGTGGTGAGCGCCTCCATCTGCCCGAAGGGATTGGGGCCGTTGACGTACGGCGCGGTGGCGTCGATCCATGGCCCCGGCTTGTCGCCGCGCTCGATGGCGCGCTTGATCCCAAACTCGCCGTAGCCGTTCATGTTGCCGCCGGTGCGCATCGACGTCACGCCCCCCGCCAGGTACAAGCGGGTGAACGACTCGGTGAGGTTGCCGTAGACGCCGGGGCCGACCGGATAGAAGAGGTGCTCGTGCACCATGACCATGCCGGGGATCACCGTCCGTCCGGCGAGCTCCATCACGCGCGCACCGGCGGGGACCGCGGTCGACGCTGCCGGCCCAACCGCTTCGATGCGCCCGTCGCGCACGATCACCGTCTGGTCGTCGCGCGCCGGCGCCCCGGTGCCGTCGATGACCCGCACGTGCGTGAGGGCGAGGAGCGAGGTGTCGATGGTGACGTACTGGCGGGTCGCGGCGCCGAGGGTGGGGCGCTGCGCGGCCAACGGCGCAGCGAGAGCGGAGACGGCGGCGAGCGCTGCGAATGCGCGCGTGGTGGAGGCGCGCAGATGTGCGAGGTGCTGGGCAGATGTACGCGTTCCTGAGGTACGCGTAGCTGCAGTACGCGTAGCTGCAGTCCGCGTGGCAGAGACGCGTTCGGCGATGGGATGGCGGGGGGCGCCGGCGAGGTGAGGCACGGGGATCCGCGGGCTCGAGGGAGTGGTCGATGAGCGAACCGGGGGCACGCGAAGGCGCCGCCCGGTGCGGGAAGGTGTGGTGCGGACCCCGAGCCGTGAAGGGGCGGGCGCGCCCTAGCCTCGACCTGCGTCGCCCATCGCGCCCGTCGCACCCGTCGCGCCACTCTCGGTCGCGTCGCGATGCAACGAGACGCGCGCGAGCGCTGGCGCCCCGAGTGACGATTCCACGCGCACGCGCAGGCGGCGGATGACACGTTCGGGGAAGCGTGCGAGGCGGGCATAGCCGACGGTCGTCCCCGAGGCGATCACGTCCCACCCGGTTCCCGCATCGGCACTCACCTCGAAGCGCTCCACCAGCTGCCCCCGGGCAATGGGCTCCATGAGGCGCACGACATTGCACCTGGCGGGGGAACGCAGCACGAGTTCGGCGGTCATCGTCGGTGTTCCCGGTGCGCCTTCCCATGCGCTGTCCTGATCGTCGTCGACGAGCGCCGTGGGGTGTGCACCATCGCCCGTCACCCGAGCGCGCGCGAGGAAGTCGCGTGCGAGCATCGCGTGGCGGCGCGCGCCAAAGGCAAGGAGGCGCTCGGTATCACGCGCATGGAAGACACCATCGCGCGTGGGCGGAACGTTGAGCAGGAGCTTGCTGTTGCGCCCGACGGACGTGAAGTACAGCTCCGTGATGTTCTCGACACTGCGCACCTTCTCATCCTCGGCGGAGTGCCAGAACCACCCGGGACGGATGGAGACATCGGTCTCGCCAGGACGCCAGACGCTCCCGTTCGGATCGCCGTGCTGCAGCAGCTCACCCACGTTCGGCGCGTCGTAGCCGGCGTAGGGGACGCTCGCCGGGTCGATCGTGCTCCAGCACGTCTCGCCGGCCACCCCGCGCTCGTTCCCGATCCAGCGCACGTCGGGGCCGGCGTCGGAGAACATCACCGCTCCCGGCTGCAGCTTGCGCACCAGCGCATGGATGCGCGGCCAGTCGTAGGCCTGCTTTTTACCGTTGGGGCCTTCGCCATTCGCGCCGTCGAACCAGATCTCGCGCACGGTGCCGTAGCGTGTGAGGAGCTCCTCCAACTGCGCGCAGTAGAAGTCCATGTACGGTGCCCCGCTCCCATAGGTCGGCTCGTGTCGGTCCCACGGGGAGAGATAGAGCCCGAGCCCCAACCCATCGGCGCGGCAGGCATCGGCCACCTCGCGCACGACGTCGCCCTTCCCACCGCGCCACGGCGACGACGCCACCGAGTGCTGCGTGCGCGCCGAGGGCCAGAGGCAGAACCCGTCGTGGTGCTTGGCGGTGAGGACGACGGTGCGAAAGCCGGCAGCGCGCGCGGTGCGCGTCCAGCTGCGCGCATCGAAGCGCCTCGGGTCGAAGATCGCGGGGGACTCGCTCCCGTCCCCCCACTCCTTGTCGGTGAAGGTGTTGACGGTGAAGTGGGTGAAGAGCGCGAGTTCGTCGCGCTGCCACTGCAGCTGGGACGGCGTGGGGATCGGACGCGCCGACGCACTGGCGACGAGCTCAGCACGCGGGAGGACGCGCCCGGCGACGGCCATGGCCCCGGCGGCGTGAAGAAAGTCGCGGCGTTTCACGATGGCGTCCTGTGCTGAGGCGGGGTTCGCGGTGCCTGCGCGTTCATGGCGTGCACGTCGTTTCGGGGCGAGTCGAAAGGTAATTGCGGCCGGGCGCGCGTCCGGTCTCGCCCGCTCCGTACATGAACATCGCATGTACGCACACCCGGGCGCGAGAGGCTACATGAACACAGCGTGCACACGGGAGTGCCGTCCCGCGACCTGCCAGTCGCCGTGCGATCGCAAGCGGCGCGTACCCCGCACGACCGTCGGGAACATGCGCGATGCATCGCGGAGTGGCACCTACACACACGCAGCCAGTCGGGTGCGATCTTCTGCGCGGCAGTTCTACCAGGAGGTTCAGATGTCACGCATGCATTCGTTCGCGTCCGCCTCGACACTGCTGGCCACGGTACTCGTGGCGGCGTGTAACGTGGACGCTCCCGCCGGACCATCACGCCTGCAGCCGTCCGTGCTCGCCGGAGTCGAAGACGCGAAGGCGGGAGTCAAGCGCCCCGGACGGGTCGACCGGGAAACGTACGGCAACAACCTCTCCAATCCCGTCATCTTCGCGGAGGCGCGGGGGCTCACCGGACTCGCGTTGCTCAACGGTTCGACCAGGCTCTTCGCCAACACCGGGATGCGCCCGTCCGCAACGACCGACACGGCGGCGCTGGCGGAGATCTCGGCGGGCGGCAATGTGCCGTTCTGGTACTCCGGCAATACGGCGGTCGAATCAACGCAGCCGTGGAATGTCTTCTGGCAACAGTCGAGCAACACCTGGCAAGCGGAGTGGGTTGGTCGGCCAACCGGAAAGACGCCGGTAGTCGTCGACTGGGGTGACAACCTCCGGAGTGTGCAGTTCGCGGTCAACTCGGTGATCCGGGTGGAGCATGTCCTGGTCGCCGATGACGGCACGATGCTGCAGGGCTATCCGATGGACGTGGTCATGAACCCCAGCAGCTCGACCGAGAAGCAGGGGATCTTCGCCGACGGGATGCAGAAGCAGACTGTCGCACTGACACCGACCGTTTTCTCGGATCGTGTTCGCCTCAAGATCGAGAAGCTGGCGGACAAGGGGGGCGCGGTGACCTACACGTACTTCGACAAGGCCGTGTACGAGGGCTTCGGTGTCGACGGCCCAGACAACTATGCGGCCGAGATCAACGTGGGTGGGCGCCTCGTCTACGGCTATGTGTGGATGATGAAGAACGTCAACATGCCCAACAACATCCCGAAAGACGGGTGGTGGCGCATCACCTTCTCGGTCGACAACCAGAGCGGTGTGGCCTTCACCACGTTAGGCGTGGATGACGAGACGATCGCAACCGTCACGCCGACGGCCACCGTGGCCGAGATCTTCATCAAGACCCGGCGCGGCGGGGGTGGCGGCGGCGGTGGTGGTGGCAGCGGGGAGAACGGCGTACAGAACTAGGTATCGCATGCAGCGGGGGCGGTGCGGCGATCGCACCAACGATCCGCACCGCCCCACGCAGGGCTCGAAGTGGAGGGTAGCACGATGACACGAACGAGTTTGCCGAGGGTGACCGGACTGCTCCTGGTGAGCGGCGTGATCGCGACCTGGGGATGCCAGCGCGAGTTGCCGACCAGCATAGCGCCCTTCGCGCCCTCGGCTTTCAGCATCGCAATCGCCGAGCATGACTCGGAACCGGATCCTCGCATTCCTCCCGTGTGCCACGGTTACACGGCAACCATCTGGTGGAACATGCCCGCCGAGATGATCCCCAAGGGGGCGACGATCAAGCCGTATGTCCCCGACGTTCGCCCGTCGGCGGAGGGTGTCGTGGCACTGGAGGACGAAGGTGATGGCGGCGGATGGGGATATCGCATCGTCGGCACGTCCGGCAATGACGTCATCGTCGGATCGCCAAAGAAGGATCGCATCTTCGGACAGAACGGAGACGACGTGATCTGCGCCGATCCGCCGCAGCACAGCGATGTGCCCGAGGGCGAGCTCACCATCGGCGCGATCGACGATGCCTGCGACGGCGGCGGTGGATCGCCCGGACATGGAGGTGGCGGCCCCGATCGCATCTGGGGTGGCTACGGCAACGACATCATCTACGGTGGCGGCGGCCCGGATACGATCCTGGCTGGCCATGGCAATGACGTCGTCTATGGCGGCGGTGGCCCCGACGTGATCTACGGCGAGGCGGGCAACGACGAGTTGCACGGTGGCCCGGGACCGGACTGGCTGTACGGCGGCTTCGATCGCGACAAACTCTACGGTGAAGAGTCGAACGACTGGCTCTTTGGCGAGGGAGGGGTCGACTGGCTGTTCGGCGGGAGCGGGCGCGACATGCTCGACGGCGGCAGCGGCGACAATCACCTCGACGAAGGTGACCAGGAGGACGAGCCGGGCGATGGCTGTGGAGGGCACACGTAGCCTAACGCGAACCGCACCGGCGCACCGCGCCGGGACGTACACACATTCTTTCGCAGCCGGGCACTGCCGGTTGGTGAGTGCCCGGCTTTCGTTTGGAGGGACGGATCATGTTGACTCACACAATGCGGGCGAGAGTCGCCCTGGCAGCTGCGCTCGTTGCAGCCTTCGCCAGCGTGGGCGCCGCCCAGTCGGGGTCGACGGCTGCGCAGCGGCAGAAGGGGCAACAACAGGCGCAGCAGCAGCAGCAACAATCGCAACAACAAGCGCAACAACAAGCGCAACAACAAGCGCAGCAGCAGCGGCTGCAACAGATGGAGCAGGCGCTGCAGAAGACACAACGCATCCGCGATCGCCTGCATCAGATGGAGCAGGATCTGACACGGGACATGGATCGCATTCGCGACCAGGATCGCCTGCGCGAGCACCAGGCGGTGCGCGACATGGGAAAGGCACTCGGCCAGATGGCGAACGACCTGAACGCCGCGACGTTGCAGCTCCGCGACCGGGAACGCGATCACCTGCAGCTGCGCGACCCCGAGATGCAGCGTGACATGGAGCGCCTGCGCGAGCACGTGCAAACAATGGGAACGCAGTTGGAGGATGGGCTCAAGATCATGGAGCGCCTGCAACAGAGACTCCGGGTCTTGAAGCCCGGCACGTGATCGCGCACGCGGTGGCGCGGCGGGGAGCGTTCGCGGTTGGTGTCGCGCTCCTCGCCGTTGCCGCGACGGCACCGGCGCAGCATGTCACGTGGAGCAGTAGCGTGGGTTACGCGCAGGGGACGTATGTCTTCGCGGAGACGTTCCGATCCTACTCGTGGCTCAACTCGCTCACGCTGCGCGCCGGGGCGCTCGACCTTTCCGCCTCGTGGCCACTCCTCGCGCAGAACGGGACGGTGCTGAGCTACGTGGCGGGGGGAGGTGTTGTCCCCACCGGAGGGCCCGACAATGCGGCCGTCAGGCGGCGAGTCGGGGGACAAACCATCCCGGTGCGCCCCGGACGCCGCCGCGGAAGCTCCAGCGACATGCAGGGCGCCTTTGGCAGCACGATAGTCGCCGATAGCGTCGCCGACTCCCTCTCGGTCGCCGGCACTGGCAATCTTTCGGTGCGTGCCGGCGACCCGGTCTTCGGCGCGACCTTGGCCGCGTACGAGGGGATCGGGGGGGTGCGCAGCTTCGGGCTCGAAGCGTGGACGAAGGCACCGGTCACCGCGATCGAATCCGGGGTCGGGACCGGGGCGTGGGACTACGGCGCCGGCGCGTCGGTGGTGCTGGGGAGCGGGCGAACGTTGCTCTTCGCGAACGCCGCCTGGTGGGTGCTCGGCGACATGCCCGACCTCGAGCTGCGCGACGCGCTGTTCTACTCCCTCGCGCTCGGCGTGCCGTTAGGCAGGCGTTGGTCGATGCTCACCTCGGCATCGGCGTCGACGCGCATCATCGAGGGGAGCGATCCGCCGGTGTCGGCGCACGTCCTGCTCAGTCGCTCCCTGTCCGAAGGCGCGTCGTTCAGTCTCGGTGCAGGACTCGGATTGTCGGAGTCCGCGTCGGACTTTTCGGCGAGCCTGGGGTGGACAACGCGCCTGCTCGGCGGACGCCGATAGTGCGCGTGGCTCTTCCCCGCCCGAGGTGTCAGTGCACGCCGGGCGGGGACGCTGCCGTTACGGCTTCCACTCGCCGCGCGCCACCGCCGGGACAAACCGGTCGATGCCGCGCGGCGGGTACGAGAGCGTCTTTCCCTGCTCCGCGCTCTGGTACGCCGACATGAGCATGCGCACCACCTCGACGCCGTCGGCGACCGTCAGCTTGGGGTCTTCCTTCCCGAGGAAGGCGCGCACGAAGTGACGGTCCTCGTCGGTGTAGCCGTAGGCGATGTATTCCTGCGGGACGACCGGCATGACGCCCTGTTCGGCGTTCTGCTTTTCGACGAGGTCTTCGCCCGCGCGCCCGGTGACGGCGCGCGAGAAGAAGAGCTGCAACCCGGAGTCGAGCGAGTTCCACTTCATCGAGTACTCGGGGCCGAGCAACTCCGCCGACAGCCGCAATCCCGCGCCGACGAACGACCATGACGTGGTCGCTTCGCCGATGACCGTATGTCCGTCGGCGGTTTCGAACTCGATGGTGAGCGAGGCGAAGTCCTCGGATGGGCGCTTGGTGTAGTCGACCGCCTTCCCCATCGTCGCGCGCAACTGCTTGGCGTAGTGCGGGCGCGACCACTTGAGCGAGGCGACGCGCCCGGTCACGCGTACCGGGCGCACGGTGTCGTACGACTCTCCCGGCTTGGTGAGGAGATGCCGTACGACGAACGCCGAGTGGCACATCATGTCGTTGAGCACACCGCCCCCCTGCAAGTGTCCCTGCCAGAACCAGGGGGAGTGCGGGCCGCTGTGTTCTTCGGCTGCACGGGCGAGATAGGGGCGCCCCGTGGTCGCGGCGCCGCGCGCCCAGAGGAGGGCGCGCCCCGCTTCGACGTGCGGGGAGAAGAGCTGGTCCTCGAGGTAACCCGTCTTGAGCCCAACCGACTCGACGAGGCGCTTGACCTGCAGCGCCTCGGCCACGTTGCGGGCGAGCGGCTTCTCGATGGCGAGTCCCTTGAGGGTCCCCCGCCCGGCGCGGATGGTGTGGACGATCTCCTCCACGTTCTCCACGCGCGCCTGGTTGGCGCCGCAGAGCCAGATGGCGTCGATGGCCGGATCCTCGACCATCGCCGCAATGCTCTTGTAGGGCTTGGCCGCGCCGACGTCGAGGTCGCGGGCGAGCTTGGCGGCACTCGCGGCATTGGCCTGCGTGGGGCTCCAGACGCCGAGTACATCGGCATCGCGAACCCCCTGCCACCCCTGGATGTGGAAGCGTGTGTTGAAGCCTGCGCCGACGAAGCCTGTTCCGAGCATAGTTGTCAGAAGACGAGAAGACGAGAAGACGAGAAGACGAGAGGACTGCTGGCAACTTGGGGGGGTGGCGCGCGGAGAGGGAGGGGGGGCGCGTTCCCTGCGATCTCCCCACTCCTTTCGTCCCTCGCGCCTGTCGAGGTGATGTGACCGGTGACATGTTATCGGCGCCATTGAAGCACACGATGGCGTGCATCCAATCCCTCCTCCCGTCCCCGACCCATGCACACAATCGTTCGTCGCGCCTCGCTGCTGATGGCGCTCGTGACTGCCGTACCGCTCGCAGCACGGACCGCGCGGGCGCAGCAGGCTTCGGTCACCGTAGACCTGATGGCCGACATCCAGCAGGTGCGGGACAAGCTTTCGGCGTTGGCGAAGGCGATGCCGGAGAACACCTACGACTGGCGCCCGGGACCGGGTGTGCGCTCGGTGCGTGAGGTCTTCCTGCACGTCGCCAGCGACAACTACCTCATGCCGACGGCGTTCGGCGTTGCGGTCGACCCGTCGACCGGGATCAAGGCCGACGACTTCAAGACGCTCACGACCTTCGAGCATCAGGCGTTGTCGCGCGATGCCACCGTCGCGGCGATGGAGAAGTCGTTCGACCATCTGGCCAAGGCGATGAAGGATGTCCCCAACAGCCGATTGCCGGAGAAGATCAAGTTCTTCGGCCAGGAGTTCAGCGGGCAGCGCATCTGGGTGATGACGGCGACGCACCTGCACGAGCACCTGGGGCAGGCGATCGCGTACGCGCGCACCAACAAGGTCGTCCCTCCTTGGAGCAAGTAGCGGTCGACGCACGGAGCGAGGAGGAGCGATGACGTCGCGATGGCGGCTCCCGCACCCGGTCGTCCTCCTCCTTGGGGGGATCGCCTTCGCGGCCCTCCTCACCTGGCTCCTCCCGGCCGGGGAATTCGACCGGCGCGACGACCCGGTCACCGGGCGCAGCCTCGTCGTCGCGGGAACGTATCACGCGGTGAAGGCCGCGCCGGTGGGGCCGGTAGCCGCGCTGGTCGCCGTCCCGCGCGGACTGGTGGCCGGCGCCGACGTGATCATCTCGATCCTCTTCGTCGGCGGGGCATTCGCGCTGGTCGAGCAGCTCGGGACGCTCGCGCGCGGAGCGCAGGCGATCGTGCGCCGCTTCCACGGGCGCGGGATCTGGGCGATCCCGGTGGTCGCGTTCGTCTTCGCGTCGTTTGGGGCGATGGAGAACATGCAGGAAGAGATCATCGCCCTCGTCCCCGTGCTCCTGGTGCTCGGGCGCGGGCTCGGCGTCGATGCCCTCACCATGGTCTCGGCGTCGCTGGGCGCCGCAGCGGTCGGATCGGCGTTCGGCCCGTCGAATCCGTTCCAGGCCGGGATTGCGCTCAAGCTTGCGCAGCTCCCGCTCCTCTCGGGGGCCGGGTTGCGGCTGGCGATGCTTGCGGCGGGGTGGACGGGGTGGGTCGCGCTCACCATGCGACACGCCAACCGCCATCGCCCCAACGACGCAGTACGAGTGCCGGGCGCGACGGGGGCGGCATCCGTCGACGCGTCGTTCACGCGACGCGATGCGATCATCCTCCTCCTCACGCTCGCGCCACTCGCGACGTACGTGGTCGGCGTCCTCACGCTCGACTGGGGATTCAACGAGCTCTCGGCGCTCTTCTTCCTCGCCGCGTTGGTGATCGGTGTGGTGGGCGGGATGACGTTGAGCGATGCAACCGCCGCCTACCTCCGCGGGATGGAGACGATGATCGGTGCGTCGGTGCTCGTTGGCGTCGCGCGCGGGATCTCGGTGGTCCTCACCGACGGGCACGTGATCGACACGGTGGTGAACGGGCTCGCCTCGCCGCTCGCCGGCAAGCCGCCCGCGATCGCCGCGCTCCTCATGGTCCCGATCCAGGGGTTCATCCACGCCTTTGTGCCGAGCGTCAGCGGGCAGGCGGCGCTCACCATGCCGATCCTGGTGCCGCTCTCCGACCTCATCGGGCTCTCTCGTCAGGCAACGGTCCTCGCCTTCGAGACCGGTGCCGGGCTCGCCGAGCTGCTCGTTCCGACGAACGCCGCGCTCATGGCGGTGCTGCTCGCCGCGGGCATCCCCTACTCGCAGTGGATGCGCTACGTGATGCGCGGGTGGCTCCTGCTTACCGCCGTTGGCGTTGCGGGGACGCTGGTCGCCGTCGCCGCCGGCCCCTGACGCCTAACGATCGTCGGTGAGGTCGGCGAGCTTCATCGTGCGCCCGACGACGATGGTGATGTTGTCGCGCCCTCCCCCGTCGAGCGCGTCCTGCAGCAGCTCCTCGCACACCGTACGTGCGGAGACCATGTTGCGCAGCCGCTCGGCGATGCGCTCGTCGCTCACGTGGCGCGTGAGCCCATCGCTGCAGAGCAGGTGCACCATCCCCCAGTCGTTCTGCACACCGGTCACCACCGGCGTCGTCTGCGCCCCGCCGATCGCGCTCGAGAGGATGTGCGAGAAGCGATCGGCCTTCTGGTCGCTGCGGGTGAGGACGCCCATGTCGATCAGCGCCTGCGCCATCGTCTGGTCGCGGCTCACCTGCGTGAGCTCGCCATCGCGGAGGAAGTAGTAGCGCGAATCGCCGACCTGCAGCAGGTAGATGCGCGGCCAGACGCCGAGGTAGAGCGTGAGCGTCGTCGCCATCCCGCGGTAGGCGGGGTTCTGCTCGGCGCGCTGGGTGAGCTTCTCGTGCACGCGAAGCGCGGCTTCCTCGAGCGTCTCGCGAAAGGCCGTATCGTCGTTGACGTCGGCCGTGTAATACGTGCGCGCGCTGTTGTTGACGTAGCTGCTGATCGTCTCCACGGCGAAGCGGCTCGCCTCTTCTCCCGCACGCCCGCCGCCGACGCCGTCGGCGACCATCGCCAGGAAGGCGAGACGATCGGTCTCGTGCATCGCGTTCCCGATCGACTGCATGCTCGTCAGGTGCACGCGGATCTGGCGATGGAGCGACGCGATCAGGAAGTGATCCTGGTTCTCGGTGCGCACCTTGCCGGTGTGCGTCAGGCCGAATACGTCGATCTCCTCGTCGCGCGGCTTGCGCACGGTCGCGCGCGCGATGCGCTCATCCTGGATCGCCATGACGCTTCTTCCCTCCTTGCCGCCGTTAGGGCGGCATCGGACTCGCGAGGTCTCCGCTCAGGTCGCTGCGCACCGGCGCCTGGCGCCGGCGCGCGCGACCGTGTGCGAGATGACGTTCACTCCCACGGTGTAGTGCCGATCAAGGCCTGGTACACCATCGTGGGAAACTTCGACGCAAGGTCGGCGTTATTCGGAATCTGCTGGATCATGAAGGCGACGACCAGCTTTTCCTTCGGATCGACCCGATAGTTGGAACCGTACGCCCCTCCCCAACTGAACGTCCCGACCGAGCTGAGTCCATTCGCCCCGAACCGATCCACCGTTTCGAAGCCAAGGCCAAAGCCCGATCCCCGCGTCGAGAAAAGCGCCCCGCTCTGGTTGGTCGTCATGAGGTGAACGGTTGCCGGCGCGAGGATGCGCACGCCGTCGATCGCGCCTCCGTTCAACAACATCTGGAGGAAGCGGGCGTAGTCGCGCGCGGTCGATACGAGCCCCGCCCCCCCGGAGAATGAGCGCCGCGGACCGTCCACATAGTTCCCTTGCCCCTTGGGACCATCCGGCGCGCGCGTCACGCCTCCTTCGGGAGTGCTCGCGTACACGGCGGTGAGTCGATCGCGCTTGGTCACCGGGAGGAAGAAGTAGGTATCGACCATCCCCAGCGGCCCGGTGATTCGCTCACTGATGAACGCATCGAGCGCCTTCCCCGAGACCTTCTCGACCACGCAGCCGAGGATGTCGGTGTTGTAGCCGTAGACGAAGGCCTCGCCCGGCTGTGCGACGAAGGGGAGCGTGGCGAGGCGTTCCATCGTGGTGCAGATCGGCTCGTCCTTGTCGGCCGTGTAGTAGCCGAAGCCGGCGGCCGGCCCCAGCCCTTTCGCTTCGTACAGTTTGGCCACCTGCGGGTCGGTCCCGTACGAGATTCCAGCGGTGTGGGTGAGGAGGTCCTTGATGGTGATGCGGCGGCGCGCCGGGACGATGCTGACGCCGGTATCGCTCTTCACCGCAACGGTGGTGTGCTCGTACGCCGGGATGAACTTCGAGACCGGATCCTCGAGGGCGATCTTCCCCTCCTCGAAGAGGGTCATGATCGCCACGCTGACAATCGCCTTGCTTTGCGACGCGATGCGGAAGATGGCGTCGGGGGCCATGCGGCGTCCCGCTTCCTTGTCGCTCCACCCCACCGCCTTCTCGTAGACCACTTTCCCGTTGCGCATCACCAGCCCCACCGCACCGGCGACTTCGTTGCGGTCGACGTAGTCCTGCATGAAGCGGTCGATGCGGGCCAGCCGCTCGGCCGAGAATCCCTGCGCCGCCGACGTTGCGGCTGACGGAGGCGACGGACGCCAGAAGGGGCGGGTCGCCTGCTGCGCGGAGAGCGCGGCAGGTCCAAAGGCCAGCAGCAGGATGACAGGGCGGGAGAGTCGCATCGGGGCGGGCGTCGGGGGAGATGGGGACGGGAACGAGGGCGATGCGGGAATCAGGACTTCGGGGTGCGGAGGCGCATGAGCCCTTCCTGCGCGACCGAAGCGACGAGCGTGCCGTCGCGCGTGTAGATCGAGCCGCGCACGAAGCCGCGCGCCCCGTGAGCCGCGGGGCTCTCCACCGAGTACAGGAGCCAGTCATCGGCGCGGAACGGGCGATGCAGCCAGAGCGCGTGGTCGAGCGAGGCGATCTGCAGCTCGCGCGAGCGGAAGGGGACGCCGTGCGGCTGCAGCGCTGTAGGGAGAAGCCCGTAGTCCGACGCGTAGGCGAGGACCGCCTGGTGCGTGATGCGATCGTCGGGGAGCGGGGCGACGGTGCGGAACCAGACGTGACGGATGGGCGGGCGCTTCTGCGGGCGGAACGGATCGATCGGCGCGACAGGGCGGAAGTCGAGCGGGCGATCCTGCGTGAGCACCGGGCGCAACGACTCGGGGATGCGATCGGCCATCTCCCGGATCAGCTCGAGCTCCGGAGCGAGATCCTCCGGCGCCGGCACGTCGGGCATGGAGCTCTGGTGTTCGAGCCCCTTCTCGTCGCGATGGAACGACGCCGAGAGGTTGAAGATCGCCTGCCCGTGCTGGATGGCCGTCACGCGCCGCGTGGTGAACGAGTTGCCATCGCGCAGCCGGTCCACGAAGTAGACGATGGGGGCCGCGAGGTCGCCGGGGAGGATGAAATAGCCGTGGACGGAGTGCGCCTCGCGCTCGTCCTCCACGGTGCGACGCGCGGCGACCAGCGCCTGGGCGAAGACCTGTCCACCGAAGACGCGACCGGTCCCGAGGTCGCGATTGCTGCCGCGATAGATGTTCACCTCGAGAGGCTCGAGGGAGAGAAGGGCGAGGAGTTCGTCGATCGTCGATGACATGCGTGATGATATGCGTGCGGTCGGGCGTGGATACGGAATCGGGAACGCCGGTGCGGCGCGTCAGTGCAAGATGGGGGTGCAGCGGGCACGGAAGGAGGCAAATCGCCGATCGGTACGCAGCGGGTCGAGCAGCGGATCGCGATCGATCATCAGGAGCCAGTAGTCGCGCGCTTCGAGCGCGCGCTCGAGCGCGGCCATTCCGCGCTCCACGCTGCCTAACGAAGCGTGCACCTCGGCAAGGGCGATCGAGGGGACGATCTCCCCCTCGGCGCGCTCTTCCAGCTCGGCGAGGAGGCGACGGGCGTCGTCTTCGCTCCCCGCCCGTGCGTAGGCACAGGCAAGGTTGGCAACGCCCCAGGCATGCCGACGCGAAACGCTCACGGAGCGCTCCAGCGCCTTCACCGCGCCCGCGGCATCACCGCTGGCAAGAAGCGCCAACCCCAGGCGCCGGTGTACCTCGCTCGCCTCCGGGTGGAGCGCGGCGTGCGCCTCGAGGAGCGATACCGACTCGCCGGCAGCGCCGATCAGGAGGAGGGCAAAGCCGGCATCGTTGATCGGATCGACGGCCCGTGGATCGAGTTGTTGCACCTCGCGGGACAACGCGTGTACCGCGTCCACGTGACCACGCGCCGCGTGGGCGTACAGGAGCGCCTGACGGGGTGTGACCCACGACGGATACCAGCGCAGGAGCAGGGCGCCGAGAGCGTCGGCGCGGGCCAGATCCCAGTCGTAGAAGGTCGAGACGGTGAGCTGTGCGGCGAGCGCGTTGGGCTCGTGCGGATCGAGCTCGAGCGCGCGCTCCGCCTGCTCGTGCGCGCGCTCGCGCGCCTGCTCCGGCGGGAGCGCGAGGAAGAGCCCGAAGTTCGCCCAGAGGATGCCTAACGCTCCGTACGGAGGGGCGGCCGCACCGTCGAGGCGGATGGCGCGGTCGAAGCACTGCATCGCCACTTTCACCCCGATGGGGCGCTGCTCCACGTGATATCGCCCGCGCAGGATGAGGTCGACCACCTCGCGCGTGGAGGCGAGCGGGCGCGCCACGCGCTCGCGCCACCCCTCGGGAATCTCCGCGCCGGCGAACCGCGCGACCCCCTCGGCCAGCGCGGCGATACCCGTGGTGAAGGTCGCGAGTTCACCGCGCGCGGTGAGCACCGTGTCACGCTGCGGCGTACCGGTGGTTGCGAGCGACACGTCGATGTGCAGGGCGTCGCCCGCTGTGCGGACCGTCCCGGTCACCACGATCGCCGCCGAAACGAAGCGCGCGCCCTCAGCGGCGGGTGCGGTACGAAGCGAGTCGGCGGTCGCTCGCCCCACGACGCGGAGCGACGGAAGTTGCGTCAGGGCGAATGCCAGCTCGTCCGACATTCCCTCCGCCACGTAGCGCTCGCCCCCGTCCTCGCCCTCCGCGCCGCCGCCAGTCGCGAACGGGAGCACCAGGACCAGTGAGGCGTCGCTCGCGTCAGCGTTGGAAGAGGAGATGCGTGTCATGCCCGGGGCCGGAATCATCGGCGAACATACGTGGCGCGGGCGTCGATCCGCCACAACTCGCCACCTGGGCTCACCCGAGTGGGGGAGTGCCAAACCGTCCCGGACCGGTCACGTTTGGAACTGCACTCCCGAAAGCCGAGTAAGGTTCTAGACCTTCACGCCGAACCTCCAGAACAACGCATGCCCTTTTCCGTCCGAATGCTCCCCGCCGCCCTCAAGCGCCTCTCGAGCCCGCTCGTCGCCGCAGCGGCGGCCGTGGTGGTTCTCACCGCGCCGCTGAGCCCTGCGTCTGCCCAGGGGGCTCCGTGGGCGGCGCCGGCGCCGGGCTCGGTCGCGTTCGGCATCGGCGAGCAGATGGTCTACGACGTGAAGTTCGGCTTCATCAACGTCGGGACGGCGCGCATGGAAGTGATCGGCATCGACACGCTGCGCGGCCGAAAGGTCTGGCACACCAAGCTGGAGATCGAGGGTGGAATCCCCGGGTACCGGGTGCACGACATCCTCGAGAGCTGGATCGACGTGGAGACCTTCAACTCGCTCCGCCACCGGCAGGAGACCGTCGAGGGGAAGCGTGAGCGCACCAAGATCTACGAGATCATGCCCGAGCGCGGCGTCTTCAAGGAAGACGACAAGCCCGAGCGCCCCACGGTGGCGCAACCGCTCGACGAGGGGGCGTTCATCTACTTCGTGCGCAACCAGGCCCTCCAGGTCGGCAAGACGTACGACTTTCCGCGCTACTTCATCCCCGACCGCAATCCGGTCACCGTCATCGTCGACCGGCGGCAGAAGATGACCGTCCCCGCCGGGACGTTCCAGACGGTCGTCGTCAAGCCGATCATCAAGTCGAAGGGGATCTTCTCGCAGAACGGGCGCGCCGAGATCTGGTTCACCGACGACGATCGCCGCCTCATGGTGCGCATGGAAACGCACGTGGTTTTCGGGACGATCTCGCTGCAACTGCGCGAATTCACCCAGGGGCTCGCGACCCCCTGAGCCGGTCGGCTTTCGATCAGTAGGGGAGCCCCAGCCGTACGCCGACGGCGTTCGCCGAGAGGAGCGGCGACCATGTCGGTGGGCGAAGGGTGGGAGAGGCAAAGCCGATACAGACGCCTGCCGCCAGCGGCGTCGACGTCACGGGTTCATGACGGCGAGGACGTCGGAATAATCGTCGGTCCAGAGCCGCACCGGCGCGGATGGAGAGAGCACCTCCCACGCCGCCTCTCGCTCGAGCGGTGCGAGCGTGGACGCGTTGCGCGCGAGCGCGACCCATCGCGATCCGTAGTAGAGCCGTTCCTTCTGCTCGTTGGTGACGTCGCGATCGATCATCGCTCCGGCGACGCGCGCATCGCGCGCGAGTTCAACGAGCACCGGCCTGAGGTCGAGGAAGCGGTTACTGATGTGAAAGGCGACGATGCCGTGCGGACGCAGCTTTCGCAGGTAGATCTGCAGCGCTTCGCGCGTCATGAGGTGCACCGGAATCGCGTCCGAGCTGAAGGCGTCGAGTACGATGAGGTCGAACGAACTGTCCGGCGCGCTGGCGATCGATCGGCGCGCATCGCCCATCACGATGTTCACGTCGGGTTGGCAATCGCGCAGATACGTGAAGAGCTGCGGTGCGCGGGCGATCGCCACCACGAGCGGGTCGATTTCGTAGTAGGTCCAGCGTTCGCCGGGACGCGAATAGCACGCGGTGGTTCCGGTGCCGAGCCCGACCAGCGCGACCGATCGCGGGGCGACGGAATCGGTCGCAAGGCGAAAGAGGTCGCCGAGCGGACCTTCGCGGTGATAGTAGGTGAGCGGTTCCTTCTTTCGCGCGGCGACCATTGCCTGCCCGCCGTGCGTCGTGGTCCCGTGCTGGAGCAGGAAGTACCCGTCCCACTCGCGCACGCGGTACACGCCAAAGAACGAACGCGCCTGGTAGATCGTATCCTCGGAGAAGTGCGTCCCGGCGTCGACCCCCACGTAGAGCGCCGCCGCCGAGAGCGCGAGACGCAGGGGGCGACGGAACCAGGCCGCGACCAGCAACCCTGTTGCGCACAGGTATGCATAGAGCGCGCGATCGGCCCACTTCTCGCTCGGCATGGGGAGTTCGTAGCCGAGCGAGACGACTCCAAAGACGAGCAGCGGCACGGCGAAGTCGAGCATGCGATCGCGCCGGGGTGCGGTGCGCTTCCCCCACGCCGGGCGTACCGCGAGCGCGATGATCATGGCGATCGGATACTCGAGCACCCGATCGTACAGGAGCGGCGCGACGAGGACGTTGAAGACGCCGCCCAGCATCCCGCCAAACGACATCCACAGGTAGAACTCGGTGAGCGAACTCGCGCGCGGGCGCGAGTCGGCAAGCTGGCGATGACAGACCATCGCCGTCACGAAGAACGCCGCCAGATGCAACGCGGCGATCGCCGCGATGTTGCGCCCCGGTTGCTCACCGAGGAAGATAAGGAGCCCGATGGTGAGCCCCACCTGCAGCGCCAGCATCACGCGCCGATTGAGGAGCGGGTGGCGCGCGAAGACGATGACGAAGCTCAGGAGATAGAGCGCGAGCGGGACGACCCAGAGGAACGGCACCGCAGCGATGTCGGTGCTGAGATATGTCGTGACGCCGAGGAGGAGCGACGACGGCGCGAACGAGAGAAGGACCCAGCGCACACGCCACGCGGTGGTCGGGAGGAGCGTCGGCTCGGGCTCGCGGTCGTCGTCGTCATTCGCGTCGAGAGGTGCGTCCGTGGCGCCCTCGGGCAACGACACCGCGCCCGTTGCTGCGCGGATGTTGTCGGTTGAGCGATTCGATGTCCATCGCCACGCCCCCCACGCTGCGAGAATCAGCAGCGCGAGGAGCGCCCCGAATCCTGCAGTCCACGCCGCACTCTGTTCGCCGATCGTCCATCTCGGCTCGATGAGCGTGGGATACGCCAGGAGTGCCGCGAAGCTCCCCAGGTTGCTGGCAACGTAGAGGAAGTACGGATTGCGCGCCCGCGGGTGCTGCGTGCTGGCAAACCATCGTTGGAGCATCGGCGTCCCCGCCGCGAGGAGCACGAACGGGGCGCCGAGGGTGGTGGTGAGGAGGGTGAGGAGCCAGGCGATCGCCGGGCCGGTCCCGGTCGTGGGGACGACGAGGTCGGGGGAGAGGGCGATCGGGAGCAGGAGGAGCGACGCGGCGAGCATCGCCAGGTGCAACGCCGCCTGGCGACGCGCCGGGAGCCACCGCGAGCTGAGGTGCGCGTACAGGTAGCCGGCGAGGAGCGCGGCCTGGAAGAAGAGGAGGCAGGTGTTCCAGACGGATGGCGTCCCGCCGAGGAGGGGGAGGACCATCTTGGTGAACATCGGCTCCACCGCGAAGAGGAGCGCGGCGTTGAGGAAGGTCGCCACGGCGAAGATGGCGACGAGCGGGACGCGGGGAGCGCGGGGGGCGCGGGGGGCGCTCGCCGCCGCGCGCGGTGGCGTCTCGATGGCAGGGGGTGCCGGGTCCGTCACGTCGGCGTGGACATCGAAGAGGCGATCCCCCGGGCGCCGCGCCTAACGCGCGACGCGGTTCCCGGCGATCCAGACCGAGTGGATCTTGCGCACGTTGGAGATGTCCGCGAGCGGGTCGGCGTCGAGCACGACGAAGTCCCCCCACTTCCCCGCCTCGAGCGTACCCAGGTCGCGGTCGAGCTGCATGCAGCGCGCCGCCACCCGAGTCGCGCTCTGCAGCGCCTGCGCGGGAGTGAGCCCGGCCTTCACCATCAGCTCGAGTTCCATCAGCTCGAAGTACCCCTGGAAACGTCCGGTGGGGCCGGTGTCGGTCCCCATCGCGATCGGGACGCCCGCCTTGGCCAGGAGCGCGACGTTGCGGCTGGCGATGGGGAGCGCCGCCTTGTAGCGCTGCGCGCTGGTGCTGCGGCGCACGGCGTCCTGCTTGGCGGGATCGCGCCCCGCCGCCACCCACTCGGGGTTGGCGTGCGCGAGAAAGAGCGGGTCGCTGAAGAACTCGGGAGTCGACTCGTAGACGTACGTCGACACCTCGCGCATCAGCGTGGGGCTCAGGCAGACGCCGGATGCCTTGAGGCGCGCGAGCAATGGCGCATCGATCTCCTGGTCACGCACGCTGTGGGCGATGAAGTCGGCTCCCGCCTTGAGCAGGGCATCCAGGTCGTCGCGGTAGAAGAGGTGCACCGCCACCCGCATCCCGCGCTTGTGCGCCTCGTCGATCACTGCGCTCGACACGGCGAGCGGCATCTTGGGTGTAGTTCCGAGGTTGTCGTCGACACGGATCTTCACGATGTCGACGTGCTCGGCCTCATCGCCGGCAACCTGGGTGCGCGCCTCCTCGGGCGTGGTCGGCGCGAGCACCGGGCCGGCGAGGAAGACGCGCGAGCGCGCGAGCGTCGGCGTCTCCTGCGAAGCGCGCGCGGCAAAGACATCGGCGGGTTCGCCGCCGAGCGAGAAGACGGTCGTCACGCCGTATGCCGCGTACGTCGAGAGATCGGCCACGCCGTTCACATGCCCGTGCGCGTTGATCAGCCCCGGCATCACCACCTTGCCGTCGAGCGCGATACGCTCGGCGCCCGCCGGAATCTTCACCGCACTCGCCGCGCCGGCTGCCAGCACTCGCCCGTCCTTGACCACGAGCGTGGCGTTGCGCACCGGGGCCCGGTCGGTCCCATCGATCAGCGTCACGCCAGTGATCGCGCGCGTCTGTGCCATCGCCTCGCGCGACACCAGGCTCGTCAGGCACAGCAGGGGGAGGAGGAGTGCGGTGGTGCGCAGTAGTTGCATTCAGTTGGATCCTGCAGGCGTGATGGTGGGAGACGCGAACGTACGGCGGGTCACGCATCGAGGGTCGTGTGACAGAGTGTCACACGACGAGGTAGCGTGACTCGCCCGGGCACGCACCCTACGTCTCGACGAGGTCGAGAAACTGTTCGGAGACCCAGCGCTCGTCGAGCCCGATGCGCGACCACCCGCTGCGATGATCGAGCACGAAGACCTCCTGTCCCTTGGCGAGCGCGGCGAGCTTGTTGAACGTCACGGCGGGCCCGCTGCGAACGTTGAGGGTCGTCGCGTTCACCGTCGCGCGCTGCACGAGCTGGGCGTAGCGCGTGGCGACCCACTCCTTGCGCGACGCCGAGATGCGGAACCACCCGCTCTTCTCGTCGTGCACGCGCACGACGCTCCCCAACCCGACACTGTTCACCTTCTTGAAGCTTGCCCCCGGCCCCGTGCGCACGTTCAGGTTGTCGGCCGTGACCACGGCGTAGCGCATTCCCTGGGGCATCGCCGTTGCCACCGCCGTTCCGCCGAGCGCGCCGCGAACGAGCGGAAGAAATGAACGCTGCGCGTCGGCCACCGTGTTGCCACCGAAGAACGCGGTCCCCGGGCACGACTTGGTGAGCCCGGTCCCGTCGGTGCGCGCCCCAGTGCTCAGGTTGAACCAGTGATGATAGACGACGCGATCGGTGTTGATCGGAATCGCGAAGCGCTTGCAGATCGCCGCCGTGAAGCGAAGCACCGTGGTGCGCTGCGCCGCCGACATCTCGTCCTTCGACGCGTCGAAGTTGCCGAGATGCTCAACGCACACCGCGTTGGCATTCTGGCCGAGGATGCAGGCCGGCGACAGCTCGAGCGAGCGCCCGGTCATGATGCGTCCATCGGGAAAGGTCGTGAAGTGCTGCCCGATGTCGGACCAGCCGTTGTTCACCACGTGATACCGCTTCA
>CAZWVG010000007.1:0-59223 GCA_964637355.1 uncultured Gemmatimonadaceae bacterium
GTGACTCGCGCATCATGCTCATCTTCGAGGGGACGAACGAGATCCTGCGGGCGCTCATCGCCCTCATGGGACTGCAGCAGCCTGGCGAACGGCTCAAGGCGCTGGGCAAGGCGCTGCAGGACCCGATCCACAGCCTCGGCGCGATCTCGAGCTACCTCGCGGGGCGCGCCAAGAGCACGCTCAACCAACCGGACTTCACGCAGGTGCACGAAGCGCTCGACGACGAGGCGCAGCTGGTGTCGTCGCAGGTGCATGCCCTCGCGCGCGGGGTGGAGTGGGCGCTCCGCAAGCATGGGAAGTCGATCATCGAGCGACAGTACGTGCAGGAGCGCCTTGCCAATGCCGCGATCGACCTCTTCCTCTGCACGGCCACGCTGTCGCGCGTGACATCGGAGATCGAGGCAGCGGGCGGCGACCTCGACGCGGTTGCCGGCGAGGTCGATTGCGCGCGCGTCTTCGTGCACATGGCGTATCGGCGCACGCGACGCGCGCTCCGCGCGCTCAAGACCAACCAGGATCCGCGACTCGACACGATCGCCGAGCGTGCCGTGGCACGCGGAGACGTGACGCCTCCAGCTCCCACGGATCGTTAGGCCGCGCGTCACCGGATCCCAGTTCCCGCACCAGTCTCTCTCTCCCCATCCCCCTGCCCGACCAGCAGCGCATGCCGGAGCCCGCCGGACGCACGGACACGGAGCAGGGATCGCGCGAAGCCGCCGACCCCGGCGCGCGGGCGTCGACCTTCACACCGGCGGGACCGGACCCGAGTCCGCCGTACGACTGGTCGCCCCTCGGGATCGCCCTCGCCTACGCGCTGCTCGGAACGCTCTGGATCGTTTGGTCCGACTCCGCCGTCCTCGCCGTGGTGCGCGACCAGCAAGCGCTCACCCGGCTGCAGACGTACAAGGGGTGGTTCTTCGTCCTCGCCAGCGCGACGCTCATCTACGTGCTGGTGAGCCGGCGGGTGAAGGCGTGGAGCGCGGCGCTGCGGGCGCAGCGCACGATCTCCCGCGATCGCGAGCGACTGGTGGCGATCCTCGAGGCGACGACCGACCTCGTGTGCGTCATCACCCCGGACCTGAGGATGCGCTACATCAATGCAGCAGGGCGCCACCTGCTGGGAATCGGCCCCGACGAGCCGCTCGACCGATTCGACTCCGGCCAATTCCTCGACGACTCCGAGCAGTCCCGCCGCACCGATGTGCAGCTCCTGGCCACTGAGTCCGGCGTCATCGAACTCGAACGGACGCTCAAGCGGCTCGACGGCACGCCGGTCCTCGTCTCGCAGGTCCTCCTCGTGCATCGCGGCCAGGATGGCGGCGTGGAATTCATCTCCTCCATCGCCCGCGACATCGGCGACCAGCGCCGCCAGGAGCACGCGCTCCGCCAGGCGCAAAAGATGGAGGCGGTGGGGCAGCTGGCCGGCGGCGTGGCCCACGACTTCAACAACCTCCTCACCGTCATCCTCAACTGCGGTGAGTCGCTCGTCGAGTCGCTCCCCGAGAACGACGATCGGCGCGAGGAAGCCGAGGAAATCGTGCAGGCATCGCAGCGTGCCGCGCGACTCACGCGGCAGCTCCTGGCCTTATCGCGTCGGCAGGTGATGGAAGCTCGGAACGTCGACCTCAATGCGGTCATCCGCGACCTGTCCGTCATGCTCAGGCGCCTCGTGGGCGACCACGTGCGCCTGGTCGAGCACCTCGACCAACAACTCCCCGTTGTATTCGTCGACCCCAACCAGTTCGAGCAGGTGGTCGTCAACCTCGTCGTCAACGCGCGCGACGCAATGCCGCTCGGCGGCACGATCACGATTCGCACTCTCGCCGAACGGGGCACGGGGGTGAACGGCGCGCGTGCTGCCGTACTCGAAGTGAAGGACACCGGCGAAGGGATGGACGAGGCGACCAAGGCGCGAATCTTCGAGCCGTTCTTCACCACGAAGGAGATGGGACACGGCACGGGACTCGGGCTGGCGATGGTCGCGGGCATCGCGGCGCAATCCGGGGGTGACATCTCGGTGGAGAGTGCCCCCGGACGAGGGACGACATTTCGATTGCGGCTGCCGGCCGTCGACGACGCGACAGACGCGCTCCCGCCACCTCTTCCAGAGAGCGGCGCAACGCCGACCGACCGGCGCGCGAGTTCCGGCGCCAAGCTTCGCATTCTCGTCGTCGAAGATCAGGATGCCGTGCGACAGAAGACGGCGCGCATGCTCAACGGCGAGGGGTACGAGGTCGTGCAGGCGCGGTCGGTCGAGGAAGCGCGCGCCGTTCTCGCCGACGGTGGAGACGTGGCGCTCGTGCTGACCGACGTGGAAATGCCCGGCGTCGGCGGGCGGGCGCTGGCGCGCATGCTCGAGCAGGATGCGCGGAGGATCCCAGTGCTTTTCATGTCTGGCTACACCAACGATTCGCTAATGCTGCGCGGCGCCCTCCCGCCCAACGCCTCGTTTCTCGCGAAGCCGTTCTCCCACGCCACACTGCGCGCGGCGCTTCGCCGGGCGCTCGCGCGCTAGCCGACGGCCGCCAAGCCACCCCTGGCTGACCAATTCGGGTTCGCGCGATGGTAGCGATCGGGGCTATCATCCGAGACGACGTTGCCGTTGATCTCTCCACCCGAGCCTCCCACGAATCGTGCGCGTACTGTTCGCCGAGGACGACCGTCAGCTCCGCGAGTCCGTCGCGCGTGGCCTGCGCGAGGCGTCCTATGTGGTCGATCTCGCCGAGAACGGCACGCAGGCGCTCGCGCTTGGTCTCGAGCACGACTACGACGTGGTCGTCCTGGACATCCTGATGGCGGGCGCCGATGGCCTGGAGGTGTGTCGATCGCTGCGCGCAGCCGAGCGATCGTTCCCGATCCTCATGCTCACCGCGCTCGACTCGGTGGAGCAGCGGATCACTGGACTCGACGCCGGCGCCGACGACTATCTCACCAAGCCATTCGATTTCGGGGAGCTGCTCGCGCGCCTGCGGGCGCTCACGCGTCGTCGGGGTGAGGTGCTCGCACCGGAGCTCGTCGTGGGCGACCTGGTGATCGACACGACGCGCCGCCTCGTGCGCCGCGGTTCGCGCGAGATTCCGCTCACGACGAAGGAGTTCACCTTCCTGCACCACCTCGCGCGTCACGCGGGGCGTGTGGTGAGTCGCGCCGAGCTGATGGAGCACGTGTGGGAGGACCGGAGCAACACGTACTCGAACATCATCGACGTGTACGCGAGCCGGCTCCGGCGAAAGCTGGATGAGGGTGAAGAGGTGCCACTCGTCGTGACGCTGCGCGGGACGGGCTTCATGCTCAACGTCACCGCCACCAGTGGATCGGATACCTCGTCGTCGCCGGGCGCGGGGAGCGCGGGGAGCGCGGGGAGCGCGGACACGCGCCGCGGATGAGCAGGCGGTGGTGGCCGTCGTCGCTTCGCGCGCGGATCACCCTCTGGTTCGCGGCCGTCCTCGGCGTCCCGTTGGTGGCCTTCGCCGTCGTGTCGTACGTGGCGTTCAGCCGGACGCTCGTGAGCCGGACGGATCGCTTCGTGGGGGACGCACTCAGCGCCTTCAGTCGCGAGCTGGCCAACGAGCGCCGACAGGCGCCGAACAACGAGGTCGCCGCGCGCACCACCGCGTACGAGGTGCGCTTCCGTCAGCTGCAACTCGTGATCCTCGACCGAACGGGGACGCTGCTCGCCTCGACGCCGCCCGACGCGGATGAAGAGAACGATGACGGCGGCATTCGACCGTTGGAGCCGTCGCGGGCCGAAGCGGTGGCGCGCGGTACCGACGACGAGGCCTCGCCGCGTACCGTCGTCGAGCACGGGCATGGCTACCGGGTGGTCACGCGCGAGGTGCAGCTGGCGGGCGACGCCGTCACCATCGCCGGGATCGCACCGCTCGGCGACATCGAGGATGTGTTGGCGCGCGTGCGCCAGACCTTCCTCATCGCCATCCCGCTCCTCCTCGCCGCCGCCGCCGCGGGGGGCTTTTTCGTGGCGCGCCGATCGCTCGCTCCCGTATCGGCGATGGGCGCGCACGCCGCAGCGATCACCGACGCCAACCTGCACGAGCGCCTCCCGGTGGCGAGCGCGCACGACGAGCTCGGAGGGCTGGCGACGGTGGTGAACTCGCTCCTCGACCGGCTCGAGCGCGCCTTCGCCCAGCAGCGCCGTTTCATGGCCGACGCGTCGCACGAGTTGCGCACGCCGGCGGCAATCCTGAGCACCGAGGCGCAGGTAACGCTCTCACGTGAGCACCGCAGCGAAGGGGAGTATCGCGAGTCAGTGGGCGTGATGCAGGGCGCTGCGGCGCGGCTCACCCGCATCGTCGACGACCTCTTTCTCCTGGCGCGCGCCGATGCCGGCTACCTCGTGGCGCGACACGACGACATCTACCTCGACGACGTGGTGCATAACGCGACGCGTGCGGTGCGCCCCCTCGCCGAGCGACGCGGCGTGCGTGTCGAGCTGCAGCCGGTGATGGACGCCCCGTTCCACGGCGACGCCGACCTCCTCGGGCGCCTCCTCCTCAACCTTCTCGACAACGCGATCAAGTTCTCGGTTGGAGGAGGGACGGTGTCGGTGGAGCTGGCCGAGCGTGGTGCCCCAGGCGCTCGGCAGTACGAGGTGCGCGTGGTCGACGACGGGCCGGGGATTCCCGCCGACGTGCAGGAGCGCGTCTTCGAGCGCTTCTTTCGTGGCGACCCCGCGCGCGGACGGGTCGAGCAGACGGAGACGAGCGGCGCCGGTCTCGGACTGGCGATCTCGCGCCGGATCGCCGAAGCGCACGGCGGGACGTTGGAGCTGGTGTCGTCGCGCCCCGGGCGTACCGAGTTTCTCCTCACCCTCCCGGCGCCGCGGGCGAGCGCGCCCGCGGCACCCCCTGTCGCCACACGTGCCTGATGTGCCTAACGCGCCAATCGTGCCTAACGCGCGCCTCGCACGCATGTAACACGCGCCGCACACATGAGCGCTACGATTCCGAAGGAGGCTGACGCTCCGGCTGCCGGTCGGAGGCGCGGAGGGCGCGCAGCGCCGACATCTGCGCGTCGCGCCAGGCGACACGATCGGGGAGTGCATCGAGCGGAAGCCGGGCGCGCATCGCCGTGTGCAGCTGCTGCACGAGTTCCGTCGTGACCACGGGCGCCTCTCCGCGCTCTCGCGCCATCTGGTCGAACATGAAGCCGTAACGCGCGAGGTAGTCGGCGATCCCGCCCGGGGCATTCAGGTCGACCCCTTCGAGCGGCCCTAAAAATGCCCAGCGCAGCCCGAAGCCATCGCGAATGAGCGCGTCGACATCGGCAGGCGTCATCAGCCCGTCGCGCACCACCGCGAACATCTCGGTGAGGAGCGCCCCCTGCAGCCGGTTGAGGACGAAACCCGGACGCTCGCGGCGCACCAGCACCGGGACCTGCCCAACGGAACGCATCGTCTCGAAGGCACGCGCAGTCACCGCGTCGTCGGTGAATGGCGCCGGGACCATCTCCACTACTGGGATGAGGTGCGGCGGCGTGGCGGGGTGCGCCACGAGTGCACGGGCGCGCCCCGGCAGCTCGTCGGCAATGCGTGACATCCCGATCGACGACGTCGAACTGGCGAGCACTCCCTGCGGGGGCGCCAGCGCATCCAACTCGGCGAAGAGCGCATGCTTGGTCTCGACGTTCTCCTCGACCGACTCCTGCACCCACTCCACACCATCGAGCGCCTCGGGGAGCGATCTCGCGATGGCGATGCGCGAGAGGATCTGCTCGACGGAGACGTCGGGAGCGATCGCCTGGGCGGCCGCCGCCGCGCGTGCGACCCGATCCATGAGCGAGTCGCGCACTTCTGCGTGTCGCGCGAAGACGCGCACTTCCCAGCCAGCGCGGGCGAAGACGAGCGCCCACGAACTCCCGATGATTCCTCCTCCGACGACGGCGGCGCGACGCATGGCGGCGGTCTGGCTGGTGAACGAGGAAAGGCGCGACGGGCCAAGGTATGGTCCGCGCGCCTCCCCCGCCCACCCCTATACTCACCTGTCGGGACCGTGCCCGGGCGCACGCAAACACACCGCCGTCCCGCCCCCCGCACGCGCCACCCGGTGGGTGCTACCGATCGTCGTCCCGATCCTGATCCGAACCGGTGGTTCCGGCTCGCGCACCCTCTCGCGCGCCTTCGCCTGCGCCTTCGCCCGCCCCTTCGCCCGCCGCTTCTCCTGCACCTTCACGCGCGACGTCTCCCGCACTCTCGACCGCGCTCGATCCCGACGTGTAGGCACTTGCCGCCCCGTAGCGATAGACCAGCTGTCCGCCGGAGTGACCGACCTGGTAGCCCGCGACCAGGAGGACCGCCGAGCCCACGGTCCCCGCCACGCGTGCAGCGGAGCCGATCTTTCCGGCAGAAAGTCCAATGGCGGCGATTCCGAGTACGCCGAGCGACAGCAAGAGGAACGATTCCGCGGCTTCCTCGTGCG
Source organism: uncultured Gemmatimonadaceae bacterium (assembly GCA_964637355.1). Lineage (GTDB taxonomy): Bacteria > Gemmatimonadota > Gemmatimonadetes > Gemmatimonadales > Gemmatimonadaceae > SCN-70-22. The sequence continues at coordinate 6,435 of CAZWVG010000007.1, forward strand.
ACTCGAAGGGTGCCTCGGCGACGACGTCTTCCACGCGCTCTTCTTGCGCCTGCCCGGTTTCGACGGCGGCCCATGCGCTGAGTGAGAGCGCGGCGAAGAGCGCCGTCGTGACTCCCCATGCCCGGTTGGCGCGAACGCCGCGGCGAATCGCCCAGAGTGCGCCGAGGGCGAAGACCGGGAGTAGGAGGGTGAGGGCAATCGGGAGGTGAACGATCGCCGGGTGCAGCGGGGTCGGGATGAGCGACTGCATGTGAGGAACTCCTATGGCTGCGCGGGCATCTCCGGTCAGCGCCGTCCGGCGAGGCGGGTGCTCCGTTCACGAAGGAAGTTGCGGACGCTCGGGGAATCTCCCCATCCGACAGGTGACGTGCTTGTGGGGGAGCAGGTGTCTCTCCGACATTTGCCGGAGTGAGCGAGAACACCCCCTTTCTGATGAATTCCGACCCTACTGTCGACCGCGACGATTCCGGCGAGCCCGGACAACGACTTCCGCCCGTCGTGTACCTGGTGCTGGCGATGGTCGTCGCGGGGGGGACGATCGATCTCCTCCTCGATCGCCCGACGTCGCTCTTCACCACGCACGTTCTCTTCGAGCTGACGCTGATCCTCGTCAGCTTGGGTTCGCTGGTCGCGCTGGCGCTCAAGTGGCGCCGTACATCGGCGCGACTGGCGGGGTCGGAGCGCTCGCTTGCCGCCGCTCGCCGTTCTCTCGACGAGCGTCGCGCCGAGCGTGATGCGTGGCGGAGGAGCGCCGAAGGGGCTCTGGCCGGACTCGGCCAGGCGATCGATCGTCAGTTCGCGGTCTGGGAGCTCACTCCGACCGAGGCAGAGGTCGCGCTCCTGCTCCTCAAGGGGCTCGGCCACAAGCAGATCGCGGGAGCCACCGGGCGAAGCGAACGCACGATCCGACAGCATGCAGTCGCCGTGTACCACAAGGCTGGACTGGGAGGGCGCGCCGAGCTGGCCGCCTTCTTCCTTCAGGATCTGATGCTGCCGAAGGAGCGCGGGGGCGATGAACCTGCCGTCGTCGATCCGACGTAGTATCGGCGTATCTCTCAGGGCGCTGCGATGTTCTCCACCTGCATTTTCTGCAACAAGCCACTTGGCAGTAATGAATCACTTGAAGCCTTCCCGGTAGGCGAGCGTCTCGCGTTCGACTCGGCGCGCGGGCGCCTCTGGGTCGTGTGTCGCGCGTGTGAGCGCTGGAACCTCTCGCCCCTCGAGGAGCGATGGGAAGCCATCGAGCAGGCCGAGCGCCTGTATCGCGATACGCGGCGTCGCGTTTCGACCGACAACATCGGGCTGGCCCGACTCCCCGAAGGGACCACGCTGGTTCGAATCGGCGAGCCTCAGCGTCCCGAGTTCGCGGCGTGGCGGTACGGCGACCAGTTCGGGCGCCGCCGAATGCGGGCATTGGCGGTGGCGGGGGGTGGCGTGGCCGCGACCGCGGCGGTCGTTGCGGGGGGAGCCTTCGCCGGCGTCGCGATCGGGAGCTTCAGCTACATGTTCGTCGAGCTGGGGCAGCGCCTGATCCACGGGAGTCCGGAGAAGATCGTCGCACGGATTCGTACCGAGCGACAGGGAGTGATTTCGGTGCGCCGACGTCATCTCGCCGAGTCGACCATTCTTCCACACGAAGACGGGGGAATGGCACTCCTCCTTCGGTACAAGAACGGGAGCGCGCAGTTCACCGGCGCCGAGGCACAGCGCCTCGCCTCGATCCTGATTCCGAAGGTGAATCGCTTTGGCGGGAAGAAGACCGACGTGGCCGATGCGGTGCGGCAGATCGAGTACGTCGGAAACTCGGAGCGCTTCCTGACCAGCATGGGGAGTCGGGCCGAATCGATGATCACCTCGATGACGGCCGGCGTTTCGCCGCGAAAGGCGCGCTCGCGGCAGAACCGCTTCAACAAGTACGGGCTCTACTCGCTGCCTACTCCGCAGCGGCTCGCGCTGGAGATGGCGCTGCACGAGGAGGCGGAGCGTCGGGCGCTCGAAGGGGAGCTGGCAGAACTCGAACGCGCGTGGCACGACGCCGAGGAGGTGGCGGCGATCGCCGACAATCTCTTCGTCCCCGCATCGGTCGACGAGCAGTTCCGTCGCCTCAAGGGTGAACAGTAGGTAGGATAGGGGCGTCGCACTCGCGAACGCCCCTTTCCTCTTGCCGCCCTGTCGATGCTCGCTCGCCGAGTTGCCGTATCGTTCGCCCTCGTCGCGGCCGCGTGCGGCGGTCCTGCCAACGCGGACTGGCCCGTATACCAGGGGAGCGACGCAAAGACGCACTACACGACGCTTGCGCAAATAGCACCCGCCAACGTCGCGACGCTCAAGGAGGCGTGGCGCTACGACACGAAGGACGCCTTCGAGGGTTCGGAGATGCAGTCCAACCCGGTCGTGCAGGGCGGGGTGCTCTACGCCATGTCGCCCAAGCAGCGCGCCTTCGCGCTCGATGCAGCGACGGGACGCGAGTTGTGGAGCTTCGACCCTACCGGCGGAAAGTTCACTGGCCCGCGGATCCGCTATCGCGGCGTGGTGGTGCACGACGGGCGCTTCTACTTCAACTATCGCTATCGCCTCTTCTCCCTCGATGCGAAGACGGGACAGCCGTCGCCCGGGTGGGGGAACGACAGCGGGTGGGTGGACCTGCGCGAGGGGCTCGGTCGTCCGGCACAGGGGCTCTCGGTGAGCGCCAGCACGCCTGGCGCGGTCTACAAGGACATGTTGATCGTCGGGACGTCCGTTCCCGAGGCACTCCCCTCGGCGCCGGGTGACATCCGCGCGTACGACGTGAAGACCGGTGCGATCCGCTGGAGCTTCCACACGATTCCGCACCCCGGCGAGTTCGGTTACGACACGTGGCCGAGCGAGGCGTGGAAGGTCGCCGGCGGCGCGAACGCCTGGTCGGGCGTCACGGTCGATTCGGCGCGCGGAATGGTCTTCTTCGCGACGGGGTCCGCGTCGTTCGACTTCTACGGCGCCAATCGCGTCGGCGACAACCTGTTCGCCAATTCGATCGTCGCGCTCGACGCCAACACGGGAAAGCGTGTGTGGCACTTCCAGGGTCTCAAGCACGACCTGTGGGACCGGGACTTTCCCGCCGCGCCGACGCTGGTCACCGTCAGCCGCAACGGCACGCCGGTCGACGCAGTCGCGCAGATCACCAAGACCGGGCACGTGTGGTTACTCGATCGCGAGAAGGGAACCGAGCTCTTTCCCAGCGAGTGGCGTCGCATGCCTGGGGCGATCCTCGATGGTGACGTGACAGCAGACTCCCAGCGCTTCCCGGTGCTCCCCAAACCGTTCGCGCGTCAGCAACTCACGGAGGACATGCTCACCGAGCGCACACCGGCGGCGCACGCCGCGGCGCTGGCACTCTTCAAGGAGAATCCCACTCCTGATCCGTTCACGCCCCCAAACACCAAAGGGATCATCATCTTCCCGGGTGTCGACGGTGGCGGCGAGTATGGCGGCCCGGCGTTCGACCCGAAGACCGGGATGCTCTATGTCAATTCGAACGAAATGGGGTGGATCCTCAAGATCGTTCCGCGCGAGGAAACGTCGCTCTTTGGCGCGTATTGCGCCGAGTGCCATGGCAAGGTGACAACGCCGCTGGCGCCGACGCTGACCGGGGTGGCGAAGCGCCTCTCGCGCGAGCAGATCACGACGGCCATTCGTTCGGGGACCGGGCGCATGCCGGCGTTTGCCACGGCACTCGGCGACTCTTCGATCGAGCAGCTCGTCGAGTACCTCGTCAGCGGCAAGGCGCCGACGCGCACCCCGAAGAACATCTCCACCTTCCTCAAGTACCGGAACACGACGTTCGACATCTTCCTCGATCCCGACGGTTACCCGGCGATCAAGCCACCGTGGGGGACGCTCAATGCCATCGACCTGAACTCGGGGGAGACGAAGTGGTCGATCCCGTTCGGCGAGTATCCGGCGCTGGTGGCGCAGGGGCTCAAGGACACCGGGAGCGACAACTACGGCGGCGCGATCGTGACCGAGAACGGGTTGCTGATCATCGCGGCGACGACCTACGACCACAAGATCCGCGCCTTCGACAAGGCGAACGGGAAGCTCTTGTGGGAAGCCGAACTCCCGGCAGCCGGAAACACGACCCCCGCGACCTACATGGTGAACGGGAAGCAGTACATCGTGATTGCCTGTGGCGGCGGGAAGAACGGGGCGCCGAGCGGGGGAACGTACGTGGCCTTCGCGCTCCCCGACTGACGACGGGTCACCTCAGCAATAGTGGCCGGACACACGGCGCACAGCGCCGCCGCGAGGCCATCGACTCACGACGAGGAGAGTTCCCCGCAGGCGGGGCGCAGCGCACCAGGTGCACCGCGCCCCGCCTGCGATGCCATGTACGTTGCCTAACGCGCCGCGCTCACGCCGAACGGGACCGACATCACGCGGTCGCCCCAGCTGAGCTCGAGCACTCCCTGCGCCGGCGTGCGCGCCTTGACCGCAATCGTGAGTTCCTCGATGTGCGACGGCGCGGGGGCCGACTGCATCTCGACGCGCCCAATGTCCTGCGAGGCGTCGTACTGCGTTCCCCACTGCCCCGTCTGGCGGTTGACGATGAGGAAGGTACCGCCGCGCGTGTGTTGGACCCAAAGCGAGTACATCCCCGGGGCGAGCGTCATGCTGCCGAGGGTGAGGGTGCGGGTGGTGATGAGATGCGTCGCATCGTTGGCGCCGGCGCGCCAGACGGAGTCGAACGGGACGAGCATCCCGCCCCACACCGTGCGCTCACGCACCATCGGGCGGCCGTAGTCGACGATCACCATTCCGCCCGGACCGAAGCCGGCGCGCGCATCCTCGCGCACCGAGAGCACACCGGTCGCCTTCATGCTGCGGGCGAGGCCGGCGATATCGACGCCAGCGGCGCCGCGCGTCGCCTGTGCCTTGTTGGTCGTCCCGCTCCCGTCGAGTGACTGCAGTCGGTCGTTTGTGTCGAAGCGCAGCACCATCGCGTACGGCGCTCCCCTGAGGCGCACCGAGTCGCCGCCCAGCGCGGTGAAGCCGGTGTAGCCCACACCGCCGGCGAGGCCGATGGCGGGGAGCGAATCGCTCATCCCCTTCTTGCGCAGCGCGGCGAGCAGCTCGGTGGGGCCGTAGACGAAGACCGGGAAGTTCACCATCGCCCCCTTCACGGCGAAGGCGCGCCGCTGCGTGCTGTCGGCGAAGACCGTCTCGCGAACGACGGAGTCGGCGCCTAACGCAAACCGCACTTCCTTCGGGGCGCCGGGAAACGGAGTGCCATCGCCCTGCAGGCGGGTCACCGTCGCTGCCGTCGGTCGCCCGTCCTTCCCGATCGTGACCGAATAGGTGTATCGCGTGACCGCCGCGCCCGACCGCTGCACCGTCTCGCCGGCGATCGACGTCGCGGTATGCGTGTACTGCTCGATGGCGAGTGTGTCCTTGCCGAGCCGGTAGGTGAACGAGGCGCCCTGCCCATAGGCGAGTGACGGGACGAAGGCGAGAACCGCGACGGCGAGCGTGACGCGCGATCTGACGAAGGAGTTCATGCGAGGCGAAGTGGAGGGGGTGACGAACGGGGCTGCTCCGACAACGAGCCGACGTATACGCGAGTGCGCCGGAGAGTTCGCGCGCCGGTGCTAGTGCGCGCGCTTGCCCGGGAACGACGCACGATCCAGTCGCATCCCGGCCTCCTCCAGCATGCACATGTACTGCTCCATCGGCAGAAGGCCGGCGCGCGCCCGCCGCTCGGCGAGCCCCGCCATGTCGGCGTTCGGGGCGAAGTGAAAGATCCCGTCGCTCCCGGTGTTCCACTGCGTGCCGAAGCGTTGCGGTTTGCCGTCGTGGACGAGGACGCGATCCTCGAGCATCGCGAGCTTCTCGGCCGAGATCTCTCCCGGCGGTTCTCGCTTCGCCAACGCGAGGACGCGCGGCTGCAGCGACCAGTTGTGCTGGACGATGAGCATGAAGGCGTCGGAGCCATCGGTCCCCACCATGCGACGTGTGGGAAGTCCGACCGAGTCGAGGATCGCCCGCGCTTCCTTCTCCAGCGTGCTATCGAGCGCGGTGAGCTCGCGCATGTACGTCGCATCGGTGACCCGCGCGCCGAAGTCGGCGCGCATCGCCTGGTCCTTCTCGACCAGCGCCAGGAGGCGCAGGCGCAGCGCTTCGTTCGACCGCGGCCCTGCCGTGTCGCGGCTCCACGCACGATTCACCAGTGCCCACGGCGCCATGCTGTCGAGCGGGGCGCAGGCCGGCTTCTGCGCAGAGAGCTTCGTCGCCGCGCCAGCGATCGGCGCCAACACGAGGAGCGTGAGTGGAAGGAGCTGCAACGCGCGACGTGTCATGCGATCCTCACCACAGTGGTCGTGTCACCTGCTGCATGCTGCTAGTGAATCCACGTTCGCAGCCGCTCGGCGAGGAGGCGGCGCGGCTCCTGATCGGCGAAGACACTGTGCGCGGCCGGAACGATCGCCCCCGTCACCTGTGCGCCCGGCATTCCGGCAGCGGCGAAGGCTCGCTCGACGGCGTGTGCTGGCGTGGTGAGGTCGTAGTACCCGCCTGTCCAGAAAAGGCGCATCGATGGATTCGCGCGCAGGGCGGCGGCCACGGCTGGATTCACGTCGCCACCGTCCTCGTGATCCCAGACGATGTTGATGTCGAGGTTGAGGCTGCGGTACGTCTCGAGCGTGGGGAAGCGGAGGTCGCGGGTGAGGTAGCGGTGGAGCGCGGTTGGCGGATTGGCCGGAGGTGCAGGCGCTTCGCCCGCAAGGAGCGAGGGCGCGAGCATCGCCGTGCCGAAGCGCATCCGCCCGCCGTTGAACGACGGGTCGTTGAGCCCACCCGTGCGCGCCGGATCACGCCTGGCGACGACGCGGGTATCGAGCATCCCGGTTCGCTCCCCCTTCGCGGCAAGGACCTGCAGCATCCAGTCGTCCTTGGAGAGGCGCAGCCGATGGTCGCGGACGAACGCGACGGGAACGCCAAGGAGCGACGCGAGTCGCGCAGCGACCTGGTCACGCGTCGCCGCGTCGAGTTTGTCGCCAGCCGCAAGGGCGGCGCGGTAGTCGCCATCGGCGAAGCGCGCCCCCTCGGCGAACGCGTCTTCGACGCTCGCGACAGCTGCACTCCCCGCTTTGTGGTACCAGGCACCTGCGGCCATCGTCGGGAGCGAGTTGACGAACGCCGCGTCCGAGTCTTCACCGTCGTCGGCCGTGAGCGCGCCGGCAACGACCGCGACGAGAATCACGCCGTCGAAGCGGAGCTGCGCGTGATCACGCAGGATGACACCCGCGCGTACCGTGCCGTACGACTCCCCCGCCAGGTAGCGCGGCGAGCGCTCGCGCCCGTGCGCCTTGAGCCACCCCTCGATCGCCTGCACCACGGACTTGGCGTCGCCACTCCGCGTCCAGTAGCTGCGCCGCCCAATCTCGGTGGTGAACGGGCGACTGAAGCCGGTCCCGATCGGATCGATGAAGACGAGATCTGTCGCATCGAGGATGCTTTCGGGATTTGCGCGCGTGCTGTCGCCGTCGGTGAGTCGTGGACCGAGCCCGCTCATGTGGAGCGGTGACGACGAGGAGCCGGGTCCGCCATTGAAGACGAAGGTGACCGGTCGCTTCGTGCGATCGGCGACGTCGTCGCGCGTGTAGGCGATCGTCACGAGCGATGCCTCGGCGCGTCCTCGCGCGTCGCGCAGGAGCTGCTCCTCGACTGTTGCCGTGTAGGGAACGCGCGTCCCGCCGAACATTCCTACATGGCGAGTGCTGGCGCTGGCGGGGCGGCGCTCGGCGATCCGCTTCGGGATGACGGACTCGCCCCAGTTGCGGCACGTCGAGTCGGGGACGGCGGCGCGACGCACCCAGCGATAACCGCCAGGGCGCGTGACGCCGCTCTCGATGCGGGCGGGAGTCGCCCGCCGCTCGAAACACGGACCGAACGCATCGGACGCCGGCACGAGCGTCGACGTCCCACGGATGATCAGCGAGTCGAACTGTGCCGATGCCGTCTCGCCAACCTCGCGCGCGACTGTCTCCTTCCACATCGCGTGATCGAAGTGTTCGCCGCGGGCGCGCCGTTCGAACAGTTCGCGCATGACTTCGTCGAGCGTGCGGCGCCCGTGCGAGCGCGCACGAATGCGCGAGTCGAGGTCGGCGAAGTACAGGCTGCTCCGCACGTATGGCATGTGGCGCACGGCCTCGTCGCCAAAGCCGATGCGTGTGATCGAATCGGCGGAAAGGTTGCGCGCGCTCCCGTACCAGTAGGCGTCGAAGTCGGCGTTGATCGCGCGCCCATACTCCTCGACCGACGTGAATCCACCGCGCATGGGAAGAAGGCGCGTGTAGTACGTATTGAGCCCCTCGCTGAACCAGCTCTGCACGCCTTGCGGCGCGTCGATGCCACCGACGAAGAGGTGCCCCATCTCGTGGGTGAAGGTCTCGCGCGGCGCTTCCCCAGTCGCCGCCGCACCCGGTTCGCGCGGCGTTGCACCTGCCATGAACGACGAGCCGAGCGCCGTTCCGCCGCGACCGCCCACGCGAATGAAGACGCGATAGTTGGGGAGCGGGCGCAGGTAGCCGTAGGACTTGCCGAGGAACTCGTACATGCGCGCTGCCCAGGCCATCTCCGCGGCGGCATCGAACGACGGTGTGCCTAACCAGACAGCGCTGAATCCGCTCGATCCCGGCGTGGCGGGATATCTCCCGAGCGGTCCGGCCATGATCCACCCTTGCGTCACGTCGACCGGCGCGCCGTGGATCTCGAAGTCACTGTCACCGTACGAGGTCGTGGCGGTCGCGCCGGCGGCTAGGTCGGAGAGGTCCCAGTGCACGCGCGTCGTGACGTTGAGTTCCCCTTCGGGGAGGACGACGAACCCCGAGCCGGCGCCACTCACGCCACCGTACGCCGCGTACAGGCCGAACGGCGGCGCGCGAAGCGGCGTCGCGGGGGCGATCGCTTCGTAGGTGACAACCACCGGAAAGCGAACCGCACGCTCGGCGCGATAGTGGCGATAGTACGGGAAGCCACCGGCCACCGGTGCATCGTCCTCGATGCGAAGCACCACCTCGCCTGTCGCGTCACGCACCGTCAGCTGCTTCGTGCGCTCGGCGATTCCCGTCACGCCGGCGTAGGTGATCGGGACGGTGAGCGAGAAGGCGCGTGCCGTCGAGTCGGGGAGCGAATCGAGCTTCGTGCGCACCTCGATCGCCACGACGTTGTCGCCGCCTCGACGCACCGGCTTCCACGTGTGCGCGATCGTTCCCTGCCGCGGACCGGTCGTGGGAGCGCGCTCCTGCGCACGGAGCGGGCGCGGGACGAGGGCGAGAATTCCCGCGGCCGCGAGAGCGATGGTGCGACCGACCATGGCGAGTGTGCCTTACGCTTCGTAGGCGGTGGCACCGCCCACGACGGTGCGCACGATCTGGATGTCCTTGATTTTCTCCACATCCACCGTGTGCGGGTCGTCGGCGAGCACCACGAAGTCGGCGAGCTTTCCTGCGGTGATCGATCCCTTGATCGCCTCCTCGTGCGATGCCCAGGCGCCGTTGTAGGTGTTCACGCGGATCGCTTCATCGACCGTGATGCGTTGATTCTCTCCCCACGTGGTGCCGTCCCACCCGGTGCGCGTCACCATCCCCTGGATTCCCATCAGCGCGGCGAAAGGTCCGGGCGAGAAATCGGACCCTGCGGCCGCCATCACGCCGGCATCGAGGAGGGTGCGGTACGCCATGCACCGCGTCATCAGCTCCTTTCCATAGAAGGGAAACTTGTCGGTGTTGTAGTAGGCGTAGGTGGTGAACATCGCCGGCGTCGCGTTCACCGCCTTGAGGCGGCGTACGAGGTCGTCGTTGATGAGCGTGCAGTGCGTGACTTTCGGGCGCGCGTCGGGGCGCGGATGCTTCTGCTGCGCGCGCTCGAAGGCCGTGAGGTACATGTCGATCGCTACGTCGCCGTTGGCGTGGCAATTCACCTGGATCCCCGCGCGGTGCACGCGCTCCACCCAGGCGTCGAGCGTCGCCTGCTGCTCGGTGACATTCCCCTTGTAGGGCGGGGTGACGTTGGGGTACGGGGTGCTGAGCGCCATGGTGCGCTCGGAGAAGGAGCCATCGACCGTATGCTCCGACGTCGCTCCCAGCTTGATCCACTCATCGCCGAACCCGGTGCGTATCCCATTGGTGATCATCGACTCGAGCAACGGACCGCTCACCTCGAAGCTCACCCGGTGCAGGAGTTCGCCCCGCGCGCGCACGTCCTGCAGCGCGGCGAGGTCTCCCCCTTCGTGATGCACACTGGTGAGTCCATATCGAACAAACTGCCGAGAGATGTGGGCGAGCCCGTCGCGCTCGCGCTTGTCGCGCTCGGCGGCGGTGTACGTCGGGTGCGTCCCGACCCCTCTGAAGACAGCGCTTGCCCTGTCCGTCACGCGCCCGGTCAGCTCGCCGCTTGCATCGCGGTCGAACGTCCCTCCCGGCGGATTCGGGGTGCGGGGCGTCACCAGCGCCATGTCCAGCGCCTTGGTGTTGTAGAACGAGGTGTGCCCGCCACGATGGTGCACGACCACCGGATGATCGGTGGATACCCGATCGAGGTCGTGTCGATTGAGCGCGCGCTTGTCCTTGAGCTTCGTATCGTCGAAGAAGTATCCCTCCACCCACGTGCCGGCGGGGAGCGTTTGCGCCTTGGCGCGCAGCTTCGCGACGATGCTGTCGATCGTGACGAACTCGACCTCGAACGGATTCCCCACGAGCACTTCGTAGAGGAGCGTCGTCCCACCGGCGTGGTTGTGGCAGTCCGTGAAACCCGGGAGCACCGTCATTCCCTTGGCGTCGTAGCGCTGCGTCCCCTTGCCGGCGAGCGCAAGCATCTCGGCGCTGCTCCCCACGGCGACGAACTTCCCACCGCGCACCGCGAACCCTTCCGCGTTAGGCAGCCCACCGTCCATCGTGTAGACCTTCGCGTTGGTGACCACGAGGTCCGGGTCGACGGCCGTCGCCGCGCTGCGTTGGGGTGGCGCCGCATCGCGAACCCACGCCGGCGCGAGCGCACCAGCCGCACCCACGGCGGCCATTCCCATGAATTCGCGGCGACTCTGGCGATCGGACATGGCTCCCTCGATGCGCGTACGGGTGAAAGTGCGGGGCGACCGAAAATGGAGTCGCCCGTGCCGCTGCGCCATGTGCGACGCGCTGGCCGCTCGCGCCGCGAACGAAGCGGGAGTGCGTCGCGAGCGCGCCTACTCCGGTATCGCCTCGCTCAGCAACGCCAGCGCCTTCTGCAGGTCGCGCGTCCCGATCGCCGAGCCGGGAAAGTGCCCCATACGCACGACCACCAGCTTGCGCGAGGGGACGACCCACGTCTCCTGCCCGCCGGCGCCGCGGAAGGCGAAGGCATCGCGCGGAAGCGGCGTGGTCCCCCGCGCATTGACCCACACCATCCCGCCATAGGACGAGTCGGCCCACGCCGGTGCCGGGGTGGAGACGAACTTCACGAAACCTTCGGGGAGCAGACGCTTTCCCAGCCACATTCCGTCGTTGGCGTAGAGCATCCCGATCCGCGCCCAGTTGCGCGCCGTCCCGTAGTCGTAGCCGCTGAGGAGAAAGTTGCCGTACGGGTCGGTCTCGAGGACCTGCCGCCGGATCCCGATCTGATCGAACAAGGCGCGCTGCGGATAGGTGAGATACTCCTCGCCACGTGCGCGCACCGCGTCGCGGATCAACATCCCGAGCGTCATCACGTCGACGTTGCGGTAGCGCCCCCTGGTGTTGGGCGCGAACTGCAGCGGGCGCGTGGTGGCGAAGGCGAAGGCGTCGATTGCCCCCGTGTAGATCAGGTCGTGGTCGTGATAGCCGGGAAGGTCTTCAGGGCTCCCTCGCGAGAAGCGCAACCCGCTCGACATCCGCATGAGATCCATCACGCGAATGCGCGCCCGTGGATCGTTCGGCACCTTGTGCCACTCCGGCACCGGCGCTTCCTGCTCCAGCTGCAACGCGCCGTCGCGGATCAACAGCCCGATGAGCGTCCCGGTGATGCTCTTCCCCATCGACCAGCTCTCGAGCTGCATTCCCATATTTGCCCCTTCCCCGTACCGCTCGGCGATGATGCGCCCATCGTGCACGACGACGAAGGCGGCGGTGAGCCCGGCGGGCGTCGCGAAGGCGGCATCGACCGCCTGTCGCACCTTTGCCATATCGATCCCGGCCGGCAGCGGCGAGTTGGAGATGAGATCACCCATCGGCCAGGGCGTGCTGGCAGCCGGCGGGAGCTTGGTCGTCACACGCACCGGCGTGAAGTGGACGGAATCCTTCCCGGGCTGATGGATCACGCACCCCTGGTCGCCGTAGAACTGCGCCTCGCGGGTGGTGCGTCCGGCGAGGGTGAGTCGTACGAGCTTCCGCTTCCGGTCCACTTCCAGCTTCGAGATCGAGTCGATCTTGTCTCCGAGGAAGTAGGCGGAGACATGGGCTCGAGCTTCGCTCGGGTCGCGCCCCGAGACGAAGAGCGCCGAGCAGAGAACCTTCGCCGTCCCCGCCACCCGCCAGCTCTCCGGGTCGTCGGGCGGAAAGCCGGGCTGCGACAGCGATCGAGCGATCGGGGCCAACGTCAGGAGCGTGGCGAGCAGGAGTGTCCTCGAACGGGTCATCGTGACGCGGGAAGGTGGGGTGGCGTGCTGGCGCCGGCCGGTGAGGAGGCGCCGATCGACAACCTTCCGCACCGAGTCGTCCAGACGCAAGGCGAGGGTGAAGTGCGAGTGGCATCCCTTGACGCCCCCGCCCCGCGCGATATGCTGGCTCGACTTCGCGCGCGCCGCTGCTGCACCATCTGCTCCGCTCCTGCGCCGCTCGTGCGTCGTGCCGGCCACCTCTCACCACGCTCACACTGCGGCGCCTCTTCGCTCGTCTTTCCCCCGCGCTCGGGCTGATCGCCGTCGTCCTCGTCTTCGCCATCCTGGCCGACGAGCCGGGGCGCTTCCTCTCGGCGTTCAACCTGCGCATTGTCCTCGCGCAGACGGTGATCACCGCCCTCGGCGCCATCGGAATGACGATGATCATCGTGGGGGGCGGGATCGACCTCTCGGTCGGCGCCGTCATCGCACTCACCGGCGTGATCGCCGCGCTCGCCTTGCGGGCGGGGTGGCCGCCGTCGATGGCGGCGGTGCTCGCCGTTGCGGCTGGCGGCGCGATCGGCGTGGCAAATGGGGCGGTGATCACGGCGCTCCGCGTCGTCCCCTTCATCGTCACGCTGGGGATGCTCGGCATTGCCCGCGGGATGGCCAAGTGGCTGGCCAGCGAGCAGACGGTCAACGTCCCATCCACGTGGGTCAACGAGTTGGTGGTGACGATCCCCAAGCCGGCGTGGCTGGTGCTCCCGATCGGTGTGTGGGTGACCCTGGCGTTGGCGCTCGCCGCGGCGCTTCTGCTCCGCTTCACCGTATTTGGACGACGGATCTTCGCGCTCGGATCCAACGAGGCGGCGGCCCGCGCCTGCGGCATCGACACGAGCCGGCTCAAGATCGCGATCTACGGCGTGGCAGGTTTGCTCTTCGGCCTCACCGGGATCATGCAGGTGTCGCGACTGCGGCAGGGCGACCCGACCGTCGCCAACGGGGCGGAGCTCGACATCATCGCCGCGGTGGTGATCGGCGGCGGGAGCCTGTCGGGGGGCGAGGGGAGCATTGCCGGTTCGCTCATCGGAGCGCTGATCATGGCCTTCCTGCGCAACGGCTGCCAGCAGATGGGGTGGCCCAACTACATCCAGGAGATCATCATCGGCGTGATCATCGTCCTGGCAGTCGCGCTCGACCGGCTGCGCGCCGGTTGGGCCGAGCGCGCGGTGAGCCCCGCATGAACGCGCCGGTGCGCGTGCTCGATGCGCACGTGCATTTCTGGGATCCGACGCGCTTTTCCTATCCGTGGTTAGGGGGAATTCCCGCGCTCGCCCGTCCGTACCTCCCTTCGGACTTTCCGCCGTTTGGCCGCGACGCATCCGGCTCGCCGGAGCACGATTCGCGAACGGGAGTGCTCTTCGTCGAGGCGAATTGCGTCGCGACCGACAACGAGGGGGAGGTGGCCTTCGTCGAACGCTGCGCCGCGGCCGAACCGCGCATACGCGGGATCATCGCCTTCGTCGACCTGCTCGACGAGAAGCGGCGCCGCGACGTCCTTGCGCGCTTGCGCGAGACGGCGCGCGTACGCGGCGTGCGGCACAACGTGCAGGGGCGCGCGGAGGGGTTCGCGACGCAGCCTCCCTTCGTGGCCGGCGTGAACGAGGTGGGGCGCGCCGGCTTCCCCTTCGATCTCTGTTGCACTGCCGACCAACTCCCCGAAGCGACGCAGCTCGCCGCGCAGTGCCCGGGAACGCGCATCGTGCTCGACCACTGCGCCAAGCCGGCGATCGCGCGCGGTGACTTTGCACCGTGGGCTGACGACCTCGCCGCCCTAGCCACGCACGACCACGTCTCCTGCAAGCTGTCCGGACTCCTCACCGAGGCCGCCCCCGATCGCGCACAGGATGAAGATCTCGCACCCTTTGCCGAACACGCGCTGCAGTGCTTTGGACCATCGCGGCTGATCTACGGGAGCGACTGGCCGGTCTGCACGCTCGGCGGCGGCGTGGAGCGGTGGCGACGCTTCGTCGACGGATTCACCGCAACGTGGACGACGAGCGACCGCGAGGCCTTCTACGCGGGCAACGCGCAACGCATCTACGGAGTGACGTTCGATGACTGACGCAGACATGCTCTCGCTCGCCCGACGCACGGCGATCGTCACGGGCGGCGGTTCGGGGATCGGCCAGGCGATCGCCCACCGCTTTGCGCGCGCCGGTGCGCGCGTGGCGATCCTCGACGTCGCCGATGCCACTGCCACGGTGGAGGCAATCGTTGCAGCTGGCGGCGAGGCGATCGCACTCCCCTGCGACGTGTCGCGCCAGACGGCAGTGGACGACGCATTCGCCCAGGTCCTCGACCGATGGGGGGCGCTCGACGCCCTCGTCAACAGCGCCGGCATCTCGCATATCGGCAACGCGGCAAACACGACCGAGGAAGACTTCGATCGCGTGTACGCGGTCAACGTGAAAGGGGTCTACAACGCCCTGCGCGCTGGCGTGCGTGCGATGCTCGGGCGCGGTGGCGCGATCCTCAACATCGCCTCGGTCGCCTCGACCATCGGCATCGCCGACCGCTTCGCCTACTCGATGAGCAAGGGGGCGGTGCTCACCATGACGCTCTCCGTCGCGCGCGACTACATCGCCGAGAAGATTCGCTGCAACTGCGTATCACCCGGGCGCGTACACACACCGTTCGTCGATGGCTTCCTCGCCCGCACCTATCCGGGGCGCGAGAAGGAGATGTTCACGCAGCTGTCGAGCACGCAGCCGATCGGCCGCATGGGGCGCCCCGACGAGATCGCCGAACTGGCGCTCTATCTCTGCGCCGACGCCTCGTCGTTCATCACGGGGAGCAACTTCCCGATCGATGGCGGCTTCGCCACGCTCAAGATGTGATGGCGCGATGAGTGACGCGATGAAGGGCGACCGCACGATCGTACGCGTGGAGGTGGAAGACATTCGCTTCCCCACCTCGCGCGCGCTCGACGGCTCCGATGCGATGAATCCCGACCCCGACTACTCGGCGGCGTACGTGGTGCTGCACACCGATGCGGGCGACGGCATCGAGGGGCACGGACTCACCTTCACGATCGGACGCGGCAACGAGTTGTGCGTGGCTGCGGTCGAAGCGTTGGCGCCGCTGGTGATCGGCCGCTCGCTGGGCGAGATCGCGGCCGACATGGGGGCCTTCTGGCGTCGCGTGACCGGCGACTCGCAGCTGCGCTGGGTTGGACCGGAGAAGGGAGTGATTCATCTCGCGACGGCCGCGCTCGTGAATGCCGTCTGGGACCTCTGGGCGAAGGTCGAAGGGAAGCCGCTGTGGCAGTTACTTGCCGACCTCCCTCCCGAGGAATTGGTGCGTTGCATCGACTTTCGCTACTTCACCGATGCGCTCACCCCCGACGAGGCGCTCGACATCCTGCGGCGCAATCGCCCTACGCGCGATGCGCGCGAAGCCGAGTTGCGCGCGAACGGTTACCCGGCCTACACCACGTCTGCAGGCTGGCTCGGCTACTCCGACGACAAGATCCGCGCGCTCTGTCGCGAGGGGATCGAGCAGGGGTGGTCGCATTTCAAGATCAAGGTCGGACGCGACCTCGCCGACGACGTGCGCCGCGCGCGCATCATTCGCGAGGTCATCGGTCCCGATCGCAAGCTGATGATGGACGCCAACCAGGTGTGGGATGTGGGCGAGGCGATCGCCAACATGCGTGTCCTCGCCGAGTTCGATCCGTGGTGGATCGAGGAACCTACCAGCCCCGACGACGTGCTGGGACACGCCGCCATCGCAAGAGCGATCGCCCCGATCGGCGTGGCGACCGGCGAGCATGCGCAGAACCGCGTGATCTTCAAGCAACTCCTGCAAGCCGACGCGATCCGATTCTGTCAGATCGATAGCTGCCGGCTCGGCGGGGTGAACGAGGTGCTCGCCGTCCTGCTCATGGCAGCGAAGTTCGGCGTTCCGGTCTGTCCGCACGCGGGCGGTGTCGGACTCTGCGAGTACGTGCAACACCTGGCGATCTTCGACTACCTCTGCGTCAGCGCCTCGTTGGAGAATCGTCTCGTGGAATTCGTAGATCACCTGCACGAACACTTCGTCGACCCCGTGACGATGCGCAATGGGCGCTACATGCCCCCCCTCGCGCCGGGATACAGCATCACCATGAAGGACGAGAGCCGGCGCATGCATCGGTTCCCAGGCGGCGACGCGTGGCGCGCACCCGGAGCGATACGATGAGCGTGCCGACGATGCGTGCCGCGGTTCTCGTCGACGTCGATCGCTTCGAACTGCAGGACGTTCCGGTTCGCCCGCCGGCTGCGCACGAAGTCCTCATTCGGGTGCAAGCGGTCGGCGTATGCGGGACCGACATGCATATCGCCGCTGGTCACGCCAATTACAACGCCGACGAGCACGGGCGCCTGCGTCCGCTGCACGAGTATCCGCAGATCCTCGGGCACGAGATCGCCGGCGTGGTCGCCGAGATGGGAAGTGCAGTCCGCGAGCTCGCGGCGGGCGATCGCGTCATCGTGGATCAGGGACGCAATTGTGTGAGCGAGGGGCGCGATGCCACGTGCGAGTACTGCCGAAGCGGTCATTCGCACCAGTGCGAGTGGTACGCCGAACACGGCATCACCGGGCTCCCCGGAGGCTTCGCCGAGTTTGTCACGATGCCGGCGGTCAACGCGGTACGGATGGAGGGCTCGCTTCCGCATGACATTGCCGCGCTGAGCGAACCACTGGGCTGCGTCCTGCACGCGGCCGATATGCTGTCACGCTCCAACGCTCGGTACGCGATCGGCGCCCCGGCGGGCTCGCACGTGCGCACGATCCTTGTCTGCGGGGGCGGGCCGGCCGGCCTCCTCTTCGTGCAGTACCTGCGCCGAGTCGCCCACTTCGACGGTCGTCTCATCGTCAGCGAACCGAGTGCGCTTCGTCGCGCGCTCGCCGAGCGCTTCGGCGCCGAGACAGTCGATCCGACGGCGGTCGACCTGGTCGACGAAGTGGCAGGGCGGAGCGGCGGGCGCCGCGCCGAGCTGCTCATCGACGCGTCGGGGGTGGGGTCGATCTTCGACGACATGCCCGCGCTGGTGCGCAAGCAGGGCTCGATCCTCCTCTACGGGCACGGACACGCCGGCACCGACCTGAGTGCGCTCAACCGCGTACAGTTCCTCGAACCCACGATGGTCTCGCCGTGCGGGGCGTCGGGAGGGCACGACGCAGACGGACGGCCGCTGACGTATGTTCGGGCGTTGCGCCTGCTGGAGGAGGGGGTGATCGACGTGGCGCCGATCATCTCGCACCGCTTTCGCTCGCTCGACGCCGTCCCCAGCATCTTCGCTGGCGCGCACCAGGATCCCGATTTCGTGAAGGGAGTGCTCACGCTATGACGCTCTTGCATCGACCGAACATCGCCCGCCGCGTCCTGCTCTCTTCACTTTGTGCCCTCGCGCTCGCTGCGTGCGGCGGCAAGGGGGAGAATGCAAGTGGTGGGACGAAGAAGCTCACCATCGCCGTGATCCCCAAGGGGACGACGCACGAATTCTGGAAGAGCATCCACGCCGGTGCAGTGCAGGCCGCCGACGAACTGGCGGCGAGCGGCGACTCGATCAACGTGATCTGGAAGGGACCGCTCCGCGAGGATGATCGCGAACAGCAGGTGCAGGTCGTCGAAGGATTCATCAGTCAGCGCGTGGACGGCCTGGTGCTCGCCCCGCTCGACGATCGCGCGCTCGCCCGCCCTGTGGAGGAAGCGAAGTCCGCGGGCATTCCCACGGTGATCATCGACTCGCGCCTCGAGACCGACGCACTCGTGAGCTACGTCGCCACCGACAACGAGAAAGGGGGACAGCTCGCTGCCGACCGACTCGGGACGCTCCTCGGCGGCAAGGGGAACGTGCTGGTGTTGCGCCTGCAGGAAGGTTCGGCGAGCACCACCGCGCGCGAGGATGGTTTCCTCATGCAACTCGGTGCCAAGTATCCGGGGATTACCGTCGTGTCGTCGAACCAGTACGCCGGTGCCACGCGCGAGACGGCCAAGCAGGCCGCCGAGAACCTGCTCAATCGGTTTGGGAACGACCTGCAGGGAATCTTCACGCCGAACGAGTCGTCGACGATCGGGATGCTGCTCGCCCTCCAGGACATCGGAAAGGCTGGCAAGATCAAGTTTGTCGGCTTCGACGCAACGCAGACGCTCATCGATGCGATGAAGGCGGGACAGCTCGACGGCTTCGCCGTGCAGAACCCCATGCGCATGGGCTACCTCGGTGTGAAGACGATGGTCGCGCACCTGCGCGGACAGCCGCTGGAGAAGCGCATCGACACCGGCGTGACCATGGTGACGCCCGAGAACCTCGACAAGCCCGAGATTCAGGAGCTGATCCATCCGCCGATCGACAAATACCTGAAGGGAGGCTGAGCACCCGTCATGACGTCTGCTCGCGACACGTCGTTCGTTGCACCTGCCGGTGCGGCGCTTCGCGTGCAGGGAATCGAGAAGCGATTCGGCGCCACCGTGGCGCTCGGAGGGGTGGGGCTGTCGGTCGCGCCCGGCGAGGTGCACGCCCTCATCGGGGAGAACGGCGCGGGGAAGAGCACCCTCATGGGGATCCTCGCCGGGGCGATCCGAAGCGACGCGGGGACGATGGAACTGGGCGGCGTTCGTTATGCACCGGAGTCGCCGCACGACGCCCGGCGGAGCGGCGTGGCACTCATCCACCAGGAACTCTCGCTCTGCCCGCACCTCACGGTGAGCGAGAACGTCCTGCTGGGGACCGAGAGCGCAACGTGGGGGTGGATCGATCGCGCGGCATCACGCCAGCGGGCGCTCGCCCTGCTCGAGGAACTCCCCCACCCCGAGATCGCCCCCGATCGCCGGCTCGGCGACCTGTCGCTCCCGGCGCAGCAGATCGTGGAGGTCTGTCGCGCCCTCGCCTCGGACGCGCGTGTTCTCCTCATGGACGAGCCTACGAGTTCGCTGCAGGGACACGACGTCGAGCACCTGTTCGCGCTCATTCGCCGTCTGGCCGCACGCGGCGTGGCGATCGTCTACATCTCGCACTTCCTCGAGGAGGTGCGGCGCATCGCCGATCGCTTCACCGTGCTCCGCGACGGCGTGAGCGTAGCGTCGGGCGCAATCTCGGAAACCACGAACGACGCGCTCATCGCGGCGATGGTCGGACGCACCGCGACGGATCTCTTCCCAACCCGCACACGCTCGGCGCCCGGCGCGGTGGCACTGCGCGTCGACGCGCTCGCCTCGCCGCCGAAGCTGCGCTCCGCGACGTTGGAGCTGCGCCGCGGAGAAATCGTGGGCATCGCCGGACTGCTTGGCTCCGGGCGCACCGAGTTGGTGCGCGCGCTGACCGGGCTCGCCCCGGTGACGGCGGGAACGATGGAGATCGACGGCGTACGCGCGACCTTTCCGCGCGCGACTGCGGCCGCTCGCGTGCGCGCGGGGGTCGGCTACGTGAGCGAGGACCGCAAGGGCGAGGGACTGCTCGTCTCGCGCCCGATTGCCGACAACGTCTGCGCTACACGTCCGGAGCGTCGGCGCGGGATGCGCGGCGTGCTCGACCTCGCCCGTACGGCGGAGCGCACGCGTCACTGGATGCGCGAACTTCGGGTACGTGCATCGTCGCCGTGGCAGCGCGTGCGGACGTTGTCGGGAGGCAACCAACAGAAGGTGGCGATCGCGCGCCTGCTGCATGGCGAGGCGCACATCCTCCTCCTCGACGAGCCCACGCGTGGCATCGACATCGGGAGCAAGGCCGAGTTGTACGACGTCATCGCGCGTGCTGCCGAGCGCGGGTCGGCGGTGCTGCTGGTGAGCTCCTATCTCCCGGAGCTGTTCGGGATGTGCGACCGGCTGGCGGTGATGTGCCGCGGTGCGCTGTCGGAGGCGCGCCCGCTCGTGGAGTGGACGCCCGAATCGGTGCTTGCGGCGGCGATCGGCGACTGAGGCGGCCGCCTAACGCGCCGAGCCAGCGGCAGGCAGGCAAGGACTTGCCGCACGAGGGTGATGGCTACGGACTGGCCGCGTACCTCTGCCCGACCGCCATTGGCGAGCTGACAGCTAGCGCAGTCGGTCCTGGTTGTCCCTCAGGAACTTCGCCGCCGCCTCGTCGATCTTCTCGGTCGCGTGTGCGATGGCACGTTCGGGCGATGCATCGGTGGTGAACCCTGCCTTGAACGCCCCTGCCGTCGAGCACTTGGTGCGCTGCAGGAACGACAACTTGCTGCAGTCGACTTTTGCGCCGGCTCCGGCTCCGTTGTCGAGCTTGACCAGCTGCGACGCCACGGCGACTCCCTTCTCTACATCGAAGAGCTGTAGCGTCAGGTCGAGCGTCGCGAAGAAGACCGACTTCCCCTGCTGATCGGGCGGCCCAGGCTTCGTTTCCGCGGTCTCGACGAAGCCGAGGAGCACGTAGTTGCTCTGCAGCTGCGAGTCGCGCTTGAGATTGCCGCCATTGAACTGCGCGAGCGATCCGGCCGAGTCGAGCTGGGCGCGGATCATCGGATTCGCCGTCTCGTTCTTCGCGTTGAACACCCCGCTGGCGAGGATTCCGTCGAAGGCGCGCCGTGAGCTGACCGCCCCGATGTCGCGACTGACGGCCGCCGCCTGAGCCGTGGCGCCGAAGGGGTACACGGTGACCGTTGGCTTGTCCTGAGCGGACAGCTGCGTCGCCAGGATGGCGGCTGCGGCAACTACCGGAGTGAGCGAGCGCATCGGGATCGGAGAGTGATGAAGGTGAGAGACGATCGCCTGCCGCGCCTCGCGTCGCGCTGCAGGAGGCGACGCGGCGCCGGCCTTCTCCGACAACAATTGCGCATTCGGGTCGCAGAAGGTGTCACCCCGAAATGCGCATCACTCACGAGGGATCGAGCTCCTGTGGCCAGCAGCGTAAAGGTTGGCCAACTCGGCTCGTTCGGAGGATGGAAGGAGGGGAGACGGCCGAGTCCCCTCCTGGCTCGTCGAAGCGCGACCCCATCCCCCACGAACCGGAGACTCCCATGCGCCCCGCCACCGATCTTCCCATGCCGTCGACCGTCAGCAGCGTCGCCTCGTCATTCGCCCGCCGCGCAACAGGTTCGCTCGTCGTCCTCGCCATTGCCGCCAGCGCTGCGCTCCTGACCCCGCGCTCGGCCGCCGCTCAACTTCGCGTCTGCAACAAGACGTCGGAGCGTGTGTCGATCGCCGTCGCCTACACGAAGGACGACCGCCTCACGTCGCGCGGGTGGTTCAACGCCGAACCGTCCGAGTGTGTGACGGTGGTCGGCGGCGCGCTGCAGAACCGCTACTACTACGTGCGCGCCGAGGGATCGCGGGGGAACGAGTGGGGCGACGAGTACACGTTCTGCACGCTGCAGACCGCGTACGAGGTGCCGGCGCGCGGGAGCTGCACCGGAAGCGACTATCGCCGTGCCAACTTCTTCATCGTCGATACGGGTGACCGGACGTTCCACACGCAGAACCTCGTCTACAGCTCCCCGGTCAGTGAGGTGCGGAGCGACGTGCGCAGCGATGTGCAGGAGCTGCGGGTGACGTGGCGCGAGGCCGTGCTCTTCCCGAATACCAAGGCATTGCAGCTGTGGAACCCGCATTCGTATCCGGTGTCGGTCACGCTCAAGTGCTACACGGTCGACGGCGCCTGGAAGTGGCTGCGCACGACCGTCCCCGGCAAGGGGCTGGCCGAGCTCGGGCACCTCGAGGGGTGGGATGGCAACTTCGTGACGGGTGAGCGGTGCGACGCGTACGACGGCGATGCGATCGCGTGGCACGTCACCGCGCCGTGAACTAATAGGATCGTGCAGGGGGTGTGCGGGTGGTGGCGCACACGCAAGCGCGGGAGGGAGTGCGCATCGATCGCGTCTCCCTCCCGCTTCGCGTGCCGTGAGAGGTCAGCTTGCGTCCACGACGGTGACGGTGAAGCTCACCGGTGTCAGCGATCCCACGGTGGCGGTGATCGACGTCGTGCCGGTGCTGGCGTCGGGCGTATAGGTCACCGATGCCTGCCCGTTGCTGTCGGTCGTGCTCGTCGTGGCGCTGAGCGCGCCGGTTCCGCTGCTGATGGCCCACGTCACCGTTTCGTTGGCGAGCAGGTTGCCGTTCTGGTCCTTGACCTCGACGACGAGGGGAGATGCAGTCGCGGTGTTGGGGGTGGTCTGCTGGGCGTCGCCCGACATGATGGAGAGCGTCGTGGCGACCGGGACCGGCGCCGCCGGATCGTCGTCGCTGCAGGCGGCGAGGCCGGTGCCGGCCACGACGAGGGCGGCGGCAAGCGCCAGGCGACGTGCGCCAGCGAAGCGCACGGACGGGAAGATGTTGCGCATTTCTAGGACTCCAGTGCGAGTGGTGAAGGGGACACGAGCGTGCGCGACGCGACGGGATCCTCCCGTCGGGGCCGGTCATGGCGTTAGGCAGCGACGCTCATGCTGCATTCACACTCGCAATACGGCGATACCCCTACATGTCCAAAGATTCGTCCGGAGATCGCGCCGTGTCGTTCCGTCGCGCTCGGCGCACGCGTGACCGCGGTCACGCGCCACGCGTAATGGGTGCCGTACGCAATGCTCGCACCGGTAGTCGACACGGAGCGATCATCGGCCCCTTACGCGGTGTTGTCGGGAGCGCCTTTCTCTCTCGAGAGATAGATCGCGCGACTCGTCAGGCAGGCGCGTCGCTTCGACGATGTCATGCGGCGCGCGGGATGCGCCGTGCGTGGCGCGCCGGTCAGACCGCAGCTACTGCGCGCGTATCCACCGCACGATGTGCTGCGCGAGCGCTTCCACCACACTCTCCCCCATCGCTCCCGTCGCGCCGCGCGGGTCGCCAAGGATCCCGTTCGCGCTCACCGCCTTGAAGCCGCCGATGAAGAGCGCGTCGGTGTCGATGTGACCCATCGCGCCGGGGACCCAGGGTTCGGGCTTCACCAGCGCGCCATGTCGCGCGAGCATGATCGCCGTTTCGGTGAGATCGGCGTGAATGGCGTCCACCTCCTGGTTCACGCCGTGTGCGCGCGCCGCCTCGAGCATCACCGCCATCGTGTCCATCAGCGCCTGTCGGCCAGCGAAGGCGAGGATCTCCACTCCCTGTCCCTCGTACTCGGTGCGCAGCGCCGCCGCCGCCTTCTCCAGCGGCGTGAAGTTGCCGCCGTGCGCGGAGAGGAGGACAAACCGGGAAAAGCCGTGCGGGGCAAGCGACCGCACGTAGTGCTGCACCGTCTGGATGAACAGCGGCTCCGGAATCGACAGCGAACCGGGGAAGGCCAGGTGATGATCCGAGCACCCGGGACGGATGACCGGTGCAAGGAGCGCATCGCCCAGCAGCTCGGCGACGCGATCGCCGACGGCATAGCCGATCGCCGTGTCGGTCATCGTCGGGAGGTGCGGCCCGTGCTGCTCCATCGACGCCGTCATCACGATGATCGTGCGCGTCCCCGCGTCGAGGAGGGCGCGCACGTCGGTCCAGGAGATGTCTTCGAGGCGGCGGGAGGCGGGCATCGGTGTGTGCAGTGCGATCGTGCTCGGTGATGCCGTCACCTCCCGGCGCCCAGCGCGCGGCTACCGGAAGAGCTTCGGCGCGAAGTCGGCAAGATAGTCGCGCCAGTTCATCCACGTGTGCCCGCCGGCGCTCTCGTGATAGACGTACTTGAGGCCGGACTTGTCGAAGACCGCCCGCGTTGGACCCACGGTGTTGTACAGGAAGTCATCCTTCCCGATCGCGTAGTACACGAGCTTGAATGCCTCCGCGCCGCTCGCCCCGCGCGCGAGATCGGCCGAGTGGCGCTCCTGATAGACGCGCACCTGCGTCGTGTCGAAGAGCCCCATGCTGAAGATCCCCACGTAGCCGAAGCGATCCGGGCGCGTGAGGCCGAACTGCAGCGTGTGCGCCCCGCCCATCGAGAGACCGGCCATCGCGCGCGTCGCGCGCCCGTTGAGCGTGCGGAAGTGCGACTCGACGAACGGGATCAGGTCCTTGTGCAGGTCATCGCCGAAGTCGGTGTTGCTGAGCATGTCGGCGTTCGGACGATCGGGGGTGTGGCCGAACGGCATCACGATCACCATCGGCTTCGCCTTTCCTGCTGCGATGAGGTTGTCGACGATGTAGTTCGCGTGCCCGATCGACGTCCAGCTGTCGTCGCTGTCGCCCGCGCCGTGCACGAGGTACAGCACGGGGTACTTTGTCGATCCCATCATGTAGCCCGGCGGCGTGTACACGTGCGCGCGCCGCTTGATGCCGAGCGTCGACGACCAGTACTCGATCGTGCTCACGGCACCATGCGCGATCTTGGGGTCGTACGCCTGGAACGCCCCCGCCCCTCCCGTCACCTCGAGCACCGAGTTGGTCCCGGTGCGCTCCTCGGAGAAGCGCGTCGCACGCGGGTCGGGGACGCGCGCGCTGTTCACGATGAAGTCATAGCGATACGTCCCGGGGAGCATCGGGATCGCCGTGGTTGCACTCCACAGCCCGGTCGAATCCTTCGTCATCGCGAGCCCCCCCGGCGCGCCACCAGCGCCGAACATCGGGATCGCCGGGTCGGCGTCGGAACTCCAGACCGATGCCGTGGTCGCGGTCGGGGCGCAGACGCGGAACGTCACGCGACCGTCAGGGAGCTGTTCGGTCGATCTATAGAACGGCGGCGGCGCGAACGGTCGTGTCGGGAGGCACGTCGCCGCTGCCGGCGGGTTTGCCTGCGCGTTGGCCTCGTCACGCGCGACGAATGCCAGCGCCGCCAGCGCGGTGCACGCGACGACAACTCGTCGATTCGCGCGCGGGCGCGTCGAGGTGCGTACTGTGTTCATGGAAGGTGCGGATGTGAGGAGGAGGAGAGCCGCCGCCGAACGCGTCGCGCTATGTGTATTGCGGACACAATAGAATTAGCCGACTGGACGGGCAATACGCCACGGATAGACTCCCTTCTTATGGATGCCCGACAAGTACTGACCGAGTTCTTCGCCGGAGGCGACCGCGCCTTCATTCCCAACCTGTCTGTCGACTGCAGCATCCTCGGTTTTCACAGAGGCGAACTCAAGGTCCTGCTGCTGCGTTGGCGCGGTACGGACCGATGGAGTCTCCCCGGAGGATTCGTACGGCATGACGAACCGCTCGACCGCGCCGCGGCGCGTGTTCTCTCCGAGCGCACCGGGCTCGAGCGCATCTACCTGCAGCAGTTCCACGCCTTCGGCGGCATCGACCGTCGCGAGGACGCGCTCGCGCCGGTCTTCGAGTCGCTCGGGATCCGGGTCCCCGCCGACCATTGGATGGTGCGCCGAGTCGTATCGGTCGGCTACCTGGCGTTGGTCGACTTCGCGCGCGCGACACCTACACCCGACGTGTTTTCGGAAGAATGCCGCTGGTGGGACCTGCACGACCATCCGCCGCTCCTGTTTGATCATGAGGATATCGTGACGCGTGCCTTCGAGACGGTGCGCCACGAGCTCCAGTCCGCGCCGGTCGCCGCGTCGCTCCTCCCCGAGCGCTTCACCATGCCCGAATTGCATCGGCTCTACGAAACGGTGCTCGGGCGGACGCTCGACCGCCGCAACTTCCAGAAGTGGATCCGCGAGCGCGGCTTTGTGGAACGGCTGGACGAGCGGAAAACCGGTCGCTCCCACCGCGCCCCGTACCTCTATCGGTTCGCGGACGCGCAGTGAGCGGGTTCTGGCGCCGCCTCCTCCGGCGCACGCCGCGTCCTACCGATCTGCAACAAGCGCCCACGATCACCGACGCGCACGCCATCGCCCGGGCGGTAACCGACGAACTCCGCAGCGGACAGTTTGCCAGCGCCGCCCGACGCTTTGCTCCACCCCTCGCTGCCGCAGTCTCCGTGGGCGTTCTCGAGCGCTCGTGGAACGCCGAGCGTGCGAAGGTCGGCACGATTGCACGGGCGGACGCTCCGACAAGCGAGACGTTGCCGGGCGGACTCACCCGCCTGCGCGTTCCGCTGCTCGGTGACGCCGGCACGCTCACCGTCATCATGTCGGTTGACACCGCGGGGCGCGTGCAGGGGCTGCGGCTCGAGACGGCTGCTCATCACACCTGGTCGGCGCCTGCCTACGCGAATGTGGCGAGCTTCGCCGAGCGCGATCTCGTGCTCCATGCCGCCTCGCTCAGTGTCGGTGCCACGCTGAGCGTGCCACACGCGGCGACCTCGGTCCCGGGCGTCGTCCTCCTGAGCGGCGGCGGTCCGTTCGACCGCGACGAGGCAGCGGGGCCCAACAAGCCGCTCAAGGACATCGCCTGGGGATTGGCGAGCCGAGGCATTGCCGTGCTGCGCTTCGATCGCGTCAGCCACACCCATGCGGACCATGTCGCGCGCACCCCTGGCTTCACGATGACCGACGACTATGTACCGCACGCTGTCGAGGGCATCCGTCAGCTGCAAAAATGTGAAGGCGTCGACCCGGGTCGTGTCTTCGTAGTCGGTCACAGCATGGGCGGAAAGATCGCGCCGCGCGTCGCGGCGGCGGCGGGGACGCTCGCGGGACTGGTGATCCTGGCGGGTGACACGCAGCCCATGCATCTCGCTGCAGTGCGCGTCGCACGCTACCTCGCCTCGCGCGTTCCGCCTCGTCTCGACGCGTCGGCGGTCGCCGCCTTCGAGCAGCAAGCGGCGCGCGTGGCCGATCCCGCGCTCTCGCCGTCGACGCCTGCTTCGGACCTGTTGTTCGGCTACTCCGGCAGCTACTGGCTCGATGTGCGTGGCTATGATCCGGTCGCGACCGCTGCTGGACTGCAGCTCCCCATGCTGATCATGCAAGGTGGGCGTGACTATCAGGTGACGGTCGATGACGACCTGGCGGGGTGGCGTCGTGCCCTCGAGGGGCGCGATGATGTGACCTTTCGCGTCTTGCCCGCGGACGATCACTTGTTCTTTGCCGGGGAGAGGGAGTCAACGCCGTCGGACTACGACGTGCCGCAGCACGTGGACGGCGAGGCGGTCGACGGCATCGCCGGATGGATCCACGCGACCGCCTGAGCGGAACTGGACGAACGCCGGTCGAGGTGCTCTGATCGCAGCGTCATCATCGTCTTAGGTTGTCGTATGGCCGCTGCGTCGATCGATGTCGGACAATCCGCTTCGTCGATCGAACGCCTTATCGGCGCTCGCCGCTTTGTCGGAGGTCTCCCGGTGTCGTCACGTCTTCTTCGCACGACCTCGATCACCGTCGCACTTTCCGCGCTGTGCGTTGCGCCTCGATGTTCGGCGCAGGAATTGGCGGTCAATGCAGTCACGCTCAGCGCCAATGATCTGCTGCGGGATGCTCCGCTGTGGGGGGGCAACGTTTCGCTGCGCTTTCGCCTCAGGGACGGCGGCGTCGCGATCTACTTCGGAAGCGAGTGGGCGTTGGGCGACCGTACCGCGACCGGCGTACCCTGCGCAGGGCTCATTCCACCGGGGGGGTGCGCGCCAGAGCAAGTGCGAGACGAGTCTCGGCTGCGAACCGGCGACGTAGGCGCTGCGTTTCGCGTACTCGGCAACGCACACGCGTCGCTCGCAGTCACCGCCGACCTGCTCGCCGGTTCGGTGCGGCGAGAGTCGCGCGGACTCACCAGCGGGCGATCGCTGTCGGCCGAGAAGCGGATGTGGGGTGGCCGCGTTGGCGCTGAGTCGCGCTGGCAGCCGTGGGCGGGAACTCCTCTCGACGTGCAGCTGGGAGTGAGCTATGGCGAACTCCGCCCGTTCTCGACCGCTGTCGTCGTCGACGGCTATACACCGTTTGAGCAGTCCATGCGAGTGCGACGCATTCTGTTCGGGGGAACGTGGCGCTTCTCCCATTAGCATGCAGAGCGTTCGCGCGGGCGTGCACGATGCGGCTCCCTGTCAGGGGGCGACGCGCCTCCACGTCGCACCAGTGAGCGCCCACAGTTCGTTCGACGGCGACCGGTCGAACCCCCCGTACAGGAGCAGCTGGCGGTTGCGGGCGTCGGGCGCCAGCATCGCGAAGCGCCGCGGCGGTCCATCCGCTGTGATGCGCCTCCACGCGAGTCCATCATACGCCCAGCTCTCCGCGCTCGGCGGACCATTGCCACCGCCATGGAGAACAACTTTGCGGCTGACGGGATCGTAGGCCATCGCCACGTGATCGCGCGCGCTGGGTCCGTCGACCTCGACCGGAGCCCAGCGCGTGCCGTCCCACTCCCACGTATCGCCGAAGGACGGTGCGTTCGGCGCGAGAACGCCGGTTCCGCCAAACAATACGGTGCGCCCGCGCGCCTCGTCGTACGCCATGCCGTAGAGCGTGCGCGGCGCTGGCCCCGAGTCGGCACGCTGCGTCCACCCGGTGCCATCGTATTCCCAGGTGTCGCTCAACATGCGCCCGCCGGTCGCGGCGCCTCCGAAGAGGACCATGCATCCTCGGCGCGAGTCGAAGACGAGCTGCGCCGTCGAGCGCCCCGGCGGCCCGGCGACCGGCACCTGCGTCCACGACGTGCCGTCGTACTCCCACGTGTCGCCTAACGCGCCGTCGCTCCGCGTATCGCCCCCAAACAGGACGATGCGATTGCGGCGCGCATCGTAGGCGAGTTGCGGCGCGTTCCTCGCGCTCGGACCGTTCGACGTCGTGAGGGTCCAGCGCGCGCCATCCCACTCCCACGTGTCGCCGTGATACGTGCCGTCGTACCCGCCGAAGACGACCAGACGTCCGCGTCGTTCGTCGAAGGCGGCGCCAACGGAGTACAGCGGCGGGGGAAGCTGCGCAACGTGTGTATGCACCCGCTCGTTCGGCGCCGCGAGGGCGAGTACTACCAACGGAGCTGCTGAGAAGATCGCGCTGTAGCGCATGGCGGCGGTTCGTATGGAGTTGCGCCGACTGTCGGGATGCTGAGCCTCGCACCACGGTAGCGCTTCCGATGCGCGTTACCGACGCGCGCGGTACGACGAGCGCCTGTGCAGGGATGGACGGCGTGCCCCGAGGGTGAGTGTGCTCGTGCGCGACCGCCCGGATCGCCGTCGTTCCGCCTCCCCGCGGCACCGCCGCGATCCGGCTGGTCACCGATCCCGATCCGATGGGCACGCGGTTGATAGCGTCGCCGCCCGTTTCGCGTATTCATTCACCCATGCCACAACTCCGGTCTCGCGTTTCCGCCGCGCTGGCGCTCGCGCTCCTTCCGTTCGCCAGTCAGCCGTCCCCCCAGTCGGTCGCCAACGAGCTCCTCGCCGCCGACCGGGCCTTCGCCACCGCAGCTGCAACAACGGACCTCGTTGGTGCGCTCGACGCGATGTTCGCCGATGACGTCGTCATGCCGCTGCCGCAGGGAAAGTGGGCGCGCGGTCGCGGCGCCGCGCTGGACGCGCTTCGAGCGACGCCGGGAAACGCCGACGCCAAGGTCGACTGGTCGCCCGTGCGCGCCGGCATCTCGGCCGATGGGCTCCATGGCTACACCTACGGCTTAATCACCGTTCGGCACGGCGAGTTGCCGCAGCCGGGGAAGTACCTCGCCTACTGGGTCAAGGGCGCGGAGGGGTGGCGCGTGGTGGCCTACAAGCGCGCAGCGCGCGCATCCGGCGACGCGGAGCGCACCTCGATGCCGCCGCAACTCCCAGCCGCGCTGGTGCCCCCCGAGCGCGATGCGAGGATCGTCGAACAGCATCGCGCGGGCCTCATCGCCGCCGAGCGCGCCTTCTCCGACCTCGCCAACGTCGTCGGCCTGGGGAATGCGTTCGCCCAGTCCGGCGCGCGCGACGCAATGAACCTGGGGGGAGGGAGCGCCGACTTCGTGCACGGCAACGAGAACATCGCCCACTTTGTGTCTTCGAGCCGGCCGATGGACGCCAAGCCGTTCACCTGGGGCGCTGACGATGCGCTCGTGGCCTCGAGCGGCGATCTCGGCATCACCTTCGGGCAGATCCACCAGAATGGTGCGCCTGCCGATGCACCGAGCTTCGCCTTCTTCACGATCTGGCGGCGCGAGTCGCCGACAGCACCGTGGAAGTACGTCGCGGAGTAAACGCGCTCCCGCAGCGCTTCGCATGAGTGTACGGCGCACAAACGGGCGGCCCCCAAACCATCGGGAGCCGCCCGCCTGCTTGAGGCGCGCGAGTTGCGCGCACTGGCCTCGCTTCAGTAGCCGGTGTTCTGCACGATCCGCGGGGCCACGTCGATCTCGTTCTGCGGAATCGGGAAGAGCGCCCGGAACGCGGGAATCCCGAGCAGCGGGACCGCCCGATCGGTGCGTACCAGGTCGGGCCAGCGATCCCCCTCGAACGCCAGCTCCCGCCGCCGTTCGAGCCACACGGCGTTGCGCACCTCCGCCTGTGAGGTGACATCGACGCCAAGCGTGTGCGGATCCAACCCGGCGCGCTCACGCACCAGGTTGTATGTCGCCACTGCCCCGGACAGGTCGTTGAGCATCGCCTGCGCCTCGGCCTTGTTCAGCAGCACCTCGGCGAAGCGGATGATGTGCAGGTCCTCTGCGCCTTCGGTCGTGCGCCACTTCGCGCCATATCGACGGTTTCGCGTGTCGCGCTGAATGCTCCAGGCCAAGCGTGCATCCCCGCTCTCATAGGCATTCTCGAGCGACGCCGTCGGCGCGATCTCGTAGCGCCCGCCTAACGCCTTGGCGAGATAGTAGAAGCCGGAGAGGTTGTACTCGGTTGCAGTGAACGCGACCCGCCAGATGTCCTCCGGCGTCTCGGCTGACGGCGAGAAGAGCGACGCGAAGTTGGGGGCGAGCTCGAGCCCCTCGGCGATCACGTTGTTCGCCGCCACGATCGTGCCCGACCAGTTCTTCTGGTAGAGCAGCACACGCGACTTGAGCGCTTCCGCGGCGACTCGCGAGGCGTCGGTCGTGCGAAACTCGTCGCTCATGAGCTGCGACGCCATGTTGATGTCGGAGAGAATCTGCGTGTAGACCTGCTCCACCGTCGCGCGCTCGGTCGTGGCCAGCTCGTTCAGCGACCCCGGCGGCGTGAGCCGGATCGGCACCGGCCCCCAGAGCCGCACGAGATTGTGATAGCCTAACGCACGAATCAGGTGCGCCTGTCCCACGATGTCGTTCCGCTCATCCTCACTCAGTTGCGTGACGGCTGGCACCTTGGCGATGAGCGTGTTGGCGCGACCGATGGAGCTGTAGATCGCGTCCCAGATGTCCTCCATCGTGCTGTTGTCGGCTGCGGTGACCTGCTGGTCGATGTCGGCATACGTCGTGAACGTGCCGACGTGCGCGACATCGTCCGACGCCAGGTCGGTGACGAAGAGGAAGTCGCCGCCATAGTAGCTCCCGCCCTGTAGAGCGTCGTACGCGCCGGCCAGCGCAGCGCGCACACTCGGCCCGTCGATGATCGCCTGCGACTCTTCGACCTCCGTCGTCGGCTCCACCGTGAGCGTCTTGTCACAGGCCGAGGTCAGCGCGAGCGAAGCAACGAGCGTGGCCGGCGTAAGAATTCGCCGCATGCGAGTGATCCTGTTGAGAGTTGGCATGGTCTTCCTCCTCACCACGCACCGCGCACGCCGAACGAGATCGTCCGGGCGAGCGGATAGGCGTAGAAGTCGGTGCCGAGCGAGATCGACGCGCTCGAACCGTTGCTGTTCACATCGGGGTTGAAGCCGGTGTACTTGGTCCAGGTCGCGAGGTTGCGCCCCGACACGAAGAGCCGCGCCTCGGAGAGGCTCAGTCGCCGCGAGAGCGAGAGCGGGAGTGCGTAGCCCAGCGTGACTTCCTGCACGCGCAGGTACGAGCCATCCTCGACGAACCGGCTGGAGACGTCGCGCGCCCCCGACGTGCCGTCGTAGCTCAGGCGCGGCTGCTCGGCCACGTCGCCGGGCTTCTGCCACCGCTTGTCGTACGAGTCCTTGAGCTTGTTGTCGAAGTAGTAGCCGCCGTCGTCGGCGAAGATGCGGATCGCGTTGAAGACCTTGTTCCCCTGCGTGAACTGCAGGAAGGAGCGCAGGTCGAAGCGCTTCCACGTCAATGTGTTGGTCCAGCCGCCGAAGTACTTCGGATGCGGCGAGCCCACGATCGTGCGATCGGCCGCGGTGATCTCGCCATCGCCGTTCACGTCGTCGTAGATCGCATTCCCCGTTTCGGGATCGACGCCCTTGAAGCGCAGGGTCTGGAAGGCGCCTAACGGCTGGCCGACTTCGACACGGTTGATGCTGCGGATCCCGCTGTTGAATGGCTCGTCGCGATAGAGCGCGGTCACCTCGTTCCTGAGAAAGGAGATGTTGAAGTCGGAATTCCAGCTGAAGCCACCCGTCCGCGACTCACGAATCGGCTCGGTGTTGAGCTGGAACTCCCAGCCGCGGTTCTCGATGTTGCCGATGTTGTCGTAGACGCTGGTGAAGCCGCTGGTCGACGTGATCGGGCGGAAGACGAGGAGGTCGTCGGTCTTCTTGTTGAAGTAGTCCGCGACGAGCCCGATGCGTCCGGCGAACATCGAGAAGTCGATCCCGACGTCGAACTCGCGCGTCGTCTCCCACTTGAGGTCGGGATTCGCCAGCGACGACGGCGCGATCCCCGGCGCGTCGGCGTAGTTCGCCTTGCCGAACCGCGCGAGCGACGCGTAGTCGTCCGGAATCCCCTGGTTCCCGGTCTCGCCGTAGCTCACCCGCAGCTTGAGGTCACCCGCCTTGCGAATCGCCGAGAGCCACGCTTCGTCGGAGAGCGCCCAGCCGAGCGACGCCGAGGAGAACGTCCCGTAGCGGTTGTTCTTCCCGAAGCGCGACGAACCGTCGGTGCGAACGCTGGCGCTCGCGTAGTAGCGATCCTTGAGCGACCAGTTCGCCCGCGTGAAGAACGACGCGAGGTTGTTATCGCGCCGTCCGCCGTCGTACGACGTCACCTTGCCGGCGTTGCCCGGGTAGCGGAACTCGGTGCTCCCGAACCCTTCGCCCTGGAGGAAGTCGTTCTCGCTGGTGTTGTACTCCACCCCCGAGCCCCCAACGACAGAAAGCCGCCCATACCGTTCGCCCGGGACGTCCCACTGGAGGTACGTCTCCGCCACGTAACGGCTTACCGTCGTGTTCCCTTGCTGCGCGACGCCGGCGGCGCTCGCCGCGTACGTCCCGATGATCAGCGGCGAGTTCCAGCGCAGGTCGCGCAGGTTGAGCATGTCCACGCCGACGCGTCCGTTCAGTCGGAAGCGATCGCTGAACGCATACGACATCTCGGTGTTGCCCATCGCCCGCAGCGTGCGCGACTCGGCGTTGTCCAGGACGCCGAGCGCGACGGGGCTCGTGTATTCGAGTCCATCGTCGGTCGAGGTGAAGCTCCCGTCGGGATTGCGCACGGGGACGTTAGGCTGGTTGGCCAGTGCGTTCGTCGCGACGCCATCGATGGTGTTGTCGTTCTCGTTGCGGATGTTCCCCTCGCGCCCGAGCCCGATCGACGTGCGGACGCTGAGCTTGGACGACGGCGAGAAGTCGAGGTTGGCGCGCACGTTCGCCCGCCGGTACTGCGACCCGAGCAGGATCCCGGTCTGGTTGAAGAAGGCTCCCGACACGAAGTACGAGATGCGCTCGCCACCACCCGTCATGCCGAGCGAGAGGTCGTAGACCGGCGCGGTCTGGAGCACCGCCTTCTGCCAGTCGGTGTTGATGGTATCGTCGACGCCAGGGACGAACGGGAGCTCGTCGTCGGCATAGCCGTCGTTGCGCGCCGCTTCATTGAAGTAGGACACATACTCCTGCGCGTTGAGCATGTTGACCTTCTTCGAAAGGTCCTGCGTCCCGTAGTAGCCGTTGAAGGTGATCTTGGGGCGGCCGGCAGCGCCGCGCTTGGTGGTGATCAGGACGACCCCGTTGGAACCGCGCGAGCCGTAGATGGCCGAGGCCGACGCATCCTTGAGGACGT
Organism: uncultured Gemmatimonadaceae bacterium; assembly: GCA_964637355.1. Classification (GTDB taxonomy): domain Bacteria; phylum Gemmatimonadota; class Gemmatimonadetes; order Gemmatimonadales; family Gemmatimonadaceae; genus SCN-70-22. Next base: position 40,820 of record CAZWVG010000007.1, read on the forward strand.
CGATCGAGGCGATCTCGTCGGGACTGAGCCCGCTCACCGCGCTCACGTCCTGCCCCCCCATCCCTAACTGGGAATAGCTGTCCCGGAGCATCGGGATCCCGTCGATCACGTAGAGCGGCTGGTTCCCCGCCGAGAGCGACGACGACCCGCGCACTCGCACCGAGATTCCGTTGCCGGGATTCCCCGCGTTCTGGACGACCTGCAGCCCCGCGGCCTTCCCCTGCAGCGCCGCGGCAACGCTGGCGACCGGCATGTTGACGAGATCCTCGCTGCGCACGGTCGCGACTGCATTCGTGACTTCGCGCCGGTTGGCCGTGCCATACCCCACGACGACCACCTGCGACAGGTTGATCGCCGCGGTGCGCAGCGTGAAGTCGGCCACCGCGGTGTCGAGCGCGGCGACGGTGACGCCCTGCTGCGCGGGACCGAACCCGAGGCGCGTCGCGCGGACGGTGTAGCTCCCCGGCGGCACGTTGCGAATGAGGTAACGCCCATCGCTCGACGTCACCGCGCCGAGCGTCGAGCCGGACAGCACGACCTGCACGCCATCGACCGGGCGGCGCGACGCCGAATCCAGGACCTCGCCCCGGATGAATCCGGTCGCCTGGGCGAGGGCTCGACTCGGCTGGAGTGCGAGGGCCGCCGCGCCCGCCGCCACCAGCGCGACTGACCACAGACAACGCCTGTTCATGTGCATCCTCCTTGCTGGGTGCAAACTGCGTTTTGACAGAACAGGTAACGTGCTGGTTAGGCACTCGTCTTCGCAATGGCTGGGATGAACCGGTGGCGCAGTGGATGGTTTGGCAAATTGACCGGCCGCGCCCGCCTGACGAGGCGTGCTGCCTGACGAGCACGTGTGCGCAGGCGTCGCATGTGCATCGTTGCGCGCACAACGGGCGACGGACGGCCACCATTCCCGCGCGACTCATCGCGCGAGTGCTCGCCTCGTCACCGCGGCCTAACTGCTGGCGACAGCGCGGGTGCGGCGATTACCTTGGTCGCGACCCGCTCCCCCGTCCGATCATGCGCACCCAGTACTACACGGCGTCCAGCCTCGACGGCTTCATCGCCACGGCCGACGACTCGCTGGAGTGGCTCTTCCCACTCGGCGACATCGCCGAGACGAGCTATCCGCAGTTCATTGCGGAGGTCGGTGCGCTCGCGATGGGCTCGGCGACATACCGATGGATGCTCCGGCACGTCGTGAAGGCGGATACGGCGTCGGCGGCGCCGTGGCCGTATGCCCAACCGACGTGGGTCTTCTCGACGAGAGCGTTGCCGTCGGTCCCCGGTGCCGACATTCGGTTCGTCAAGGGCGACGTGCGTCCGGTGCACGCGGCGATGCGTGCGGCGGCAAACGGCCAGAACATCTGGATCGTCGGCGGCGGGGAACTCGTCGGACAGTTCCATGACGCCGGTTTGCTCGATGACCTCATCGTCCAGGTCGGCTCCGTCACGCTCGGATCGGGAAAGCCACTCCTTCCGCGAGCGATCACGTCGCCGCCGCTCAAGCTGGTCTCCGTACGGCGTTTCGGCGACGGGTTCGCCGAACTGCGCTACGAAGTGCCACCACCCCCTCGATGACTCGTCCGTCCACAGGGCACGGCTAGGCGCTCGCAGCAGCAGCGCCGCGCGCGTATCGCCCCGGCGCTTCTCCCACTATCCGGCTGAACGCCGTGCTGAAGGTGCTCGCCGAACCGTAGCCGACGCGGTGCGCGACATCGATGATCCCGACGTCGGGCTGGCGCAGGAGCCCCTTGGCTACGGCCATGCGCCACGCGAGCAGGTACTCCATCGGCGCCACCCCCACCGTCCGCGTGAAACGCTCGAAGAACGCCGAGCGCGAGAGAGCCGCGGTGCGCGCCATCTGGTCGACCGTCCACGCACGTGCGAGCTGCGCGTGCATCTGACGCAGCACCTGCGCCAACCGAGGATCGGCGAGTCCTCGCAGCAGCCCGGGAGGAGCATCGTCGCCCGGAACCGCGCGCAACGCCTCGATCAGCATGAGCTCCACGAGCCGTGTGAGCACCAGCTCGCGCCCGGTGCGGCGCGAGGCCGCCTCCTCGCCCACCAGTCGGACCAGGAGCGAGAGCCGTTCGACGCCGCGCACGTGGATGAGCGACGGAAGAAGCGACAGGAGGAGCGACTCGTCAGGCGACCCAAACACGAAATAGCCGCCGAGGAGGCGAACGTCGGGGCGACCGCCGCGCGTACCGTGGCGAACCTCGCCGGTCGGCGCCGGCGACGTCTTGGGATCGATGCGCACGGGGCGGACGGGGTCGAAGCCCGACATCACGAAGCCCGGCGTCGCCGGCAGGAGGATGAAGTCTCCCGCCTCGATGGTGATGGGCTCGTGGCCATCGACCGCGAGGCGACAGCGCCCCTCGAGTACCGCGCAGAAACTGGGCTGGCCGAAGTCGGAATAGCGCACCCCCCAGCGCCCCGCACCGGTGATTCCCTTCGAAAACACCGTGCGCGGCTGCAGCAGTGCGATGACTTCAGCGAGCGGGTCGGTCATGTCTGGACGATCGCGAATGAAATACGGACTCCGAATGCTAGATCGTCCAGCTTCGTCAGGCAATTCTCCCGTCGCGCGGCGTGAGCCGCACGCATCGCCTCGAAACTCCGGGAGGCCCTTCCATGAAGACCGTGCTCATCACCGGCTGCTCGTCGGGCTATGGCCTCGAGACCGCCCGCTTCTTCCACGACCAGGGGTGGCGCGTCGTCGCCACCATGCGTTCGCCGCGCATCGGCCTGCTCCCTGTCTCCGATCGACTCCACGTCATTCCGCTCGACGTGACCGATCCTGCGAGTATCCACGCCGCACTTGCCCAAGCCGGACCGGTCGATGTGCTGGTCAACAACGCCGGCATCGGACTCCTGGGCGCGTTCGAAGCGACGCCGATGACGACCGTACGCGAGCTCTTCGAAACGAACACGTTTGGCGTGATGGCGATGACCCAGGCAATCCTTCCGCACTGGCGTGCGCGCGAGGGTGGCGTCGTCGTGAACGTCACGTCGAGCGCGACGCTCGCACCGATGCCGCTCGTTGCGGCGTATACGGCGAGCAAGACGGCGATCGAAGGCTTCACCGCTTCGCTGGCCTTCGAACTCGAGGCGTTCAACATTCGCGTGAAGCTCGTCGAGCCCGGATACGCGCCGACTACACGCTTTGCCGCCAACGGCGCCGAGCGAATGCAGGGGCTGATCCCGGAGGCATACGCACCGTTCGCGGAGCAGGTCTTCGCCCACTTCGGCAGCGCGTCGGAATTCACGCGTGAGCGCGACGTCGCCGAGGGAGTCTGGCGCGCCGCGAACGACGAGAGCGGTCAGTTGCGGTTCGCCGCAGGTCCCGACGCGGTCGCCCTCGCCATCGCGCACGGGTAACGCGCCCGCGTATGGCTGACGCCGGCGCCGGATTCCACAACGCCAACCGGCGTCAGCCACAGGTCGCGTCCGTCTATCCCTAAAGAGATAGAACGGTGTGCTCCGCATCGCAGACAGGCGAGCCCGAGGAACGCACCATTGCCGCATCCCCAAACGGAGAGTTGCTGGCATGGCCCCGCGTTCCCCCCGCCGCGGCACGGCCCAGTTCGGCGTCGTTTGTCTCCTGTCTCTCGCCTCTGCCTGCGCCGACGCACCCCAACCGATCGAACCGCCTCGCGCGGCCAATGCCGCCCTCGTCGATTCCGTCACGCTCGCGATCAGCCAGGCCGCACTCCTCCCGCCACTCCCCCCCGAAGAAGCGCTGCTCGGCGGCGCCACGACCGTCTTCGACGCCACGTCCGAGGCTTTCGAGCACGTGGCTCCGAACCTCTCCCCAGCCGACGTGGTGCTGCACGATGCCGGCGACGACGCCTTCGCCGAGATCCTCGTTCCTGGCCCGGGCCCGGGCGGCGGGCTGGGCCCCACGTTCGACAACCCATCGTGCGAAGGGTGCCACGTGGGCGACGGACGCGGCGAACTCCCGGCGCCGGGCACCCCACTCGTCTCGATGCTCCTGCGCCTGTCCGTCCCGGGTTCGTCGCCTAACGGTGGCCCGCTTGGCGCTCCCGGTTTCGGCGACCAACTGCAACACAACGCGAACCCCGGGGTCGCGCCCGAGGCGAGCGTCCGCGTCATGCATTCCTTCACCAGCGGGCGCTATGGCGATGGATCGCGCTTCACGCTGCGCACGCCGAGCTTTGCGTTGACCTCGCCGTGGACCGGACTCCCCGCCGGGCTGCTCATCTCACCGCGCGTGGCACCTCCGAACTTCGGCCTCGGCCTGCTCGAAGCGATCCCCGAGGCCACCCTGCAGTCGCTCAGCGATGAGTTCGACGCCAATCACGATGGAATCTCGGGACGCGTCAACATGGCGTGGGACGCGATCGCCGGTCGTCCTGCCGTCGGACGCTTTGGGCTCAAGTCGAATACGCCCGCGCTTCGCCAGCAGAGTGCCGGCGCCTACAATGGCGACATGGGCGCCACGACGTCGGTCTTCCCGGCGGAGAGTTGCGAGGCGCAGTACGTCGACCCCGACTGCGACCGCCACGTTCCCGATATCGACGATGCGACGCTCGATGCGGTCGTCTTCTACGTCTCTACACTCGGTGTGCCGGCGCGACGACGCATGAACGATCCGGTGGTGCGTGTCGGGCAGGCGCTCTTCACCGCGCTTGGCTGCGCGTCGTGTCACGTCCCGCTGCTGCACACGGGAACGCATCCGACCATTCCTGCGCTCTCGAACCAGACCATTCGCCCGTACACGGATCTCCTGCTGCACGACATGGGAGTCGGACTCGCCGACAATCGTCCGGACTTCCTCGCGAGCGGTCGTGAGTGGCGCACGGCGCCGCTCTGGGGGATCGGCCTCACGAAAGTGGTCAACCCCAACGCGACCTTCCTGCACGACGGACGCGCCCGAAACCTCTCCGAGGCGATTCTCTGGCACGGTGGCGAGGGATTCGTGTCACGAGAACTCTTCCGCCTCCTCCCCGCATCGTTCCGCAACGCACTCCTCGCCTTCCTCGGTTCGCTCTGACGCCCGCCGTCCTCGCTCCCTGCAGTTGGGGTATCCGCCTCCCGCCGCCGGTGCATCGACACCGGCGGCGGACGTGCGTTGGGACCAGGTGACACCTCGGCGAAACGCCTGCCAGTTGAGCGTCGTCACCATTCGGCGACACGGTAGTGACCGATTCGTGTTGAGCGATGGGTAGCGTGCGGGTCCGTCCCACACGCCCCTTCCCCATCGCCCGCCATGATGCCGCGCACTCACTCCCGCTTCTGGCTCCTCGTCGTTGCCTCGACGCTAGGCGCCGCCTGCTCCGCCGACCGCCCCGCCACGCCGACTGCCATTCCCGCCGCACTCGCCAGCGACGCGAGTGACGACGTCGGCACGGCCGGCGCAGACGACCGCCCGACCACGCTCGCGCTCATCGGCGACACTCCCTACGAGCCGCGCACGCCGTCGGCGATCTCGGTCTTCCCGATTCTCATCAACAGCATCAACGCCGATCCCGACGTGCGGCGCGTGGTACACCTTGGCGACATCAAGTCGGGGAGCACTCTGTGTTCCGATCGCTGGTTCCGTCGTATCGCCGACAACTTCACCCTCTTTGACGATGGGCTCATCTACGCCATCGGCGACAACGAGTGGACCGATTGCCACCGCAGCAACAACGGTGGTTATGTCCCGACCGAACGTCTCGACATGATCCGCTCGATCTTCTTCTCGAACCCCGGTCGCACCCTCGGCGGCAAGCACCAGAAGGTGAATGCGCAGCCCGGCTACCCCGAGAACACCGAGTGGCGCGCCTCCGACGTCACCTTCGCGTCGCTGCACATCGTTGGATCCAACAATGGGCTCGACAAGTGGTTCCAGGAGCCGGCGCAGGGCGGCGAGACGCCCGAACAGACCTTGCTGCGCGAGGCGGAATACGCCGGTCGCAATGCCGCCAACATCGCCTGGCTGGAGTACACCTTCGCCGAGGCGACGCGCACCCACGCCAAGGGGGTCGTGCTCTTCTTCCAGGCCGATCTCTGGAACCCCGCCGATCGCGCCGCCGGTGCGCAGTTCAGCGGTCACCAGCTCTTCGTCGAACGCCTCTCGCAGCTGTCGGCCTCGTTCGGGCTCCCCGTCCTGCTCGTGTCGGGCGACAGCCACGACCTGCGCGTCGATGTCGGCGTGCCGTGGTTCACGCTCTACGGCCTCACCCCGCTGCCTAACGTGACGCAGATCATCGTGGACCGCAGCATCGAGGCGCCGACCGACGCCTCCCCGATCGACTGGGTGAAGCTGACGATCGATCCGTCGGCGGCATACCCGTTCAGCTGGACGCAGATACAGGTGCAATAGGGCAGTTGTCAGTTTTCTGAAGACGAGAGGACGAGGGGCGGGTAGGCCGCTTCTCGTCCTCTCGTCTTCTCGTCTTCTCTCCTTTTACTCCTCCCGGAGTGCGGTGAGCGGGTCGACGCGCGAGGCGCGAAGGGCGGGAATCAGCGCGGCGGCAAGCGCGCTCGCCAGCAGGATCGAGATCGCCACGCTCATCGCCAGGGGATCGATGGCCTCGATTCCGTGCAATTGGTTGCGGATCAGCTGCGCCCCTCCGATGGCGAGCGGCGCACCGACGAATGCACCTGCAACTACCAGCCGCAGCGCATCGCGCAGCACCATACGAACTACCGCGCTCCGCTGCGCGCCGAGTGCGACGCGCAACCCGATCTCGCCCGTGCGCCGGGTGATCGCGTAGGTGAGCACGCCGTAGAGACCAAGCGAGGCAAGCAGGAGCGCGAGAATGCCGAAGCCGCTTGAGACTCGTGCGAGGACGTGTTCGGCCTGGATGGAACGCGCCATGAGTTCCGAGAGGGGACGCGTGGAATCGATCGGGAGGAGCGGATCCACCGCGCGAATCGCCTCACGCACGGGAAGTTGGACGAGCGCGGGGTCACCGGAAGTACGCACTTCCAGTACGAGTCCACCGGGATCGCCGTAGAGCGGTTGCTGGTACGGCAGGTAGAAGCGCCGCGCCGGCGTTCCCTCGAGCGAGTGGTCACGCACATCTCCGAGCACGCCAACGACACGCACGGCGACGGAATCGTCGAATCGGAGAAATTCGTCCAACGGGCTCCTGCCAGCGAAGTAGTGCTCGGCCATCGACTGGTTGATGATCGCGACACGCTCTGCGCCGGCGACGTCTCGCGCATCGAACTCGCGGCCCTGCAGGAGGCGGCCTCCGATCGCGTGCACATATCCAGGGCCGACGTGGTCGTAGTTCGCCGAACTATCCTCGGCGCTGCGCGCGACGTAGCCTGTCACTTTGAGCGATGTGGCCGACTCGTTCCCGCTGAAGATTCCGTTCTCCGAGAAACTGACAGCCGAGACGCCCGGCACGCGTGAAATGCGCTCGGTCAGCTCGCGGGTGAGGGTGGATGCTCGCTCCGGCGTATAGCGGCGCACCGACTTGTCGACGATGACGATCAGCAGGTGGTCTCGATCGAGACCGGTATCGACCTGCTGGATCTGCTGCAGCGAACGCACAAGGAGCGCCGAGGCCACCAGCAATACGAGGGAGAGTGCCACCTGTCCGGCAATCAGGAGCTGGCCTAACGAAATCCGTGCGCCATGACGCCCGCCACCGGCCGATGTGACCGATCGCGCGTGCGAGCGCATGGCGGACGCCAGGTCGACGCGCGACGCACTCAGCGCCGGGGCTAGTCCGAACACGAGCACGGCGATGACACATGCGAGCACGGTGAAGGCCAGCACCGGAAGGTCGAGACGTACCGCCAGCGGCATCGCCTCGGGACTCGTCGACGCAAGTGCGAGCAGCAGCCGGCTTCCGTACCACGCGATCGCGAGCCCTCCTGCCGTGCCGAGCAGCGCCAGGATGAGTGCTTCGGTCAGGAGCTGGCGAACGATGCGGAGACGACCGGCGCCGATGGCCACCCGAACGGTCATCTCACGACTCCGGGAGACGGAGCGCGCGAGCAGTAGATTCGCGACGTTGGCGCAAACGATGAGGAGGAGCACGGCGACACCGCCCATCAGCGTCAGAAGCGGCGTGCCAAATGTTGCGCGCACGCGCGAGAATCCGCGCGAACCGTCGGACACCAGTACCGGGAGCGTCTTCACGTCTTCCGGCGAGGTGTCCTTGTTGAGGTGCTCGCCGAACCGGCGCCGCACCTGCGCGGTGATCGCCTCCCGCGCCGCTCCCAGGGAAACGCCGGCATTGCGGCGTCCAAGGAGGAGAAGGAAATGTGCGTTGCGATCGTCCAGAATGTCTGAATCCGGATTGAGCACGTCGATCATCGTGAGCGGCATCCAGATGTCGGTCGTGGCGCCCACGATCTCGCCCGTGAAGGACTCGGGAGTCACGCCGACGATCGTCAGCGCGATACCATTCACCCGGATCACGCGCCCCACGACTCCTCGATCGCCATGGAAGCGCCGCTGCCAATACGCATGGCTGATCGTTACCTCGGGTGCGGCGCCGATCGACTCGTCTGCGCTCGCGTCGAAGGTGCGCCCCACCACTGCCGGTACGCCTAACGACTGGAAGTAGTTGCCCGAGACGAAACGCCCGCGCGCGCGCTCGGGCTCCCGGTCCGTGCTGTCGACGAGGACGTTGGTGCGCATCGCCAGCGCCGAGGCGAGGAGCCCGTGCACAGCCGACGTATCGGCGCGCAGCTCGCGGTAGAGCGGGTAGGAGATCAGCGATGACTGCGGACTCGTGTTGTATGAGAACGAGTTGACGCGCGACGGATCGCCGATGGCGACGAACTCCTCCGGTGCGCGCACCGGGAGTGTGCGGAGCAGAACGGCGTCGACCAGCGTGAAGATCGCGGTGTTGGCCCCGATGCCGACCGCCAGCATGATGACGACGGTAAGCGCGAAACCGGGAGCGTTCCGCAACACGCGGAATGCCTGCCATATGTCCTGCCGAAGCTCAGCCACGTAGTTGGTACGTCGCACGTTTCGCTCCCTCGCGTGATCGGTGACGACGCAGCGTTCCCGCACTGCGTGCAGGTCGCCAAATTGTCGCAGCGCCTCGCGCTTCGCGGCCTCGGGTGAGAGGCCGTGCGCCTCGAGCTTCTGCGCGCGCATCGCGAGGTGGAAGGCGATCTCGTCGTCTACCTCGCGCTCCACGTCGCGCCGGCCAGCCCCCAGGCGAAAGATCCGTCGCACGCGCGCCTCCTCAGGCCGATGCCGGGGCGGCGGCCCCGATCGCCTTGCCGATCGCGCGGACGTAGCGCTCCCACCCCGTGATTTCGGCGCGCAACTGCTTTCGCCCGCTTGGGCTCAGCTGGTAGTACTTCGCCTTGCGGTTGTTCTCCGAGTACCCCCACTCGGCCACGATCCATTCCTGCTTCTCGAGGCGATGGAGCGCCGTGTAGAGCGGTCCCTCCTCCACCAGCAGCTCATCGTCCGTCACCATCCGAACCCACTCGGCGATGGCGTAGCCGTGGCGCGGCCCCCAGGAGACAGCCTTGAGGATCAGGAGGTCGAGCGTTCCGCGGAGCAGTCCGCCGTCGGGATCGAGCACGATGTTTCCCCTCTGAATGAGAGGGGAACATGCACGCGAGGGGTGGAGGTGCGCAAGTGCGACCTACGATTGCGTGAACGTCCCCTCGCGCGGACCGCGAGCCCCGCGCGCGATCTGACGGATCGCACCGAGATGATAGGCGAGGTGCGCCATGCTCGAGATCATCCCCGTCAGCTCGATCCATGACGTCTCGCGCGGCGTGCGAAGAATCTCGAGCCAGGGTTCGACTTCGGCGCGGAGCGCCGCACGCGTCGCCTCCCACTCCGCCTCGTTCACGCTCGACACCTTCCACGCCTCGTCCCACCGCGCATCGGCAAACGGGTTTCCCCCTTCGCGCGCCCAGCGGTTCATCAGGGCGAGCCCGTACGTCACATGGGTCACATGCGCCGCGATCGTCGCACCCCCTTCACTCGCGTGCGAGGCATCGGCATATGAGAGTTTGTCGAGCGAGCGTAACAGGCCCACGTCGCCCGAGTTGAGCATGAACGCGCCACCACCGCTGTCGGCGCCGAGGGTGAGTTCGGAGAAGAGATGGGCGAGCGCGTTCGGCAGCTTGGTCGCAGGATCGCGCCCTTTACGTTCTTCCATCGGCGGCCTCGAACGCGTCTCGGTAGACGCTCAGGTGGGGATCAGCGCGTCGGCGATCGTCGCGATCTCGTCGGCTTCACGCCAGGCCGCAGCCAGTTCGGCCAACTCACCGTCGAGCGCGCGTCGCTCCGATTCTTCGTGCGCCGCCATCTCCAGCGCGAGGCGATCGACCAGCGGAACGTCGAGCAACGCGGTACTCGGCTCGCTCCCGATCCCGCCATTTCCCCAGAACGTGCGCCCGGTGAGGGCTAGCGCCATGCGTTCGGTGGGAGAAGCGGGAACGTCGACCGACGCGAGTGCGAGTGCACCAGTGCCTTCGTGCGCCGGCTCTCCTTCGCGTCCCCAGCGCGTGCGCAGCGCGATGGCGAGGACGCGATTGAAGTAGCTGTCGGGTTGCGCGCTGTCGTCCACCTTGGCGACTGCAGTCTCCAGCAGTTCGCGCGAGAAGCCGCCACCGCGCTCCGAACCGTTGATCACCGAGAGCAGCCGTGCCGCCAGCCGCACGCCGCGATCGCCGGCGACCGAGAGTACGCCGTGGTCATGGGGAATGTGCAGCGACCATGGGTTGCCGGGCTCCGGTCTTACCAGCGCCGCGCCCAGCAGGTGGCGATAGCGCACGACCGCGAGCGGAGTGTCACTCGGGTGGTGCAACGTGAGCTCCGTCGACGGCGCGTCCGACTCGAGAGCCTCGTCGCCGACTCCGTCCGCCAGCTGCACGAGGTCGAGGACGCGATTACCGCGAAGAGACGCCATGAGGCGCGAGGCGATCGCGCGTGGGTCCCGCGGTGCGCGCGCTCGTGTCGGGATTACGGTCATGAGCGCACCAGCGAGCGCGCGCGCTGCGCGGTCGGCGAGCACTGTGCGAAGGGGGCGCTGACGTTGCAGCATGCGGCCGTAGCGCCAGGCGGCGACTTCGGGGCGGAGCGCGGCGCCGACGCGGATCAATTCGACGTCCTCGGCGAGCCACGCTAACCCGATATTGCCGGACGAGTACCGGAGGGCGGTCTTGCGAAAGCGGCGCTCGCACTCGTCGGTCGCCTCCCAGCGTTCCTCCATCGGCGCCAGGTTCCAGCGCGCGCAGGCCGGACAGACGGCCCACAAGCAACCCTTCGCCGGATCGAACGCCACTCGGCGCGCCACCGGAAATGTCTCCAGCAACGCGTTGGTCCCCAGCGACTGATAGCAGAACGTACAGGTCGTGTACATGCCGGTCGTGCCGAACCTCGCGGGTCGTTCGAATGGGCGCCGCGGCGCCGACGCCTCTCAATCGACGGTGTGCTCAGGGCGCGCGCAACCGTTCAGGGACGGCCGCGCATCCGGATCATGGGACGAGCCGTGTGCAGGGACGAGGCGATCGTCGACGTTGCCGCGCGTGTCACCTCGCGAGCGCCCACACTTTTCCGCCAACCAGCTTGACGTCGCCCCCCTCGCTGAAGAGCGCGGCGCGGTCGAAGGGGGACGACGGGAAGAAGATCTCGGTCATGGCCTGCAGCCCGCCGTCGGCGAAGAGCTCCATCGACGCGACATCGACGAGGACGTGCATGCGTACCGTGTCTCCAGCGGCCCGGCGCGGAGCAGTTGAGATCTTTGGCGCAAAGTCGGGGGAGAAGTCGTTCGCTCCGGCACCGGTACGATCGCTGAAGAATTCCTTGGCCGCAGCGTCGTAGCCTACACGAAAGCGCTCCCCCTTCGCGTTGCTCAGCTCGAGCCCCGCGCGCGCGGTCGACCCCTGCGGGATGACGATCGTCAGGTCCACCTCGATCGAGATGGGACTCGCTGCCGACTGCGTCGTGAGCTCCCGCGTTCCGGCAAGTGCCCCCGAGGCGAGTGACGATTCGTTGCTCCGCAACGCTTCCAATTCGCGCACCGGGTTGGCCACCACGCGATAGCCGCGAGGCGTCAGCTGCAACGTCAGCTCGCGCGGAACCGTCGTCGCGCTCCGCCAGCGCCCGGTGGGGACCTGCTGGGCGTACGACCAGTTGCTCATCCATCCGAGAAACACGACACGACCATCGGGGGCATTGCTCCAGGTCACACCTGCGTAGTCATCGCGCCCCTCGTCGAGCCAGATCGCCTTCCCCTCGCGGACGTCCGCGGCAAAGCGTGCGTCGGGCGTGAATGTCGTACCGTCGAAATCTCCAACGAAGTACTGCGTCCCCGATCCGCCGTTGGGATGTCCCGGGTTGATGTTCTGGATCAGCACCCACTTCGTGTCGCCGCTCCCCTCGACGCGCATCGGGCGGAAGTCCGGGCACTCCCATACGCCGGCGTGACTGCCATAGTGCTCACCGAAGGTGCTGAGCCTTTTCCACGACCTGAGATCGCGCGAGCCCCAGAACTCCGCGTGGTCGCCGACCGCGAGCGCCACCACCCATTGGTTGCGCGCGTCATCGCGTATGAGCTTGGGATCGCGGAAATCGTTCTCTTCACCGGGGTTTGGTATGACCGGGTTGCCCGCGTACTTCTGCCACGTTCGTCCGCTGTCGACGCTGAAGGCGATTGCCTGCGACTCCACTTGCCGGCTCCCCGCCTTCTCCGCGGCCATGTCGTGGTAGGTGAACATCGCGACCAGCGGGGGATTGGCAGCGCTCCCTAACCCGGACGTGTTTGCCGCATCGACGACGGCGGATCCGGAGAAGATGTAGCCGAGTGAGTCGGGAGCGAGCGCGATCGGCCGGTGGTCCCAGTGCACGAGGTCCGTGCTCGTCGCATGCCCCCAATGCATCGGTCCCCAGACGGTGGAGTCCGGATAGTACTGGTAGAAGAGGTGCCACGTCCCCGCGTGGTAGACGAGCCCATTCGGGTCGTTCATCCACCCCGAGTCGGGGGTGAAGTGGAACCGAGGGCGATACGGTTCGCTCGTGCCCGACGCGGCCGCGCCGTTCGCGTACTTTGCGTCAGAGGACGGATTGGCGCACGCAAGCTGTAGGGTCAGCAGTGCGCAGGCGCGGAGAACCTTCGGCGCGGGGCAGTTCATTGGCGGATTCGTGGTACGGGTGTGCTGTCTCGTGGTCGTCGCGACACTCTGGCTGCCGTCAACAGCATGTTGCCACAGAGGTCACAGAGGTCACAGAGGTCACAGCGCTTCGATCTCTGCGACTCGGGAGTTTCGCCGCAATTCCTCCGCGTTCTCCGCGGACTCTGCGGTCAATTGCTCTTTGTGGCGTCCGCCTCGGGCATCCTCAAGTGCTATGAACCGCAGAGAACGCGGAGTCCGCGGAGGAGACTCGTCGCGGGAAACCTTCATCTCGCCAGGCGCAGAGATTCATGGTTGCCATCGATTTCACCCCCACACCGTCCTCTGTGTCCTCTGTGTCCTCTGTGTCGTCTGTGGTGAGAATGTTGTTTGTGTGTCGACCACACGATAGCCCGAGGCAGTGCACCATCATCTGTACATTCAAAGCGCCATCGCGCCTCAACGCACCGGCGCCCTCCGCGTAACCTCCGCGTCCTCTGCGTCTTCCGCCCTTTCAAGTCAAGGACGTCACCCTAACGTCGCTCGATCCGGCCCGGCAATCCGTCCTTTGGTCGCAAGGTAATGATCGGCTCCAGCTCGGGATCGGGCCCCGGCACGCGCACCCGCCACCGCCGCGCCAGTGTCGCCAGCGCCAGCGTCCCCTCCATCCAGGCGAACTGCTCGCCGATGCACACACGAGTCCCGGCGCCAAAGGGGAAATACGCGAACTTGGGCCTGGTCTCGTCGGGCGAACGCCAGCGATCCGGATCGAACGTGTCGGGGTTCGGCCACCAGCGCCGGTCACGGTGCACGATCACCTGCGGGAGGAGGAAGACCGTGCGCGGGGCGAACACATAGTCCCGAACGCGATACTCTGCCGTCGATCGCCGCCCGATCATGTAGGCCGGCGGGTAGAAGCGCATCGACTCCGCCAGAACATTCCGTGTGTAGGTCAGCCGGGCGAGATCGTCGAAGCGAGGAAGGCGTCCGCCCTCGAGCACGGCGTCGAGCTCGTCGTGCAGTGCCGACTCCACGTGCGGATGCCGCGCCAGCAGGAGCCACGTCCAGGTCAGGAGATTCGCCGTGGTCTCGTGCCCCGCAAGGAAGATCGTGATCGCCTCGTCGCGCAGCTGCTCGTCCGACATCCCCTCCCCGTCCCCTTCGGTGTCGGTCGCCGTCAGCAGCATCGACAGGAAGTCGCCACGATCTTCCGGCGACGCGCGCCGCTCACGAATGATGCGGTAGATCGTCGCGTCGAGTCGTGCGCGACCGTCACGGAAACGCCGGCGCGCCGGAGTGGGAATGCGATCGAGGAGCGCGGTCAACGGGCCATAGCCGAAGCTGAACGCGTCGAACGCGTCGTCGAGTGCGCTGGCGATCTCTCGCGCTTCGTCGTCAACAGCCGCATTGAAGAGTGTCGCCGCCACGATGTTGAGTGTCAGCCGCATCATCTCGGCGTTCACGTCCAGCTCGGTCCCCTCCTGCCAACCGTCGGAATGCCGGCCGGCGAGCGCCGCCATCTGCTCCGCGTACGCCGCGACCCGCGCACGGTGGAACGCTGGCTGCACCAGCCGCCGTTGCCGCAGGTGCAACGCGCCCTCGCTGGTGAGAATTCCTTCCCCCACGAGCTGCTTGGCCCGCTCGAGCGCCCGCCCCTTGGTGAAGAGGCGCCCGTGGGTCACCAACACATCGCGGATGTCATCGGGGTGCGTCAGCATCACCACCAGCTGCCCGCCGATCTCGACGCTCGACACGTCGCCATAGTCGCGCGCCATCGACCGAAAGAAGCCGATGCGATCGCGGGTCATGCGCATCAACAGGTCACCCGGGAATCGGCGGCGGGGGCCCGGTGGCACGTGCGCGTGCGCAGTAGCCGTCATGATCTCCACGGTGGACGTGGTGCTGGCGGACGCGCTGCATGAAGCAGCGCCTGCATGAGAATAGCACGCCGTCGATCGAGCTGGCGCGCGACCCCTACCCCCCACGCCCCCCCGGTGCCAACGTTGCCGCTCGCCCGCACGTTGCCCGAATAGCCCGACCTCCATCACCCTGCCCCGGCGGCGCGACCCCTCGCCCCGGCCAGGCAGCCCGAACCCCGCCTGTCATGCTCCCGTTGCGTCCGCTGCGTCTCCTCGCTCTCCCCGCCCTGATCCTCGGTGTCCCGGTCGACTCCACGCCGCCGCTCCCGCCGCCGGTGCACCTGGCGGCCGGCAGAATGGCGGTCGACTCCTCCCTCCTCGCCGGCTACAAGTGGCGCAACATCGGGCCGGACCGCGGCGGACGCTCCATCGCGGTGAGCGGCGTGAAGGGGCGCCCCAAGGAAGCGTACTTCGGCGCCGTCGGCGGCGGACTCTGGAAGACGGTCGACGGTGGCGAGAATTGGCACCCCGTGACCGACGGTGACATCACCAGCGCCTCCGTCGGTGCGGTCGCGGTGAGCGAGTCCAATCCCGACCTCGTCTTCATCGGGACCGGGGAGACCTGTATCCGCGGCAACATCATGCCGGGCGATGGCGTCTATCGGAGTCGAGACGGCGGGAAGACCTGGACGCACGTCGGCTTCAAGGATGTGGACGGCATCTCCAAGATCCGTATCCACCCCACCAACCCCGACATCATCTACGTCGCCTCGTTCGGGAAGTACAGTGTGCCGAGCTCGGAGCGCGGCGTCTACAAGAGCACAGACGGGGGCGACACCTGGAAGCGCGTCCTCTTCCGCGACGACAAGACGGGCGCCATCGATATCTCGATCGACGCCAACAACCCGAACGTCATCTACGCGTCGCTCTGGGAGGCGTACCGCAAGGAATACCAGATGTCGAGCGGCGGCCCGGGGAGCGGCTTGTTCAAGAGCACCGACGGCGGCGAGACCTGGACCGAGATCACCCGCAACAAGGGAATGCCTTCGGGGATGGTGGGACGCATCGGCGTCTCGGTGTCGCGCGCGAATTCCAACCGCGTCTACGCCCTCGTGGAGAACGACAGCGGTGGACTCTTCCGCAGCGAGGACGCCGGCGCCACCTGGGCGCTGGTCAACGACAAGCGCGACATCCGGCAGCGCGCCTTTTACTACACGCACGTCTTCGCCGACCCGAAGGACGCCGACGTGGTCTACATGGAGAATACTTCCATCTTCCGCTCGAAGGACGGCGGCAAGACGATGGAGGTCGTCAACAACGGGACGCACGGCGATCTGCACGACCTCTGGATCGATCCTGATGATCCGTCGCACCTCGTCGTTGCCAACGACGGCGGCGGCGCCGTCAGCACCAACACGGCCGGCAAGTGGACCGATCAGGACTATCCCACCGAGCAGTTCTATCACGTCATCACCACCGCGCACACGCCGTATCACGTCTGCGGAAGCCAGCAGGACAACTCGACGCTCTGCGTCCCGTTCAACTGGAACGCCGCTGCGTTCGGTTTGGGTGGCGGTGGGCGGCGCGGGGGCGGGGGTGGCGCGCGCGCCGACTCCACGCGTGACATCACCCTCGGCGGGATGGCGGTGTCGTACGTCGCCGGCGGCGGTGAGCCGGGCTACATCGCCCCCGATCCGCTCGATCCCGACATCTTCTACTCCGGCACCAACAACGGCGCCTACGTCGACAAGTTCAACCGCCGGCTGCAAACATCGCGCGAGGTGAATCCGTACCCCTGGTTCTATTCGGGGGAACCGAGCAAGGAGATCAAGGAACGCTGGCAGTGGACCTTCCCGATCCTCTACTCCAAGGTCGATCCCAAGCTCCTCTTCGTCTCGTCGCAGCGCCTCTGGGCCACGCGCGATGGCGGGAAGACGTGGATGCGATTGAGCGGTGACCTCACGCGCCACGCCCCCGAGACGCAGGAGAAGTCGGGCGGGCCGATCACCGGCGACATGAACGGTCCCGAGGTCTACGCCACGATCTTCTCCGTTGGCCCCGGCAAGCGTGACGTCAACGTGATCTGGACGGGGAGCGACGATGGGCTGGTCTACGTCACGCGCGACTTCGGGAAGACCTGGACGAACGTGACGCCACCGGGAATGCCCGACTTCGGGCGCGTGAGCCAGATCGACGCCTCCGCCTTCGCCTCGGGGACGGCGTACATCTCGGTGCGCAAGCCGCTCCTCAACGACCGAGCACCCTACATCTTCAAAACAACGGACTACGGCAAGACCTGGACGAAGATCGTCAACGGCATCCGCGCCGACGCCTACGTGCACGCGGTGCGCGAGGATCCGACGCGCAAGGGACTGCTCTACGCCGCGACACAACACGGCGTCTACATCTCGTACGATGACGGCGCGAACTGGGACGACCTGACGCTCAACATGCCCGACGTCCCCGTCGCCGACCTGGTCGTCGAGGACAACGAGCTGGTGATCGCGACGCACGGGCGCGGCTTCTGGGTACTCGACAACATCGCCCCGCTGCGCCAGGCCACGCCGGCGATCCTTGCCAGCGAGGCGCATCTGTTCACGCCGCCGGTCGGCGTACGCTCCGGCTCGGGCGTCGTGCTCTCGTGGTGGCTCAAGGAGCCCTACAAGACCGGCCGCCTCGAGATCCTCGACTCGGCGGGGACGGTCCTGCGAAGCTTCGAGCCCGACACGACGAAGCCCGATTCGACGCGTGCAGCTGGCGGTGGTGGACGGCGCGGTGGTGGCGTGACCTACCTCCCGAAGGAAGCCGGGTTGCAGCGCCTCCTGTGGGACCTGCGCGCTGAAGGGATCGAATCGTTCCCGGGGATGATCCTGTGGGGCGCCGGCACGGCGGGACCGGCGGTGCCGCCAGGGAAGTACTCGGCGCGCCTGACGGTCGACGGTCGGCGCGTGACGGCACCGATCGTCGTGAAGCGCAATCCGTGGATCACCGATGTGACCGACGCCGATCTCGTGGCGCAGTATCGGTTCGGCCGCCAGGTGCGCGACAAGGCCACCGAAGCCAACAAGGCGGTGATCGCGATCCGCAACGCCAAGGCGCAGCTCGACGATCGCTACAAGCGCGCAGCGAACGACGCGGCGCTCAAGTCGGCCGGCGAGAAACTGCGCACCGACGCGTCGCACGTGGAGGAGAAGGTCTACCAGGTGCGCAACCAGAGCGGGCAGGATCCGCTGAACTTCCCGATCAAGGTGAATAACCGTCTGGCCAATCTCCTCTACATGTCGGAGCGCGGCGACGGACGTCCGACGACGAACATGCCCGAGATCTTCGGGATCCTCACGACGGAGCTCAAGGGATACACGACGGAGTTGGACAACGTGTGGAAGACCGACCTGGTGGCCGTGAACAAGGAACTCGCGCGCCTGAACCTTCCGCCGATCGATCCGCAGTGCGCCAAGGCCGCGGGGTGTCCGGTCG
>CAZWVG010000008.1:0-14005 GCA_964637355.1 uncultured Gemmatimonadaceae bacterium
GCGGGGGCTTCGTCCCGACCTCGAGATCACGGGCTTCGAAACGGCGTTCGCCGAGATCGCCCCGGGACTCGTGCAACGCGGCCATGGGGTCACGATCTACGCGCGCCGCGGCGCACACTCGCTCTCGCGTCGCGTCCCCCGCGAGGACGGCGTGGAGCTCCTCTACATGCCGTCTCCCGGCGGCAAGAACTTCTCGGCACTCATCTCGACGCTGCTCGCGGTGCTGCACGCACTCGTCCTGCGCCGCTACGACGTCTGGTTTTTCGTGAACGTCGGGATGGGGCACCACTGCGCGCTGGCGCGCCTGTCGCGACGCCCGGTCGTCATGAACGTCGATGGACTCGATTGGCTGCGCGCAAAGTGGGGGACGATCGGTCGCGCCTATTTTCGATCTGCCGCGCGCGCGGCGACGCGCTGGTGCACCGCGCTCGTCACCGACGCCGAGGCGATGCGCGCGTACTATCTCGAGCATTTCGCCCGCGACTCGACGATGATCGCCTACGGCGCGGAGATCGAAGGGTCGTCGGAACCCGAACGGCTGCACGCCCTCGGCGTTGCACCGCGCGACTACTACCTCATCGTCAGCCGCCTCATTCCGGAGAACACGCTCCTCCCGATGCTCGAGGGATTCAGGGCGTCGCGCACGAAGCGCTCGCTCCTCGTCGTTGGCAGTGCAAACTATCGCGACGCGTTCCACGCCGAGTTGCAGCGCGTCGCCGCCGAGGACCCGCGCATCCGGCTCGTGGGACTCGTGAGCGATCAGCAGCTGCTCCGCGAACTCTGGTGCAACTGCTACGCGTACCTGCATGGGCACTCGTCGGGAGGGACAAATCCGGCCTTGCTGCGCGCGATGGGTCATGGCTGCTGCGTCCTCGCGCGCGATACCGTATTCAATCGCGAGGTGCTCGCCGACTCGGGAGCATTCTTTGCGCCGGATCCCGCCCCGATCGCCACCGCCATCGACGCGCTCGACGCCGATGCCGACGCGGTGGCCGAGTACCGGCGCCGCGCGCCGGCGCGAATCGACGCGCAGTACACGTGGCCGGCGATCATCGGAGCGTACGACGCGCTGTTCCGACGACTGGCCGCGCGTTAGGCGCCGCCCCGACCTGCTCCGGGCGATGTCGCTCGACCGGGTGAGTCCCCCCAGAGAAGGCATGCCACGCGCCGCGCCAGATCGCCGCCAGCGCACCCCAGTCGCCGTCGCGAACCGACACGGCCGAAAATCGCCCGACCACATTGACGGCAAGCGACGGCGCGAGGATCGGCCAGTGGTACCAGCTCGCGTGCTTCGCCATCACCCGCAGCAGGTTGCGCGTGGTGAAGTAGAAGCGCATGGCACCGCCGCCGCGATGTCGGTGGCTCCCCCCTTCGAAGTGCTCGATCGTCGCAGCGGGGACGTAGCGCAGGCGCCAGCCGCGCGACCGAAGCCGGAGCGAGAGGTCGAGGTCCTCGGCGTATGCGAAGAGCGTCGCGTCGAAGGGCTCCCCAACGAGTCGATCGAGCGCGATGAGCATCGCGCACCCGGTGGCGAACGGGAGGTCGCGCGCTTCCAACCAACCGCGTGATGCATCTTGCCCCAATCCGACGTGGACCGGGCGCCCGTTCCAGCGTGAGAATCGCGCGCCGCCGAACCAGAGGCGCCCGGGAGCATTGCCATCGAGTATGCAGGGGACGGCGAGTGCAATATCCGGATCGTCGGCCAGCGCGCGGGTGAGGTGATGCAGCGCGTCGCGCGCGACAATGGTGTCGCTGTTGATGATCAGGACCTGCGTGGCGCCCATCGCACGCGCGATCGCCACGCCGGCGTTGTTGCCGCCGGTGTAGCCGTCGTTCACCGGACGCGGCACGAAGTGCACGCGCGGGCGTGCGGCGGCGAACTTGGACAGCTGCCCCACACTCTCATCCCGCGAGTCGTTGTCGATCACGACCACGCACGGCTCGACACCGTCCGACGCGAGCAACGATTCGACGCAGGCCATCGTGAGTGCAGGAGTGCGATAGTTGACGACGATCGCCACCACGCGGTGCTCCTCCCACCCTGAATCGTCTCGCGCTCCCATGGTACTCATGCGCGCCAACGACGCGTTGCGCGCCACGATGCCCAGCTGACCGGGAGGGCGAGGGCGAGATAGAGCGCCGTCTGCACCAGCCACGAGCCCGAGAGCTGCAAGACAGCGATGAGTGCCGCACTCACGGTCACCACGGTGAGCAGAAAGCGCCAGCGTCCCAGGCCATGCGCCGCGACCGATCGCTCCACGAACCAGGTGCCGCCGAGCCAGGTCAGCGCAGCGGCTCCAGTCGCGGCGCCCGCGACGCCCCACAGTGGCGCTCCGGCAAACAACGCCGTCCCAGTTCCCGCGGCCACGAGCAGGAGGCCGGCGAGTTCGAGCGCAAACTGTCGCCGCACCCGTCCGCACGCCTGCAACGTCCCGACGAGAACGACGTGGATCGCCACCCAGAAGGGGGCACCGATCACCAGGCCTCGCACGATCGGGAGCGCCTCGTCGTACGCGGGGACGAGGAGCTGCACGAGTCGCTCGAACGCGGGAACGCCGGCGAGCGCGAGCGCGAAGCCCACGGCGATGAGGTCGTGGAATCGCCAGACGAAACCCGATCGCCCCTCCAACGACCGCTTGCCAGCATGCGACAGCGCCACCCGCGACAGCGCCTGCGTCGCCGCACTGCTCGCTACCATCACGCTGGAGGCAAAGCCGTACATGGCAAAGCTCGTCATCGGCACGCTCACGCTCACCAGGATCCGATCGGCAAACTGTGAAAGACCGGCGGTGAAGTTGGCGCCGAGCACCGGGAGGCCCTCGCGCACCAGCGCGCGCGCCTCGAGTGGTGCACCGTGCGGGAGCGGATGCGGGGCGAGTTCCAGGCGACGTACCCGCGCCGCGCCGACCAACGCCGCCAGCGCGTAGCCGCCGATGTACGCGGCACACGTGGCGCCAAGCGAATGCATCGGGACGAACACGACGAGCATGACGAATGCCGCCGGAGGAATCACGGCGACGAGCGAGGCACCCTTGAAATCGCCAGCGGCCTGGAGCGCGTAGGCGCCGAGCGTCGAAACGTTGGCCGCCGCGGCGAAGCCGGCGAAGGCGATGGCGTAGGTGCGAACGGTCGCATCGCCGGTTATCGCGCCGACGACGAGCGCGAGGGCCAAGATGGCGGCGTGCAGCGCGACGATCCAGCGCAGCACGGAATGCCACTCGCGCCGAATCGCAGCCGGCGACTGCCCCACCCAGCGCAGGAAGGCACCGTCGGCGAGCCCCAGGTGCAGGAGGCCGAGGTATCCGACGTAGACGAGGAAGATCCGATACGCGCCGTACGTCGCGACATCCAGGCGGCGTGGAATGACGAACAGCTGCACGGCGCCGATGGCGGCGGCGAGGATCGTCGCCGACCCGAAGCGCCCGAGATCGCGGCGTACGCGCGACTCGGTTCGACTCTCGGTGGCCGGCGCATCGACGATTCGCGCCCCGCTCGGTTCGGCCATTACTTTCGAGCGCGCATCATGGACTCCCCCGCAACCATCGTCCTCATCCTGCTGGCCTTGCTTGGAGCGCCGCTGCTGCTCGTTGCGGCGTTCCGCTGGCAGCGCGCGCTGTTGTTCGCGCTCCCGTTCCTCGTGGTGCTCAACGGAGTCGCGATTCCCATCGGGGCGTCGTCGTTGCACCTGGACCAGATCGGCGTCGCACTCCTGCTCGTCCCGCTCACGGCGCAGCTCCTGGTCGGCGCGCGACGCTTTCGGCACGACAGTACCGTGTGGTGGCTTGCGACGATTCTTCTGCTCAACATCATCGCCACGCTTCTCCACTCGCCGGCACGGACATACTCGCTGCTGCAGTGCGCCAACCTCGCGTCGGTGTGGATCATCTACGTGGTGCTCCTGAACGTGATCGATACCGAACGCGACGCCGAGCGGTTCCTGCGGTGCGTACAGTGGAGCGCGATCGGCGCCGGTGTCATCGGGACGCTGGCGTTCGTCCTGGCGTCGATCGGTCTCCCCGTGGGTGGTGCCGAGGTGAGCCGTCTTGCCGCCGAGCGACTGACCGAGGCGTACGGTGCATACGGCACCATGGTGGAACCGAACCTGCTCGGGAGCTTTTCGGCCGCCCACCTGGTGATGGCGATCGTCCTCCTCGCGATCGGCGCGCAGCGAACCGAAGCGGCGCAACCACCGGCATTGCTGCGTTGGGTGGTGGTGATCGCCTCGGTGACCTTGTTGTTGACGTTCACCCGCGCGGCATGGCTCGGCGCGATCTTCGGCCTCGCCTGGTTCGCGATCGTCGGCGTGCGCACCCTGGCGCTTCGCATCCCGCTGCGTCGCATCATCGCACCGTTAGGGGTGGCGCTCGCGCTCGGCGTGGTGCTTTTGCTGCTTCCGGGAGCGACGGCCACCGCGCTCCGATTCAAGCTCCTCAACCTCGTCAATTTCGGGTCGCAGACGGTGGTGCTGCGGTTCGTGACGTACTCCCTCGCGCTGCAGCAGTTGGTGGATCACCCGATCGTCGGCTGGGGGACGTTCAGCTTCGCCCCACTGGTGGCCCAGGGATCGGACTTCCAGCAATTCGAGAATTGGCGCAGCCTGTGGATCGGCAACTACCTGCTGCTGGCGCTTCATGACACCGGGATCCTCGGACTGGCGGCGTGGTGCGGCGCGCTCTGGAGCGTGCTCGCTCGCGGGATGGAGACGGTGCGGCGCCGCTCCGCGTACGACGCTCGCGCCGCCGCCCGGGCGCTCGCGCTCACCGTCGGCGTGGCGACACTCTTCGTCCCGTTTCTCGCCACGAGCGGTTTGTCGTTAGGCTTCCCGTGGCTCCTCATGGGCCTCCTCGCCGCCGAGGGGCGCCTGGCGCGCGAGGCGACACCCGCCCCGTCGGCGTCTCCAGCGACAGCGCGGGACGATCGTCCCCCCGAGGGACTTCCCGCCGTCGCGACCTGATCACGCGCGCCGGCACCCCGCCCGCCACCGAGAATGGCGGGACGTCGTGCGTGACGACCGCGCCCGCAGCGATCACACTCCCCTCCCCCACCCGCACCCCCGCGACGATCGTCGCCCCCGCGCCGATCCAGCAATCGTCGCCGACTTCCACCGGAGCGCGCTCGGTCCCCTGATCGCGGATCGGGACATCCATGGCGTCGAAGCGATGGTTCTCCGAGAAGATGCGAACCGCCGGGCCCATGATCACATCGCGCCCGATCGCGATCCCCCCTTGCCCGCCGAGGAACGACCCCGCCCCCACGGCGCAGCGGTCGCCGATGGTGATGCCCACCCCCAGTTCGGCTAACACGCCCGTGCAGGTGAGAATGGCGCGCCGGGCGATCGTGACGTTACGCCCCAGCTGCACGCCCTCGCGGGAGAGCGCGTTGATGGTCACGTCGTCCTCGAGGATCAGCGACGGACCCGACCGGAACTGATACGCATGCTCGACGACCACCCGTCGACCACGCAGCACCACGCCGTGCACCTGACGGTTGCGCAGGCGGAGCGAGATCCCGCGCACCACCTGCCAACCGCGGTGCCAGACCACGGCGGCGAGCTGGCGATCGTCGAGCGCCGAGGCCAGGCGGTAACCCGGCTCGCCCTTGAGCCGCGCCACGATGCGCTCGACGGTACGACGAAGCATGCTCACGCCGAACGCTCCATCGAACGATGGACCGCGGCCAGGAGACTGCGCGCCGCCGCAGACCAGGTGAACGACGCCGCGCGCGCGCGACCACGTGCGCCCAGCGACGTGCGCAGTACGCCGTCGCCCATGATCGCCGCAATCGCCGCGGCCAGCGCGCCGGCATCGCGAGAATCGACGTACTGCGCGGCGTCGCCGCACACCTCGCGGAGCACCGGAATGTCGGAGACGAGCGTCGGCGTCCCCGCCGCCATCGCCTCCAGCGGACAGAGCCCGAACCCTTCGTCCAACGACGGATAGACGTAGAGCGCAGCGCTCGCGTAGAGCGTGCGCAGCGTCTCGTCATCGACGCGCTCGAGGAAGCGCACGCGCGAGGCGACCCCCAGCGATTGGGCCAGCGCCGGGAGCGGTGTCGCTGTCCCGTCGGCGTCGCCGGCGACGACGAGCGAGATCGCCGGATCCGCGATGCGCGCGAAGGCGCGTACCAGCGTCTCCACGTTCTTGCGCGCGTTCACCCGCCCCGCATACAGCACGAAGGGGCCGGCGATGTCATGTTCTGCCAGGATCGCTTCGACCCGCGCCGGTGCGAGCGCCTCGCGCGGGACAAACTGCGGATCCACGCCGAGCGCGACCACGTCGATGCGGTCGGGTGTCGCGTAGCGGAGCGCGGTCAGCCTTCGTTGCTCGGCGAGCGAAATGGTGCAGACCCGGTCGGCCTGCGCCGCGAGCGTACGCAGCGGCGCGAGGTAGAGCCGCTCACGCCAGCGAAAGTCGCGCGGACGCGTCTCGGCAATGGCGTCGTACACGAAGGCGATACGCCGGTGGCGCGCGAGTGCCCGCGGCGGGGCGAAGTTCTGGTAGACGACGACGTCCAGCTGCAGCTGGTCGGCGCGCCGCGGAACGACGAAGAGGTTCGCCAACTGGTTGTTTCGCGCCCAGACGAAGTGCCGCCGATCGGCATCGACCTGTGCCTCGTCGGCGGCGCGCGGTGTGCGATCGTCCAGGAAGACGTGGACATCATCCCCCCCTGCCTCCGCTTGCAGGTGACGGAGGAGGCCGGCGACGACACGGCGTCCGCTCGGCGGCCCCGAGGTGAGCCACTTGGCATCGAAGCCGATGCGCATCACTCCTCCGTGCCGCGCGCGGAGTACAGCGCGATCGCGATCGCGACCAGGAGTCCGAACGCTCCCGCCCCGAGCGTGATGAAGACGGTGTAGCGTGGACGTGCCTCGACCAGCCCTTCGGGCGAATCGACGACCGTGATCAGCGGCGTGTTGCGCACCGACTCGATGTTCGCCAGTTCGTAGCGTTGCGCAACGGTCGTGTAGATCTGCTGGGCGAGCGCCACGCGCCGCTGCAGCTCGGCCTCGCGAGCGGCGAGGCGCGGGGAGCGCGAGAAGTCGATGTTGGACGTGCGAAACGAGGCGAGTTGCGCCTCGGCGTTGCGCAGCGTGTCGAGCGCCGCATCGGTGCGTAGCCGCCCGAAATCGCGCTCGGCGCCGGCTTGCGTCTGGCGACGACGCAGGTTGAAGTCGTTCACCAGTTCGAGGAGGCGGCGCGTGACGAGCGCCGAGAGTGTGCGATTGCGCGTCTGCACCTCCAACCGCACGATGCCGGTCGTCCGGTCGACGTTCACCGTGAGGACGTTGCGCGTGAAGCGATTGATCGCGTCGACGAGCGAGTCGGTCGCCGTCTTTCCTTTCGGCTCGAGGTAGTCGACCAGCGTCCCACGGTACGGAATCCCGCCGTTCGTTCCCGTGTCGGAGGCGTCGTACTGCGTGGTGAGCACCGTGCGCACGAGTTCGCGCGACGTGAGTAGCTCACCGTAGAACTGCGCCGACGTGCTCGCGGAGCTGGAAGCAACGGCGCTCAGCGCCGGGATCCCCAGCTGCGCGGCCACCGACCCCAGCGCGCCGAGCGAGTTGCTCATCGACGACGGTTCGGAGGCGACAAACGACGCAGTGGCGCGGTAGCGTCGCGGTGTGAGCAACAGCATCGTGAGCGCGACCAACGCCAGCGCACTCGGGAGGAGCACCAGCAGGCGCAGGCGCCGTCGCAGGATCGCGAGATAGGGGGCGATGGAGTCGCTCACCGCTTCGTGATGGCGACGATCGTGACGATGCTCCCGACGATCTGCGCGATCACGCCGAGGCGGGGAAACCAGTCGACCTTGTCGGCGTTGGTGAGCTGTCCGACGACGATCACCGCTCCGGCAAGCGGCGTGGGCGAGGCGTCGGGGAGGAAGCGACGCACCACGCGACTCTCCACGCGCCCGTCGGGCTGCGTGACGTAGATGCGCGAGCGGTCGGCGTTGCGTGCCAATCCCCCCGCTCCCCGCAGGTAGAAGTCGAGTCCCTCGCCGCGCACGTAGTTCACACCACGCGGCGCATTGACCGCTCCTTGCACCTCCACAATCCCGCTCGCCGCCGGGATGTCGATGGAGTCGCCGTCCTGCAGCAGGAGGTTGGCGGGACCGTTCGGCGCGGCGTACGCCTGGCGCAGGTCGACCCCCACGCGCCCGAGGCGTCCCTGCGCACGGACGAACGATATCCCGTTAGGCGCGGCCGCTGGCGTCACGCCGCCAGCGCGACGCAGAAGCTCCACCAGCCGTTCGTCCTTGCGCGCGAGCGTGAAGGTGCCGGGGTGCAGCACTTCACCGGTGACGGTCACGTGGCGCGGCGCCTCGTACTCCGGCTGAGGAAAGATCACGACGTTGTCGTACGGCACGAGGATCACGTCGCCACCGCGCGCGGCGGATGCCGCCGGTGCACCTGGCGGGCTGGTCACGCGTCCGGTGCTGTCGCGCACGAAGAGGTAGCTGGAGTCGAGCGCCACGCGCTGCGTCGTCGCCAGCTCTCCCGGTGTGCGATCGCGCGGGAGGCGCGCGATCTCGGCCTGGTCGAGCCACGCTTGCGGCGCCAATCCGCCGGCGAGCAGCACCAGGTCGCGCAGCGTCATTCCTTCGCGAAAGGCGTAGCGTCCGGGTCGACGCACGGCACCGGTGACCGCGACAAACTCCACGTCGCGCAATTCTCCTACAGCGAAGACGCGCACCTCATCGTCCTCACGCAGCGCGAGATCACCCTCGCCACCAGCCTCACCGAGCGTGCCCCGCAACTGTACCCGCGCCGAGTCGCCGGCGCGGAGTCGCGACACCAGCACGTGCGAGCGGACGGCGTCGGGCTTGAGCCCTCCCGCGAAGCGAATGGCATCAGAGAGACGCATTCCATCGCTGAAGCCGATCTCGCCGGGACTCCACACGCTCCCCGCCACGGTGAGGCGGCGCGAGACGCGTTCGTTGACGCCGCGCACGTACACCACGTCGCCCGCCTCGAGGGGGACACGCGGCGCGCTGTCGGCGGCCCCGGCACCGGACGCGCTCACCTCGAGCACCACGCGCGCCCGATCGCTCCCGTCGCGTGCACCTGACGGGAGGATGCGCGAGACCTGGATGCGACGTCGCACTGCTTCGGGCGTGAAGCCGCCCGCCGCCTGCAAGGCATCCTGCAGCGTCTCGCCGGCACGCAGCTCGTAGGTCGCCGGACGAATCACCTCCCCAAAGATGCGTACCCGAGGGCCATGCACCGGGACGAAGACCACGTCGCCGTTCTGCAGTCGCGCGTCGCGCGAGCCGTCGGCACGCAGGAGGTAGTCGTACAGGTCGAGCGAATCGACGAGGCGCCCCCCGCGACGGATCTCGATACGGCGCATGCTCCCGCCCGACGTCGGCCCGCCGGCCGCGTAGAGCGCCGTGAGCGCCGTTCCCGCGCTCGAGACGCGATAGCTCCCTGGCTCCGCCACGTCGCCGAGCACGAAGACCTGGTTGCTTCGCAGCTTCGCCACGTTGATGGAGAAGTGCGACGATCCATCCATTCCGCGCCCGAGCCCGGAATACACGCGACGCAATCGCTGAAAGAGGAGTTCGTCGAGCTGCGCCAGCGTCAGCCCGCTTACCGGGAGCTGCCCGACTCCCTGCACCACGATGAAGCCCTCACGCGTGACGTCGAGCACCTGCGAGCGCTCCGCGTCGCCGGTGATGATCAACACCAGCTGGTCGCCGGGGCCGAGTCGATAGCTCGGATCGACCGGCCCAGCCGCGTTGGCGTCGAACTGGGTCGTCGAGTTCTCGAAGACGCGCACGCCAAAGACGGTGAAGCCGCTGTCGTCGGCCGTACGCAACACAGGTTTGGGGCGAACCGGGCGCGGCATTGTCACCACGCGACCAAGCGAGTCGATGACGGTTTGCATCTCCACCGAATCGGGGTCGACGCTGCGCGTGGAGTCGGCGAGCGGCAACGAATCGCTTCCCATGATCCGGCGCCCTCGTCGGTCGCCGGCGCGCGGGAGCGCACTACGACGGCGGAGCTCGGCGCGCAGCTCGGTCGTATCGATCGAATCGACGATCCCCAGCGCGGCGACCGCATCGAGCATCTCGCTCGTGGGAAGCGAGGTGGAGAGCGAGTCCCCCGCGCCTCGCGCGGGAGCAAGGACGCCATCGAGGATGTCTTCGGGATAGCCTGCAGCACGAAGCCGCGCCCGAATCTGATCGGGGGTCAGCCCGCTTGCACCAATCTCCCTTCGGAGCTGCGCAACCAGATCGGGGCGTGTGACCAGCAGGCGCCGGGCCTGGTCGGTCGTCGGTAACTGCTGCGCGCCAACCAGCGTGGCCGACACGCAGAAACACGTGACGACCGACAGGCGCCAAAGAAATGACATCCTGATCCGAAAAGAGCGGTCAGGTCGTGGGGAGTTGCAGGCGGAGCGAATGTAGCCCTCGGCGACGCGAACAGGGAAGAGCGCCCGCCCTCCCCTCGTCCCCGCGCGACCGCCTCCCGCGGTGCGGGTAGACATCCGTCGGGCCGCAGGCATTGATTTCTCGCGAGTTTCTCGGCAAATGGTCGCGCCCGATCTCGTCGGACGTGAGCGCGACCGAACCTGTGACGCGTTGCACCTCACGATATCGCGCACAACGAGCATTGCGCGGCGCGCGATTCGCGCCGGGCGTTCATCGAATCGGGAGTTCGTGGATACCGTACTGGTCACTGGCGGGGCTGGGTTCATCGGGTCGGCGGTCGTTCGGCTGCTCGTCGGCGGTGGGGCGCATCGCGTCGTCACGGTCGACAAGTTGACGTATGCCGGCGACCTCGAAGCGCTCGCCGAGGTCGCCGGGAATCCGTCGCATCGCTTCGAGCGGATCGACGTATGCGATGCCGCCGCGATGCGCGCAATCATCGCCGACGCCGACCCGCAGGCAATCTTGCACCTGGCGGCCGAGTCGCACGTGGACCGGTCGATCGACGCGCCGGCACCGTTCATGACGTCGAACGTGCTCGGGACCTTCACGCTCCTGCAGGAGAGCCTGCGGCACTGGCGAGCGCTCCCCGCCGAACGAGCGGCGCGTTTCCGATTCGTACAGGTGTCGACCGACGAGGTCTTCGGCGCGCTCGGCGAGACTGGTCGGTTCGACGCAGACTCGCCCTACGCGCCTCGTTCGCCGTACGCAGCCAGCAAGGCCGCCGCCGATCACCTGGCGCGCGCGTGGCATCACACCTACGGACTTCCCACGATCGTCACGCACTCGACCAACAACTACGGTCCGTTCCAGTTCCCCGACAAGCTCGTGCCGCTCATGACGCAGCGGGCGATCGAAGGTGAGTCGCTTCCCCTCTACGGCCACGGACGGCACGTGCGCGACTGGCTCTATGTCGACGATCACGCGCGGGCGCTTCTCGCCGTTGCCTCGCATGGAGTCGCCGGCGCGAGCTACCACCTCGGCGCGGAATGCGAGCGCCCCAACCGCGAGATTGCCGAGGCGATCTGTCGCGTCGTCGATGAGCTCGCACCGCGCACCGACATCCCCGACCGACGCGCGCTGATCACCGCCGTCCCCGACCGCCCGGGGCACGACTATCGTTATGCAATCGACCCTTCGGCGTCTCGGCGCGCACTCGGCTGGGCGCCGCAGGTGTCGCTCGACGAGGGGCTCCGCCGCACGGTCGAGTGGCAGCTCGCCCATCAGGAATGGATCGCGCGCGTGCAGGCTGGGCGCTACGACGGTCGCCGGCTCGGAATGGAGGCGCCCCGATGACGCGCCGCGGAATCATCCTCGCCGGGGGCGCGGGAACGCGCCTGCATCCGCTCACACTCACGGTGAGCAAGCAGCTCCTCCCGGTGCACGACAAGCCGATGATCTACTACCCGCTCACCACGCTGATGCTGGCGGGAATGCGGGACGTGCTCATCATCACCACACCCGACGATCGCCCGCGCTTCGAGGCGCTCCTGGGCGACGGACGTGCGTGGGGGATGCGATTCTCCTACGCCGAACAGGCCGTGCCTAACGGCGTGGCACAGGCGCTGGTCATCGGTCGCGATTTCCTCGACGGAGCACCGTCGGCACTCATCCTGGGCGACAACATCTTCCACGGTGCGGGGCTGCGATCGCAGGTGCTCGCGGCGGCGCAGGCGACGAGCGGGGCGACGATCTTCGCCTACCGTGTGCGTGACGCCAGCCGGTATGGTGTGGTGGAGCTTGACGCTGGCGGTCGCCCGCTTGGGATCGAGGAAAAGCCCGCAGTGCCACGTTCGCGACTCGCGGTAACCGGGCTCTACTTCTACGATGCTGACGCCCCTGCGCTGGCTGCCCAGTTGCAACCATCGGCGCGCGGAGAGTACGAGATCACCGACCTGAGCGCCGCGTATCTCGCCCGCGGCACGCTGCGCGTGGAAGTCCTGAGCCGTGGCGTCGTATGGCTCGACATGGGGACGCATGAGTCGCTCTACGAGGCATCCAGCTTCATCCACACCATCGAGGCGCGTCAGGCGCTCAAGGTAGGCGCACCAGAAGAAGTGGCCTGGCGCATGGGCTACATCTCCGATGCCGAATTTCGCGCGCTCGCGTCGCGGCTGGCGGGGAGCGCGTACGGGCGGGCACTCCTCGAGACGCTCGAAGGCGAGCGCCCCGAATGAACGTCACCAGCCTGTCGATTCCCGACGTGCGCCTGGTGGAGCCGCGCCTCTTCCCGGATTCGCGCGGCTACGTCGGCGAGACCTTCTCGGCCGCGCGCTACGCCGCCCATGGCATCGAGGGACCGTTCGTGCAGGACAACATCGCGCACTCCCGGCGGGGAGTGCTGCGCGGATTGCACCTGCAACACCCGAGCGGGCAAGCCAAACTCGTCTTTGCGCTCGCGGGGATGGTGTTCGACGTGGCGGTCGACGTGCGCGTCGGCTCGCCAACCTTCGGACGATGGACGGGCGCGACGCTCTCCGCCGAGAATCGCTACCAGCTCTATCTCCCGGCGGGCTTTGCCCACGGCTTCGTCGTGCTGTCGGACGAAGCGCTCGTGGCCTACAAGTGTTCTGCGCCCTATCGCCCCGATGCAGAGCTCGGCATCGCCTGGGACGATCCGGCGCTCGCCATCGAATGGCCCGTGACATCGCCCCACGTGTCGCCGCGCGATGCGAGCGCACCGCGCCTCGCCGAGATCCCCACCGATCGACTCCCGCGGTACCAACCGTGATCGCGTGATGGCCGGCGAGCGCACGATCCTGCTCCTGGGCGGGAGCGGACAGATCGGCACGGCGCTCCGCGAGCAGCTGCATGGTCGCGCGCGCGTGCTCGCACCGCCCAGCGCCGACGTCGACTTGCGCGACAGCGCGTCGTTGCGCCGGGCGCTCCACGCGTCCGATCCGGCGGTCGTGATTAATGCGGCGGCCTACACCGCCGTCGATCGCGCCGAGCGTGAGACCGACGATGCCTTTGCGATCAACGCCCACGCACCCGGCGTTCTCGCTGAGGAGTGCGCGCGCGATGGGCGCTGGCTCGTGCAGCTGTCGACCGACTACGTATTCGACGGCGAGGCCGAGCACCCCTACACGGAGACAGATGCTCCAGCACCGCTCAACGTGTACGGCGCGTCAAAGCTTGCCGGCGAGCGAGCCGTCGAGGGCGCGGGCGGTCCGCATCTCATCGTACGTACGAGCTGGGTCTATTCGGCAGGGGGACGAAACTTCGTCGAGGCGATTCGCCGGCTGGCCAGGGAACGTGAGCGCCTCGAGGTCGTCGACGATCAGCGCGGGGCGCCAACCAGTGCACGCGCCGTCGCCCGTGCGATCGTGACGATGATCGACGACGTGCTCGACGCACCACGCGGAGCAGGACCACGCCCCGGCGGGACATTTCACGTCACCGCTTCGGGGAGCACGACGTGGTACGACTTCGCGCAGCGCATTCTCGCCGACGATCCCGCGCGCAGTGCGCATCGCTGTACCGAAATCGCGCGCGTTTCGAGCGAAGCGTTCGGAGCGCCGGCACGACGCCCGCGCTGGTCGGTGCTCGACAACGAGAGGCTGCACGCGCGTTT
>CAZWVG010000008.1:14015-59164 GCA_964637355.1 uncultured Gemmatimonadaceae bacterium
TGAGGAGCTTCCCTTCTTCCGTTGAGTGGCGCGGCGGCCCTTATCCGTCGAGCATCGTGCGCAGGTGCGGGAGCGCTTCCCACGGATCGTTCGAGAGCGCCAGGCGCCACCCTCCGTCAGCCGCAACGCGGGCCACGACCTCGGCGTGTCGCACGGGAAAGCGATCGAAGCCGGGAGCGATGTCGCGCGAGAGCGCGTCGACCATCTCATCGCTCCCGATGCGCTCGAGCGTCGCGTGCGATGTCGAGCGAGCCAGGAGGCAAGGTGTCACGCGCGTGATCGGAATCATCACGCCAGCGCCGCGGTCGAGCATGGCAACGAACTTGTCACCACGCGCGGCTTCGACTCCGAGGCGCGCGCGATCCGCGTCGGGAAAGTGCTGCATCGCCTGCGGGTGGAGTCGCACCCGCGCGCGCTCGGTCCAGAGCCTGAACGCCGGGTGCAGCTGGATCCACGCACGGTCGTCGCCGAGTACCGGGAGACCAGCCGAGTGCGCCATCCAGGCGAGCGTGCTCTTCCCCGCTCCGCTGGCGCCGTAGAGGAGCACTGCGTGCTCGCCTCGCGCGATCGTGGCCGCATGGAGCGGGTGCCGGTCGAATCGTGCGACGAGGGCGAGCAGCAGGGCGTCGAGCACCTCCTCGGCGAAGAACTGCGGTTGCGCGAGAAGCGTGGGATGGATGATGGCGGTGGCGCTTCGATCGGCGGGGAAGACCACCGCGAACGCATCGGGCGCTTGGAGGGCGAGCGGAATCCCGCCGGGCCGCGCGAGCGTCGCTGGGGTGCTCTGTCGACCGGTCGCTCGAGTGAATTGACTGACGGCGATGAGCACGTGCAGCCGCGACGCCCCTTCTTCAGGTTGATTCTCGTCCCACACTGCATAACGCTCGCGCGCGATGTCGACGATTCGTGCGTCGTTGCTGTGGAACGCGACACAATGTCCAAGCACAGACAGGAGCACGCGCTGGAGCGGCTCGCCCTCGCAGTTCTCGTCTGACGCGAAGTCGGCGATGTCGGACTCCTGGTCCGGCGCATCACTGCCCCGCGCGCGCAACTCTTCGCTCATGCGCGCGAGCCAGCTTCTTGCCGTTCGGGCGCGTGCTCACCGAACGCCAGGCGTGCGACGCCATCGACCTGTACGGCCTTGCCGCCGCCAAGCGGCAATTCGCCCCGACACACGCTGGGATCGATCACGCGAGGTTGGCCACTTACCGCCACGAAAGCGACATCGCGCTCGCGCGCCTCGAGCAGCGGGCATCGCATCACGCAGACGTCGGCCACCGCGCCCACGTCGAGCGACGGCGCAGCAAGCCCAAGGCGGCGTGCCGCCGTCGCGCCAACCGCTCCTTCCAGTCGTTGGTCCGACACGCATCCGAGCTTCCGCGCCACCCGCAGCTCGTCGAGCAACGAACCGTCGGCGGTCAGGCGCGAATCGCTTCCCACGAGCACGTCGATTCCCTCCGCCAGCAGCTTGGACGATGCGGTGCGGCCGAGGAGGAACAGGTTCGACGACGGGCACCACACGATCGCCGCCCCCGACGCTCGCAGCCGCTCCATCCCTTCATTGTCGGCGCCGACCACGTGCACCGCCAGGAGCGACTCGTCGAGGAAGCCCCGCCGCTCCAGCTCGCGCACCTCCTCGGCGGCTTCATCGTCGACCCCTTCCGCGAGGTGAATGGCGAGCGGCGCCGAACTCCCGCTCCATTCGTCTGCAGCTGACGGGAGCCCGAGCGAGTGCACGACGCGCGTGCGCGCCACGTGAAGCGGGAGCGCGGGGAGAAGCTCCGGCTCCCACCGATCGTGATGCGCGACCGTTGTCACACCGGCAAACAGATT
The DNA here is from genome assembly GCA_964637355.1 of uncultured Gemmatimonadaceae bacterium. Classification (GTDB taxonomy): domain Bacteria; phylum Gemmatimonadota; class Gemmatimonadetes; order Gemmatimonadales; family Gemmatimonadaceae; genus SCN-70-22. Next base: position 15,849 of record CAZWVG010000008.1, read on the forward strand.
CTTCCACGCGCCGTTGAGCATCGCCGACCGACGATCGAGCGCCTTCCCTTGAGCAATCGTCTCGGCGTCACGTTCGTGAATGTCGCGCCCCCATTCGTAGGCGTTGGCGTACGGCGGGTACCCTAAGCGTCCGTAGTGATTGCGGTGCAGGTGGTCGTGCGCGTTGATCAGCCCCGGCCGGAGTTCGCCGTCGGGAATGTCGAGCGTGAAGTCGAAGCGCCCGGCGTCGGCGACGATTTTCCCATCCTCGACGCCGACCGAGGCGTTCGCCGCGACGATGCGATATCTCATCGCTGCGGGCGCAGGTGCAGGCCGAGGACGAGTGGGAGCCCGCGCTGCGCCTCGAAGGCATCGAGGCGTCCGGCCCGCGCGTAGAAGTCGCGCACCGCATCGCCTACGACGCCCTCCCGCGTGTCGACGATCGCCAGCCCCGCCGGCGACGTCGCCGCGCGATGCGCATCGAGGTCGTGCAGGTGATGCTCGATTTCGAAGACGACGCCCGACTCGTCGCGAAAGGTGCGACGGTGCCCCGCGTGTGTCGCCGCGGGGTGAAAGTCGCTCACGATGATATCGCCATCGACCGCGCAGATGCGGGCAAGCTCGCGATAGACGCGCTCGAGCGACGAAAGATGACCAACGACCAGCCGGCACCACACGACATCGAACGACCGATCGGGAAATGGCAACGACTCGGCGGTCGCCACGCAACACACCAACGATGCATTGCCAGCCCGCAGCATCTCCGGGCTCAGGTCCATGCCCACCGCCAGGCTCGCGTCGGTATCGCGCAGGCGACGCCCCACGCCGCACCCCACGTCGACGAGGCGTCGCCCGCGAGTTGCGATCGACATCTCCGAAACGATCGCGTCGTCGAGCGCACTCACCACGGTCTCACGTTCGTAGTGCGGTGCCCAGCGCCGATATCCTTCCCGCGGCGTCAGGCGGTCGACCGCGTTCACGTGGATGCGCCGACCGCGGCGGCGAGCGGCGGCGGCGACGCCGCGGTGCGCTCGCGCAGGTGTCCGTAGAGCTGCGCATCGTCGGGCGTCGTCTGTGCCCAGCGCCGGATCCGACGAAGCATTGCTGGCCGATCGTAGTCGGCTCGGCTCCAACGCCCTCGCGCGAGCCACTGGTTGACGAACTTCCCCCACTTCGCCGTGCGCTTGTCGTGCACCGATGGAAAGCGGCTCTTGAGCACCAGCTCGAAGTCCTGCACGCGCGCTTTGAGACGATGGTCGAGCCACGGGACGCGAGGATCCTCGTGCGTCATCCACGCAACCCACTCGGGCTCGATCCACTCCTCCAGTGTCGACGGCGTACCGGCCAGCGGATCGACGTCGCCGTACGTTCCGCGCCGCTGTGGAGTGGGTGTGTAGAAGTAGGAGATCAGCTCCATGTCCGGATTCACCCCTTTCAGCTGGCGGATGAATCGCAGCGTGTTCTCGATCTCGGGCCCCGGATCGATCGGGTCGCCGAAGACGAAGGAGAACTCGGGGACGATTCCATGCTCGCGCGCGCGCCCCGCCACCTCGAGAATCTGCGCCGTCGTGGTCCCCTTGTGCATGCGCTCCAGCACCGTGTCCGACCCCGATTCCGCGCCGCAGAAGACCATCGTGAGACCGGCGCGTGCCAGGCGCTGCCAGGTCGCATGAGAGTAGCGGCTCAGCGTGTCGACGCGCGCCTCGCACCACCACCGCAGCTGCAACGGCTGCAGCCGCTCGGCGACTTCGAGGGCGTGCGCTTCGGCGACGAAGAAGTTGTTGTCGTAGAAGTGCACCGAATCCATGCCGTGCGTGCGCACGAGGTACTGCAGGTGCGACACGGTGCGCTCGGGCGACTGCTGCCGCTCCTTGCGCCCGAAGACGGAGATGACGCCGCAGAACGAACACCCGTGCGGACACCCGATCGAAGACTGGTACACCCCCGAGCGTCGCCCCAGGTGCGTGGGGTGCAGATAGTCGCCCACATCGATGCGCTCGTATGGCGGCGCCGGGAGTTCGTTCGGCCCTTTCCAGGCGCGCTCGCGCCCCAGCCAGAGCGAACCATCGCGCTGTCGAAAGCAAAGTCCCGCGACTTCGGTGGGATCGCGACGCCCGGCGAGGACCTCGAGCAGTTCGCCGAACGTCTCCTCTCCCTGCCCGCGCACCACCCAGTCGACGTACGGGGAGCGCAGGACCGGCGCGGGATACAGACTCGGAAAGTTGCCACCCCAAACTATTGGGAGCTCCGGATGTGACGCGCGCAGCGCACGGCTCAACGGCACCGCATGCACCAGCTGCGGCCCCGGCATCACGGTGAAGGCCACGGCGCGTACCGGATCATGCCCCCCGGCGCGCGCATCGATGCGCGCCGACAGTTCGCCGAGCACGTCGATCCCCGGTCGATTGCCGTCGATGATCTCCCACGATTCCCCCTCGGGAAGCGCAGCACCGACGGCCATGATGGAGAGCGGGAATCGCCGGTTCCCGGGGCGGGTGGCGCGAGGGTTCACGAAGAGGATCATGCGCGCACCCCTTCCCACACATCGAAGCGCGATGGCGCACGCAGCGACGCAAGGCGCGCGCGCCACGGGCGCAACTCGTACCATAGCGGATACCGGACGGCACGACGCGTCCAACGCAGCGCCAGCCCGCGCGAGGCGCGCTCCAGCCGCTCGCGCGTGAGGAACTCCACGAACGGGATCGACGTGAGTACCTCTGCGCGTTCGCCGAAGGTACGAGTCGCCGAACGCATCTTCTCCTCGATCATCGCGCAGCCGTCTTCCTCCGATGTGTAGAACGGCGAGTCGAGCACCGCGATCTTTCCCCCAGCCCTCGTCACCCGGAGCGCCTCGGCGAGTACGCCGGTGAGGTCGGTGGCGTAGTGCAGCGACGCATTGAACACCGTGACGTCAAACGAGCCGCTGCAGATCGGCATGGCGTGAAACGATGCGACCACCCTCGCGAAGCGGTGTGCATCGCCCTCGAGATAAGCGCTCGCAGCGCCGAGTCCATCGATCGCATCGTCGCGGATGTCGAGCGCTGTCGCCTCGACGCCGAGGGACGACACGCGCCAGCTCAACCATCCATTGCCGGCGCCGAGGTCGAGGAGCCGGAGCGGGCCCGGTGCGGTTCGGCGCATCGGCTCGAGCGTGTGCCGGAGGAACGCGTCGAAGGTACGCGCCCGAACCGCCCACTGATCGGCGTGCGCCCCCTGCCGCAGGTACGGGAGCGCGAGCAGCTCGGCTCGATCGTACCTGCGCCCTTCGCTCGCGCGGTGCGCCGCATACTCCGTCCGAAAGCGGGTGAGGTCCGGCGCGGTGCTCACGGCGTGCGTTCCCCCGCCTCGGACGGCCCGACAACCGTGGTACGCGTGAGTTCGTACATCACATGATCGCCAAAGATCGCCAGAGGTCGCTCGGCGGCGCGGTCCAGTTGTTCGAGCACGCGAAGGAGGCGCGGACGCCCCGAAATCCACGGTTCGGCCGCGCTTGGTGGAACGAAGATGCCGATCCCGCGACGACGCATCGCCCCAAACCACGGCGCGAACGCGCGAGACACGTCCGCTGCGCTGTGGTAGTGCACGCGAAACATCTTTCCGCCGACGCGTGCGTCGACGTCGGCGTGTCGCATGCGGCGAAAGGCGGCTCGCCAGTCGCCTCGCGCCACCTGGACGACCACTTCGCCGAGCGAGGCCGTCCCAAAGAGCACGAGCGCCAGGTGTCCGCCGGGGCGCACGAGCCGAGCGAGGGGGCGCGCGACTTCGCGCAGGTCGGCCACGCAATTGAGCGCGGCGAAGTTCGAGAACGCGCCATCCATCGGGAGCATGGCCGCGACACTGGCGTCGTGCGCGACCAGCGACAGCGACTCGGCAGCTGCAACGATCGGCGTTGGGGCGCCAGTGCGCGCGAGCTTGGCGCTGGCCAGTCGCACCATGGTCGGCGATGGATCGGTCAGCAGTACGTGCCGCCCCTCTCCCTGCAGCCACGCCGCATCCTCTCCCGTCCCACCGCCGATTTCCAGTAGGCGAGCACCGGGAGGAAAGCGCCCGACCAACGCGGCACGCACCGCGCGGCGCTGCGCCGCGACGCTCTCCCACGCGCCAAAGCGCTCGTCGAAGCGCTCGGCGAGTGCGTCGAACGCCAGCGCCGACGGTGACAGCGTGTGCTCCGGCACGCGCGCCTCGCTAATCGCCGGCAGCGACAAGGGGACTCGGTGAGCGGAAGGCGAATTCGTCGCGCGCGAGCTGTGCCCAGCGCCGATCGTCCGGCGTGCCGCGGCGCACCTCGTCGTGGAGCGCGTCGCGCAGGAGGCGGTAGAACTCGGTCGAGTAGGTGCCGTGAAAGAGCATCGCGAGATCGTCTGTATGCTGCCAGTTGCGCCGTTCGCCCAGCTCGGCCTTCACGCGCGCATGGAACTTCGTTCCCGGCAGCGGATAGGCGACCGATACACCGATGTCGTCCGGCCGCTGTTCGCGCACGAGGTCGCGCGTGGCGATCAGGTCCTGCCACGTTTCGGATGGGTAGCCGAGTTGCAGGAACCAGCAGGCCCGGATCCCACGCTCGCGCAGCGCCTGCGTCGCCAGCCGCACGTCGTCGGGAGTCGTCCCCTTGTCCATCGCGTCGAGGATGCGCTGCGATCCCGACTCCACGCCTAACCAGACCTCTTCTGCCCCGGCCTCGGCGAGTGCTGCCGCCACGTTCGGGCGCACCAGGTCGGCGCGGCACTGGATCATGAACGGAATGCGCGCGTCGCGTTCTCGCACGGCGTCGGCGAATGCGAGAATCCACGGGGTCGTCAGTCCGAAGATGTCGTCGGCGAACCAGATGTGATCCGGACGCACTTCCCACTTGAGGCGCTGCATCTCGTCCGCCACGCACTCCGGAGCGCGCTGTGCGTAACGTCGGCCGAAGATCGGCTTCGCGCACCAGTTGCAGCCAAACGGGCAACCGCGCGAGGTGGCCATGTTCCACGAGAACCGGCCATGCCGCGCATGCCACGCGTCGCGATACCGTTCGACATCCACGAGGTCCCACGCGGGGAGTGGGAGCGCGTCGAGGTCCTCGACACGCGGCGCGGCCGCCGTGGCGTGCACTCCGCCTGCGCCGTCGTCGAGCCAGAGTCCGGCGACTCCCGACAGCGGCGCGTTTGTCGACGCGTCCCACGCATCGACGAGCTGCGGGAGGATGACCTCGACTTCGCCGGAGAGGATCGCATGTGCCCCCGCCGCCAGGTACAACGCCGGGCGATCGCTCGGGTCGGATCCGTTGACGGCGACCATGCACCCGGCGCGCCGCGCTTCACGAATCATCGCCACCGTCGCCCGCTGCGAGGCTTCGGTGCACATCTTCGTGAGGTAGTTGAAGTTGTCCTCGACGATCGCGACGATCGGCGGACGCAAGCGAAGGAGCAGCTCGGTGAACTCTCCTGTTCCGCCAGCCAGCGTTGCATCGAAGAACGCGACTTCGTGTCCGCGCTCGCGCAACACCGCTGCAACCAGGAGCGTCGCGAGCGGCGGATACGGCTTCATCCGGTCGCGCTGCTTCGGATCATCCCGAAGGAAGAACGAACTCGCCAGCAGAATCATGGGCGACACTCTCACCGGACGCGAACAAACTCGTCGGCGTGTACCGACGAAAGGAAGGAGGACGCTATCGGGCGTTCATCCGTTCCCGCGTAGGGGGGTGTTCATCGGCGGGGTGGCGCGAACGACGATCCCATCTTCGCATCCCATCGCGACCTTGGCAAGCCGGGCGCGCCGGTTGCACCTGCCTCAGGTCGCCTGCACCGGCGCGCGCCGCGTCGACCTGAACAACACGCCTCCCGTGCGGCCGGATGACCGCCCGGGAGGTAGTCGTGATACAGAGCGATACTGCCGCGCTAAGCGAGGGAGCAGCGCGGTACAGGCGCGCGGCGCGGTATTCGTGCGCCGCGCGCGAACTTCGGCTCAGCTGATCGCGAACTCCTTGATCATCCCGTGCGCGAGGTGCGGCTTTCCGTCTTTGGCATCGGGGACGAAGCAGACCAACAGGTAGTTGCCCGGCGTGAGGTCGACGGGGAGATACGCCACCTCACCGCTCTTCTGCGCCGACGTCCCGCCCATCGCCTTCCCCGGCACCGCCCCCGCGTAGGTCGCTCCCCACTTGAGGAAGTCGTCCTTCGTCTTGCCGCTGTCGAGCTTTACCAGGAAGAGCTCGTGCGACTGCTGCGCCAGGTTCTCCATGCGAATGACGTGCTTCCCCGCTGTGAGCGGCGCCGTCATCGTCCAGTCGTAGTCCGTCGCCTGGACCGTCACGTCGCTCGTGGGGAGTGCCGCGACCTGCGTCGCCGGCGCCGTGACCGTGAGCGGCTTCATCATCCCCTTCATGAGGTGGGGAATGTGATCCGGCGTGTCGACGAAGCAGATCATCGCGTAGTTGCCGGGTGTGAGCTCGCGAATCAGCCGCGATTCGCCCCCTGGCTCCGGCGCGTTAGGCCCGGCAACGTCCTCGATCCACGGCGGCGGCGGCTCTCCCGGCTTCATCGTCTTGAATCCTTCGGTCAAGTCGGTGAAGGTCTTGCCGTCGAGTAGTCGCACGAGCTGCACGTGGTGATACGTCGTGCCGTTGTTCACGAGCTTGAGCGAGACCAACCCGCCGGCGATCGTGTCCGGTGCCTCGAACGCGAAGTCTTTCGCGACGATCGTGATTTCGGGGGGACTCGTGGCGGCCGATGCCGCGGCCGTGGTATCCGGCGCGGCGTCCGACGTCTTCTCGCCTCCGGCGCAGGCGGCGAGGAGGACGAGGGGAATGGCGAATGCGAGCGTTCGCGGCATACGACAACTCCTGGAGGGATGGGGGATTTCCGCTGGACGCGGCGAGGAGTTTCGGCGCGTGGATTCTGCGAGCTTTCGGTTGCGAGGCAAGAGGCGCCACGCGATCGCCATCCTTGGGGGCTACTGTGGAATGGCGGCCAGCACGAGTATCGCGCGTCGTGGCGCGCGACTCATGGGTCAGGTGACCCATCCAGGTTGCCCCAGAAGTCGACGCCCCCAAACCGCCCGTGCGGCTTCCGCTGAGCGAGGGCGCGCGAGGCGCGTCGCGACCAGTCGCTCGCGAGACTCACGACGACCACCGTCAGAAACGTCCTGACCTGGCTGCGCCCGTCGTATTTCCGGATGATGGCGTATTTGTCGCGCCGCAGGCGCGCGTGCGCGTACGTGGCGAATGCAGTGCGCTCTGCGGGGGCGAGCCCGCGCCGACGCGCGACCACGTCGATGATGCGCTCGATGAGGGGGAGCTGTTCGCGATAGATGTTCTCGGGCGATTCCATTCAGGCTGTCGTGATTGGTCCGGATTCGTCGTGGTTCCGAGAGTGAGTCCCGGCGCGCATCAGGCGCGGCGCGCCGCCCCCTTCAACGAATCACTCGAGAGTCGACCTATGTACTCGCACTGCATCCGGAATCTCCGCGCCGTGGCGATCGCGGGGAGCGTCTCCATCGTTTGCGCCGCCGGTGCTCACGGCCAGGAATCCGCACCCAACGAGCGCACCGCCGATACGACGCGCCAGGTGCACGACGATGCCGCGCGCGAGCGCGCAGAGTCAATCCGCTTCGAGAACGAGGGACGCGACCGGCTCGACGTCTACCTGGTCGGCGAGCGACGCACCTGGCGCATCGGCCGACTTGCACCCGGGGAATCGCGTTGGCTTCGCATGCCGCAGGGCGCCACATCCGGTGAGTTGATGCGTGTCCAGCTCGTGGTCCTCGCCAACGCAGTGATAACCCTCTCGCCCAGCAGCGATTCGCGGGCCGTGACTACCATTCGACAGCCGTTCCTTTCGCTGGCGGGACAGCGCTGGGCGTTCAGCGACGGGCAGCTCAGTGCGATCCGAACGCGGTAGGGCGTGGAGTGCGCGAGGGCGCGCGGAGTGCGTGACGGCGCGCGGAGTGCGTGATGGCGCGCGGTGGCGCGGTGGCGCGAACAAGAGACGCAACGACAGGGGACAGGTTCACATCAACTGTGGCCCGCACCCCGCCTGACCCCTGTCGAAGCGAATCTCGTGGAGTGATAGACGGCACGATGTGAACGATTTCTCACGCACGTGGACGTCAGACGTCGACGGTCCGACCCGGCGCGGGAGTGGGCGGAACGAGGCGGGACGGGGGCAGGGACTAACGCGGAATCGCCTTGAGTGCGGAGTCGACGTGAAGTCGCGCGACCGCGGGATTGGCGCTGTTCTCCTCGATCGCTTGCAGATGCCGCTCGATGTCCACCCAACGAGTGTCGGGCGGGGCTCGGCCAAGCGCGGTGGTGATGCTGTGCAAACTCGCCGCCGCGGCACTTCCGGATGCGGCAAAGTTCTCGACCCCGCTCAGGGAAGAGAGCCTGGCGGCCTCCAACCATCCGCCGACGTCGAATGCGGTCGGCTCTCCGCTCACTTCCCGGATCTGACGCGCCAGCGTCGCCCTTTCGGCGGAGGCGGTGATGGGGAGTGCCGCGAGCGTCGCCGCCAATGGGCCGGATCCCGCGATCGTCGTCAGGAGCGCCCGCGCCCTCGCGGCCGAAAGCGCGTAGGCAACCGAGTCGCCCGCCCCGGCCGAAAGCGCCAACTGCGCCATGCGAGCGCCGAGTCGTGCAATCGTGCCGGCGCTCGCGTTGGACGACTCCGCTCCGCGAACCACCGACCACCCGGGCTCATCCCAGTTGTCGCCCAGAGCACGTTGAACGCTCCCCGGTCCGCTCGCGCTGGCGAGGCGCACTCCCTCCATGACCTCCACGACGTCGCCCGCATCGGCGCGACTTCGCTGCACCATGACGCCAGCGATCGCGGCGGCGGCTAACAGGGGGACCGCCACGAGGAGGCGCCGTCGCCAGGTATGAGGGCCATCCGCCCCCCTACCACCGATCCTCGGCGTCGACTGCTTCGCGGTCTCGTCGGCAATCAGGTGCGCGGCCTCGAAAAAGTGCTCGTATAGCTCTGGCTCGTCCGCGATTGCCTGAAGCACACGAGCGCGATCGGCAGCGCTCAAGCGTGAGTCGAGGAATGCGGCCAGCGTCTCGTCGTCGACCCGAGGAGTGGTCACAGGAGTGGCCTCATACCGTAATAGACGTACCCATTCGGCCGGAGTCTCACGAATGAGACTACCATAATCCATCGTCCGACAGAAAGTCGCCGGCGTCCTCGTCCGTGATTCCTTCGTCGCGAAGGAGCTTTCTCAGTCGCTTCGCGATCGCCTCCCTTCGACGATAGAGTGGTTTCTCCTCAAGTTCGAGGAATCGAGCGATCGCGGCGATCGAGAATCGATCCCAGTAGAGCATGCGAATGATGATCAGATCCTGCGCTGGCAGCTTCTTGAGCGCGGCATTGAGCGCCTTCGAAACGCGCTCCCGCCGCTCGGCGCGCAGCGGTTCAGACGGGGATTGGGGGTCCGGCGTGTTGCTGGCGGCGTCGAGCCCGTCTTCCACTTCACGATGGCGCTGGGGGAGCTTGGCCGCCATGCGCGCCAGCTCTGCATCGGTCCCCGTGTAGCCTGCCGCGCGAAGGATTTCGGTGGCTACTCGCAGGGAGCAGCCGTCCCGCATCAACAATTCCTCGAGCCTGATACCGATCGGCCCCATCCGGCGCGCGATTGCCGACGGGCGCCACCGCCCCCATTTCGCGTTCCGAAGATCCTTGAACAGGTTCGCTACGACGACCGTGAGGAAGGTCTTGAGCGACGCCCGCTTCTCGAATTTTCGGAGAATCGCGTAGTCGTTGTCGATCAGCCGTTCGTGGACGAACGCGAGCAGCTCGGCCGCATCGGCCTCCGACAGCCGATGGCGCCGCGCGATGTCGGAGACGATCCGTTCAATGATCGGGAGGCACTCGAGAAAGAAGTCCACAGGCTCGACTCAGTGCATGCACCTACCGAGCTCAAGCGGGAGCCCGGTTTCATGAAGTTGGGCAAGTTACAGCGTGCGGTAGATCACGGAAGGGCATGTGCGCACTCGCGTTAGGAAATCAGAACTCGGCCTCGCGTAACGCGCCCGACTCCCCGATAACGACGTCCGCCACCCGGTCACGCGTCGGCTCACGGTTCCTCAGCTCACGCCAGCTCACGGTTCGTCGGCGCGCGGATTGTCACGGCTTGGTGACGAGACGCGATGGACTCGCGGGAATCGGCACGCTCGTGCCCGTCTGAGCCATTGCATGGTGACGCGCGCACCACCGCGGCGCACCGCGGGCGAGGGCGCACGGCTGTCGAATGTGACTTTCAGTTAGGTAGGGTGGACGTGGTCAGGGTGGAGGAGGCACGCGACGTTGCCACGCGGCAGGCAGTCTACGCCTTTCGATACACTGTGTATGTAGAGGAGATGGGGCGGCGGCAGATACACGCCGACCACGCGCGCCGCCTCCTCGCCGAGCCGGAAGACGAATCGGCCCGGTTGCTGGTCGCACGCAATTCGCACGGCGAAGTCGTGGGTACGGCGCGCGTGCACCTGGCGGAGCACATTCCTCCATCACTTCAGGCGCTCTACCAGCTGCACCGCTTCGCGCCGTTCCATCCGCGCGAATCGTCGACCACGACGAAGCTCATGGTCGACCGGAGATACCGGCGCTCGCCGCTCGCGCTTCGCCTCGCGCAGGCCTGCTATGACATCGGCCTTTCCGCCGGCGTCAGCTTCAATTTCATCGACTGCAATGCGCACCTGCGCCCCTTCTTTTTTCAGTTGGGTTTTCGACAGGTGCTGCCGGACTTCGACCACCGCGACTACGGCGTCGTGTCCCCCCTCGTGTTGGCGCTACGCGACGTGGAGTACCTGCGCCGAATTCGCTCCCCGTTCGTTGTCCCCGATATGGCGGCCGGCCATCCATCCGTCGCCTTCCTCGAGCGCATGCTCGCCCCCACCCTTCCACAGACCGGAGTCGCATGACTGCGCTGGCTGATTCATCGACCGACACTCAATCGCCGGTCGTCGCTCGACTGCGCGATGGCATCGCCGCCCTCCTCTCCGAGATCCAGGACACCGAGTTCTGGCGCGTTGTCACCGATCGCGACGCCGACCCCGCGCTCATCCGCGAGATCATGAAGGAGGTCTACCGCGAAATTGCGTGGTACCAGCCCGACGTGATCGAAGCGACGATGGCGATCATCGGCCAGTTCCCGCGCTCGATCAGCGCGAAACGGATTCGCACGATGCTCCACCATCAGGCCGAGGAATGGGATCATGGCGAGATGGCCGTGCGGGATTATGTGGGACTTGGAGGCGCGGAGCGCGACGCACGCCACGAGCGCCTCAGCGCCACCGCCTTCAACACCGCGGCCTTCTGGCGGATGCTGGCGCACAAGCGCGACCCGTATGCGTACCTCGGCGCGCTCTACCTCTTCGAGGGGCTCACCCCCATCGTCACGGGAATGGTCAAGGGCAACCTCTCCGACCGAGGTGTGCCGGCCGCAGCGCTCGAGTACATCGAGTTTCATTCGACCGAAGACATTCGCCACACCAGGATCGTCGATCATCTCATCGAGGAGATGAGCGACACGTCGCCCGACGCCGCCGAGGCGATCGCCTTCGGGTTCGATGCGTTTCGGCAAGTGTATCCACTTCCCGGTTGGTGGCGTGCGTATCGCCAGGGGGTGGCTAACTACGAGAAGCTTCTGTAGCGCGCGCGGGGACGCGTCGGACGTGCGGAATCGGCGCGCGAGGGCGATATTGCGTGACTTATGCGCGCACGCCCGTCATCGCGCGCCGCGAGGGCGCCGGTGCGCGTGGCCCCCGCCTCCCGATTCCCACCGGTCGACGTGTCCGAAGTGCCCCACCCAACGTCCAGCAGCCGCAACACGCGCGTCCTGTTCGTTCTCGCGCGCGCGATCATCGCCTTCGCATCGTTCTTCGTCACGCTCTATTGGGTCGAGGCGGAGAAGGAGACGCGCGTCCTGTGTGGCCTCAGCAAGACGGGGACATCGGCTACCGAGGTGGATCGCCTGTTCGGAACGGCGAAGCTGCTGCAGATCCGCAGCGAGACCGCGGGCGATCGCCGCACGTTGCATGTGGCAAGCCCGTACAACCTCGGGTTCTCGCAGTGCAGAGTGACGATCGAACGCGGAGCCGTCACCGAATGGAACTACACGGTGTGGATGCCGAGCGGCTCCGGGGCGAGTTTCGCTCTGCTCCTGGGACTCGCCTGGCTTGTCGTTTTTCACGCACGTAACATGGTCTCCGCCCTCGCGCCGAACGCGGAGCCGCGCGAGTCTCCAGGCTCGCGCGCGACCTGGTTCCGCCTCGTGAAGGAGCTTCTCCCGGCAACGCTGGTGCTGTTCGGGATCGCCAGCGTCGTCGATTTCACGAAGATCAAACCCCTGCCCTTTGTCGCTTCCTATTCGGGATTGATCATCGGCGTGCTGGTGATGGTCTTCCTCGCGGAATTCGTCATCGCTCGACCGCCCGGAACGACTCGGGCGCGTCGCGCGGCAGAGCGGCTCTTCCCCCTCGTGATGGCCTGCAGCGGAATGGTTGTGCTGCTCGGCGCGTAGCAGCCGGTACTAGTCCGCCCGCAGTGCCACGTTCGGATCCGCGCGCGATGCCCGGAGCGCGGGGACAAGCGTCGCCACGAATGCCGCCAGCAGGAGCACCGCCGCCACGACGGCGTACACGCGCACGTCGCGCGCTTCCTGCTCGAAGAGGAGCGGTTGCACCTGCCCGCCAGCCGCAAAGGCGATCGCAACGCCAAGCGCCACGCCGATCCCGGTCAGCACCATCCCCTGGCGCACCACCAGCTGCAACAAGTCCCGCGCCTGGGCGCCGAGTGCGACGCGCACCCCGAGTTCGTGCATGCGCTGCGCGACATCGTATCCCATGACGCCGTGGAGACCGATGGCGGCCACGAGGAGCGCCAGAATGCCGAACGCCGCGAACATCGTCGCGCCGAATTTCCACGAACGCATCTGCGTCGCCACGACTTCCTCGAGCGGACGCGCTGTCACGTAGCTGTCCCCCGGCATCACCTCCTGCAGCGCCTTGCGCAGCGTTTCGCTCCCCGTCCCGGCATCGCTCCGCATGCGGGCGATGAGATAGTTGCCGCGCTGCGGCTGCAACTGGTCGATGGGGAGGTAGTAGCGCAGCCGCTGATCGTCGGCGGTGAACTCGTTCTGCACGGCATCCTCGGCGATGCCGATCACCGTGGTGAACGCGGCCGTGTCGCTCCCCACCTTCATCTGCTGGCCGATGGCGTCCTTCCCCGGCCACAACACGCGCGCCATCGACTCGCTCACCACGGCTACCAGCGCGCTGCCGGCGCGATCGCGTGCGTCGAACGCCCGTCCACGAAGAAGGCGCGTTCCCATCGTGGCGAAGTAGTCACCACTCGCGGTCTGGTAGGTGAAGCGTCCCAGCCGGCGCACGCTGTCGATCCCCGCCACGAAGAGCGAACGCGACTCTGTGCTCCAGAAGGGGACACTGCTCACCACGGCGGCATGCTCCACGTCGGGATGCGCCTGCGCTGCGGCGAGCATGCGCTGTTGCAGCGTGAAGAGCACGCTGTCGGGCACCTGGGCGCCGCGCATGTTGCGCGAGACGAGCACCTGACGGTCGAGATCGAACCCGAGCCGCATCGTGCGCACCTTGGAGAACGAGCGCACGAAGAGTCCGGCGCCGACGAGGAGGACGAGCGACAGCGAGACCTGAAAGATCACCAGTCCTGCGCGCAGACCGGAGCGTTGGTGCGTTCCCTCGCGCACACCTGCCTTGAGCGCCGCGGAGATCCCACGCTGCACCGAAATGAGCGCCGGCGCGAGCCCGGTGAGGAGTGCCGCCGCGAGGGACAGGAGCATCGCCAGCGCTACCGTGCGCCAATCGGTCGCGACCGCGATGGGAGCGCCGCTGCCAACGAAGAGCGCGCGTATGCCGGCGCCTCCCCACTGCGCCACGAGGATCCCAGCCGCACATCCCATGAAGGCGAGGACGAGCGCTTCGGTGAACCACTGCCGCATCAGGCGGGCGCGCCCGCCGCCTAACGCGATGCGCACCGCCGTCTCGCGGCGACGCTGCAGCGCGCGGGCGAGGAAGAGGTTCGCGACGTTGGAGCAGGCGATGAGCAGCACGACGATCGCGATCGCCGACACCCACCACACCGTGCGCGCTTCGACCGAGGGGTCGGGACCTGCGGCCTGCTTGAGCGCACCCACCATCGCCACCGGGCGCGCGATCGCTCGTGGCGTCGCCCCCGGCTCCTGCTCCACGAAGGTGTCCCAGCTCTTCACCATCGCCTGCGTGAGATCTGCATTGGCGCTCGCCTCGCTCACCCCCGCCTTGCGGCGCACCATCATGTCCATCCATCCCCAGTTGTAGCGGGTGTAGTACTGGTTCCGATCGTTGAGACTGGGGTTGTTGCCGGCATACGTCGTGATGGGGAGGTAGACCGCCGGCGGATCGGCGTCGAACACGCCGACGAAGCCGGGCGGCGTGATTCCCACGACGGTGGTGAGCACGTTCCAGACGCGGAGCGGCTTTCCGACGATCTCCTCGCCGCCGAGTTCGTTCTGCCAGTATTCGTATGACACGATCGAGACGGGCGCGCCGACGGGCGTTGTATCCTCCGACGGGAGGAAGTACCGCCCGCGCACCGGCGGCGCGTCGAAGAACGAGAAGAACGCCGCGCTCACCACGCCAACCGAACGTTCCCGCGAGTCGGAGCCGCTCCCGACGGCAACGGTGCGCGAGGTAAAGCCCGCCGCGAGGTCGAACGACGACGTCTCGCGCGAGAGGTCGAGGAACCTCGTGTACTCGCTGACCGGACCGGTCGTGCGCTCGTCGCGATATGTCGACTGCGTGTAGACGCGATGCACATCGCCCGCATCCCGCAGGTAGGGAAACGGGCGCAGCATCAGACGGTCGAGAATCCCGAACATCGCCGCGTTCGCGCCGATACCGAGGGCCAGCGTCGCGATCACCGTGATCGTGAAAGCCGGCGAGCGGCGCAACCCGCGGAATGCGTACTGGACGTCCTGCCGCAGCGTGTCGAAGATCCGCATGGCCATGGGGCTCGCGTGAGGGTCTCTTCGGTAGACAACGCGTCGCGCCCCAGCGTTGCCCCTTCGAGCCGTCCGGACGCAATTTCGTTGCGGCCAGTCGCTCACTTTCTTCGTTCGTCCCCTCGCACAGGGCGCTCACCCCATGATTCACGCTGACACGAAGGCCTACAACAAGAAGCAGTCTCCCGCCGACCGCGCCATCTGCGCGCTCCTCGCCGGCGAGATCGACGGCGCCCTCCCCGACGCCGAGAACAAGGTCTGGCACGGACACCCGGTCTGGTTCCTCGCAGGGAATCCGATCGTCGGCTACAGCAAGTTGAAGGATTCCGTTCGGCTCCTCTTCTGGAGCGGACAGTCGTTCAAGACGCCGGGGCTCGCCAAGGAGGGGACCTTCAAGGCCGCCGAGGCGCGCTACACGTCCGCGGACGACGTCGATGCGAAGCGACTCGCCAAGTGGCTCGCAGAGTCGGTGGACGTGCAGTGGGACTACAAGAACATCGTCAAGCGAAAAGGGAAGCTCGAACGGTTGAAATAGCGGCGCGCGCGTTCGCGCGCGATGCGATCAAAGTCGAGTGGCGACCAGTCATATTCGCGTCATTTTTCTACATATAGACGGTCGCGCCATCGTCCGATCCTGCTCCCCCCTCGACCAGTCGCATCGTGCTGCATCGTCTCCTCCTTTCGCTTCCGTTCGTCCTCGTCGCCTTCGCCTCGGCGGCTACCCTGCTGACGGCCCAGGGCGTCACCGCTGGGGTGACACTCTCCGGCCGACTGGAGGAAGCCGACTCGAAGGCGCCGATTCCGTACCTGTCGATCCAGCTCCTGTCGGAGCAGGACAGCGCCTTCGTCGCCGGCCGCCTGACGGATGCATCGGGAAGCTTCTCCTTCTCCGCGCTGGCCAAGGGGACGTATGTACTGGTCGCGCGCCGCATCGGCTTTCGTCCGATGCGTCAGCGCGTCCTGGTCGGTGAGCTCTCGCCGTTCCTCGACCTCGGCGCGCTCTCCATGATTAGGGACACGCAGGCACTCGCCGGCGTCGTCGTCACCGGCGAGACCGGCGCGATCGCCGAGGCGATGGACCGCAAGACCTTCACCGTTGCAGACAACATCACGCAATCGGGGGGGTCGGTGCTGCAGGCCATGTCGACGGTGCCAGGTGTGACCGTCGGACAGGACGGCAAGCTCCTCCTCCGCGGGAGCGACAAGGTCGTCGTCCTGATCGATGGCAAGCAGACCGCGCTCACCGGCTTCGGCTCGCAGGCAGGACTCGACAATCTCCCGGCGTCGGCGCTGGAGCGCATCGAGGTGATCAACAACCCGTCGGCGCGCTACGATGCCAACGCGAGCGCCGGCGTCATCAACCTGGTCTTCCGCAAGGAGGAGCAGGAAGGGTGGAACGGGCGCGTCGGGGTGACGGCGGGGGCGGGGGCGCTGTGGGTGAAGAAGGAGAATCTCCCGACGATCCGGCCGCAGTACCAGGCAACACCGAAGGTCAATCCGTCGGTGTCGCTCAACTATCGCAGCGGGGCAACCAACACCTTCCTGCAGGGCGACTGGCTCTACTCTCCGACGCTCAACAAGAATGAGTTCTCGACGCGCACCTACGACGACGGGACCGTCATCACCCAGCAGGTGAAGCGCAACCGGCGCACCGACTACGCCACGTTGAACACGGGAGTCGACCACGCATTCAGCGGTCGGAGCACGTTGCACGTGGCGGGGTTGTTCAACCGGGAGAAGATCCTCGACTACGGCGACAATCCGTACTTCGAGGGATCGCTGCAGAATCGCGTGCGCCTCTGGCAATTCCTCGAGGATGAGGTGAAGTACACGGCGTTCGGGACCGCCGCCTTCATCCACAAGTTCCCGCAGGCCGGACACACGCTCACGCTCACGACCAACTACTCGTTTCACCGCGAGGACGAGAAGTACTTCTTCACGAATACCCTCCCGACGTTCGTCGGGGAGGATGCCTTCAAGCTCATCTCCGACGAGCACGTCGTCGACCTCAACGCCGATTACATCAAGCCGCTGCGCCAGGGGCGCCTCGAAGGGGGGTTCAGGGGGCGCTTCCGGTCGATCCCGGTGAACATGCGCTTCTTTCCCGGCGAGAACTCGCCGATCGACACCGGCGCTGGCGGCTGGGCGAAGTACCGTGAGACGATCCCGGCGGTGTACGCGAACTACGTGTATGAGAGCGAGCGCGTCGAGCTGGAGGGTGGTCTCCGCGTCGAGGGGGTGACGGTCGCCTACGACGTGAATCCCGACCACAACACCTACAAGAGCGATGGATACCACTACTTCCAGCCGTTCCCGAACGTGCGCGCGGCGTGGAAGTTCGATGCGGCCAACAAGCTCTCGCTCTTCGTGAACCGGCGCGTCGACCGTCCGAACGAGGTCGACATCCGCATCTTTCCCAAATACGACGAGCCGGAACTGATCAAGGTCGGGAATCCGGCGTTGCAGCCGCAGTACTCGACGTCGGCCGAGCTTGGATTCAAGACCAGCTGGGCGATGGGGAGCCTGTATGCGGCGGCGTATCATCGCATCGTCGACGGAACGATCACGCGCATCGCCACGCAGGCGCCGGGAGGCGTCCTCCTGTACAACGTCTTCCAGAATGCAGGGCGCAGCTGGAGCACCGGCGGCGAGGTCGTGTGGCAGCAGTCGCTCACCCCGACCTTTCTGCTCAACGCCAACGCCAACGTGTACCGCCGCACCATCGACGCCTTCTCCGTCGTGAACCAGTATCCGGTTCCCGTCACCTACTCGGCGCCGCGCGCGCAGCTCACGTCGGGGAACGTGAAGCTCAACGCCACCACGACGCTTGGGCGCGATTGGCAGGTGCAAGTCGCCAACACGTATCTCGCGCCCGACCTCCTCCCGCAGGGGCGCATCGGGAGTCGCTATGCGCTCGACCTCGGGGTGAAGAAGAGCGTCTTCGGCGGGCGCGGCGAATTCACGCTGAACGCGACCGACCTGCTCAACACCAACCAGGCGCAGCGCACCATTCGGGGGACCGACTTCCGCATGGTGAGCACCGATTACCTGGAGACGCAGGTGGTGCGGATGGGGTATAGCTGGAAGTTCTAGCCGCTCACCCGGCTCACACTCTCGCCTTCGCTCCAACGCCGGCGATGCTGTCGATGGCCCACTCGAGCCGAGTGAGCGCTTCGGGGGCGCGATCGCAACCTGCATAGCGCACGACGACCTTCTCCTGCCCGTCGTGTCGCAACGACGTCGTCACGCTGGGCGCATCGGTGCGATCGTTGCACGTCGCACTCGAGTAGTCCCCGAGCGCCTGGTAGTCGATGTGCTCGAACGCTTCGAGCAATCCCGTCACCTGCGCGCGCGACAGCGATGCACTCGGCGGCGCCAGTATCGCCTCACGCTCGCCACCATCGAAGCGCACAGCACCATCACCGCTGATCACCAGCGTGTAGACAGGGCAGGTACCGAAGCAGGCACTGCGCGCGAGCCGGATCTCCACGCTCGACGTGTCCATCACCTCGAGTGGAAAGCGCCCTCCTGTCGAAGAGTCCAACTGGCGCGTGCCTGCGTCGGCGAATGCGACCGATGTGCGCATCAGGCACGGGAGCATGAAGGTGATCGCCAGAAGCCCGAACACAACGCGCGCGCCACGCTCACCGAGCAGCGCCCGGAGAACGATCCCGAGCGCGTTCCAGAGCAGCGGCCAGTTGCGAATCGCCGCGGTGAGCAGGAGGAGCGATGCCGCGAGCCCGAGGATCGCGAACCAGATCCCCTCGGCGGCGATCTCCTCACCGGAGACCAGCAGTGAGCTCATGAGCAGCATCACGATCGGTGCGGCAATCAGCAGTCGGATGGCGCGGGGCACTCGCGCAAGCCAATCCGGCGTAGTCCAGGACATGTCACTCTCAGGCGTCGGGACGGCCACCATGGCCCTCATCCTGACAGGCGCACGAATCACGGGAGAGGGCTCACTCGAGGGCGAACTGTCGCGCACGCGCGCGCGTCGCCGTCCTGGAGTCTTACGGCGCTACACGCTCTGGATCGCGCGCATCAGGTCCACGAGTCCGTGCCCCTCGAAGTACCGCTCGCGCCCGAGCGACGTCGCGCTCTCGAGGAAGATGCGCTTTACCTCGTCGGGGCGTTGGATGAACTCCTGGCGGATCGAGAGGAAGGCGGCGATGGCACCCGAGACATGCGGCGCGGCGAGGCTCGTCCCGCTGTCGTCGACGTACGCCGCGACCCCCTTGGGGGCGTTTGGTACGAGCTTCGCGATCTTGCCCGACGTGGCGCACGAGGTGATGCGCTCGCCAGGTGCAACGAGATCCGGCTTCAAGCGTCCGTCGCCGGTTGGCCCCTTCGAAGAGAAGAAGGAGACGCCATACGTGTGCGGCGCGTCGCGGTGCGTGGCGCCGACGGTGATGGCGAGGCGCGCATTTCCGGGGTCGTTGATGGTGTTCGAAAGCGCGACCTTTGCCACGCGCTGGCGGGCCGCGACTTCGCCATACCCCGTGTTTCCCGCCGCGACGACGACGACGACGCCACTCTGCACCAACCGATCGACTTCGACGCACAGCGGACTCTGGCCGCACGCAAACATCTGCGCATCGAAATCGTAGCCGATGCTGATGTTGACACCGTGCACCCGCAGGAGCTTGGGCGAGTCGTTCAGCGTTTCGCGAATGTAGGCGAGCGCGCGCATCACGTCGCTCACCCGACATTGGCCGTTGTCATCCATGACCTTGAGGCTCACGAGGCGACACCCGCTCGCGACCCCGCGTAGCGCCTGCGGTCGCCGCACCATACGTCGCACCGGAGCCGACTCGGATCGACGAGATCCATCATCGTTGGTCGCCACCGATTGCTGATAGACGGCGAATGTCCTACCTCGCGCTCCGGTACTCTTCCCCTTCGCTGGAAGCTCGGCAAAGGTCGCCGGGAGCTGTCCGGCGATGATTCCCGCGACCTGCGTTCCGTGGCCGTATCCGTCCACGAGCGCGGGATGCAGTTTCCCTTTGGGGATCGGTGCGTCTTCGTCCGCGCCATTGCTGAAGTCGCGGTGGAGCTGCGCCACGTTCGGGTGAAACAGTACGCTGTTCTCCGCGTCGCGCGGGGAGCCAAAGTGCGGATGCGTGCCGTCGATCCCCGAATCGACGACGGCCCACGTGATCCCGCTCCCGCTCGCCGAGAAGGCGTTGTACGCCGCGTCGCCCTTGACCGTCGCCACCGAACGATCGATCAGCGCCTTCACCTTGAAGTCGGGCCACAGCTTGTAGATGACGCGACGCCCCCGGTCCTTCTTCCCCACTTCCTCGTCGTGCTGCACGAGGCGCGTCCACTCATCCACCGAGAGCGCGATGTGGAAATAGGACTTCGAGACGGGACGCGGCGGTTGTGGTGGTGCCTTGCCGCGGGCTGACGGACGACTCCCGCCGAACAGCTCCTTCCACATCGCCTTGAACGCCTCGGCCGCTTCGCCAAGTCCCCCGTGATAGAGGATGTTCAGCTCCACGAGGTAGTCGCCCCGCTCTTCCTCCGATTCCGGGAGCCCCATCTCGGCGCGTCGCTCGGCGTCGAACAGGATGGGAGAGACAACACCGCGGCCGATATTGCGCAGTTGGTCTTCGGCGTCGCGCTCCGGATTGGCGGCGGGTGCTGCTTTGCCTTTCTTGGCCCTGGGCATCGGCTTCTGCGTGTTGGAGTCGCGCTGCGCGCACTATCGCCTGGCGCTCGTCTACTTCTTCGTCGTCTTCTTCTTCGATGAGGGCTTCTTCGTCGCCTTCTTCGTCGCCTTCTTCGCAATCTTGTTCGCCGGCTTCTTGGCAGGCTTCTTCGCAGGCTTCTTGGCGGGCTTCTTCTTGGCCGTGGGCTTCTTCTTCGGCTTCTTTCTCGGCTTCTTCTTCGCTTTCACCACGGGGGAAGCCGGCTTGGGATACACCTGCGCGGCAAATCGATAGTCCGAAGCGTTGATCACGACGCCGCCCACGATCGGCTTTCCATCCTTCGTGATCTCGCCGGGGAGCTGGTAGCACATGATCGAGGTCTCGTCGACCGGTGTGCCGAGAAGCGTGGCGTTCGACAACGGCGTCAGGACTTGTGCGTCGACATCGCTGGGCGACCACCCTTCGGTGCGGCGGAAGTACACGTACGCCTTCTGCTTGTCGATGCGTTGCACGAGCTGCGAGCGCATGTGCTCGTGCGGGAAGCCGAGGGTGTGCCCCGCTTCATGGCAGACCACGCGCACGAATTCGCGATCCGATGTGCGCTCGGTGAATCCCTCGAGGTTCATCGTCGGCTCATCATCGGGGATCTGCAAAATTTCCTTGCCGACGTACGACCAGTACCCTCCCCACTCCGCACCCCTGCGGCGATCGATGCGCACTTTCGGGTTTGACGCGCTGTAGACGAAGCTGACGTTGGCGTGCGCCCCCCACATGTTCAGGTGCTTCAGGATCTTGTTGCGAAGCGCCAGGGAGGGGCTGTCCATGAAGCCGGTCGTTAGTCGAACGCCGCCCGCCCCCCATGCCAGGTTGCGCACCACGGCGATGATCGCCGGGCTCGATTGCTCGGTGTCCTCCCGCCGCTTGTTCAGCAGGAGCAGAGCACTCGACGCTCCTCCCGCATCTCCCGCCCCTCCTCCCAGCGAGAGCGCGGACAGACCGCTGCCGCTCGCAAGTCTCCTCGGAGTACAGACGAGGGCACTCGGCATATGCACCTCCGCTTTAGAGTTCCTGAATGACCTCGGCGAACCTGGCCGTGACGAGATTGAAGCCCACTTCCTTCGGGTGCAGTTCGTTCGCCCAGCGATTCTTGTACGGGATTTCCTTTCGCGTGAGCACCCCACGAAGATCGACGTAGTGCACGTGCGCGAAGTCCGGATGGGCGACGACCTGCTCGAGCATCGCATTGAAGCGATTGATGAGCGTCACCATGACGGCGCTGTTCGCTGCGAGATCCTCGTATCCCTTTCGCATGAAGCCGGGGCGGAGCCACGGCCCCGGGAGGGGGCCCCAACCACCCGCCACGCCGCGCCCATCCGGGATCGGGTAGTCGTATCCGTGCGTGATCACCGGAATGGGCTCGTTCAGGTATGACTTGGTCAGCGCCGCGAGTCCGCCGAGGATCCGGCCGTACGCGTTGCGGAGGCGCACGTCGATCACCCCTCGCACGATGTCGTCGTTGAGAGGCGGAAGCGTCGACGCCGCGTGGTTCAGCAGCAGCGCGAACTCCTCGCCCGCGATGTCGTTGCCACCGCCCGATAGCAGGATCGCTTTGGGGACCTTTCCATCGCGAAGCAGCTTCTCCAACCTCCGCGCCAGCTGCTCGAATTGACCATCGGAGTACGCCATGTCCTCGACGCAGTCGCCGGCGTGCGCAACGGACTCCACGTCGTAGAGATAGTCGTCCTCGAGAATCCTCAGGATGTCATGAAAGGGATAGTCGAACCACGAGTCGCCCTCGGCGAGAAGGATCCCCGCGGACGGCGCCTGAGCGAAGAGCGCTTTGGTGCGAGCTGGAATCGCTGGCGCCGGTTTGGTCGCCAGCGCGCGCGCACGCGTGGGCGTGGCGGTGACTGCGCGCATTCGCTTGCGCGCCTGCTTGAGGCGGAACTCCTTCACCGCGAGCGCGGCGCGCTCTCCGGCAGCTATCGCATCGTCGAGTTGGTCACTTGGTCCCGCTCGACGCGCGCGCCTGGCCCCCGTGCCCTTCTTTGCTCCCGTCGTCCGCGAGCTCCCTCCGCGCTTGCGCACCATCTCCGTCCTCCTCGGCTTCACGCCGGCGTTGAACGCCGCGATTCGTCCGCGGCGCAGACACCGGCCCTTGCGCCCTGATCGTACCGCGCACCAGTGAGTGCGTCAATCAGACGGCCAGAGGGGCGCTTTCTCGCGTTCGCGACGCGCGCTCCCGTTCATGAGAGCAGGGAGATGCCCGCCCCTCGCCTAACGGTGGGACGCGTGCCGCACTCGAGCGAGCTCGACATTCAGCGCGCGCTTCGACAGGCCCGCGCCAACCCAACGACCACCGAGTCGGCCCAGTCGAATCCGTCGTCGCGCAACCGCAAGGTGTCGGAAGCGTTGACCTGGATCGCCACGGCGACACCGGCGCGCTCGTACCAGCGCATCCAGCTGACGTACCCGGGCATGTAGCCGCTGTGACCGTAGGTCGCCCCTAACGAACCGATGTCGACGTGCAACCCCATCCCGCGCCAGTGCCGAGTCGTGTCGGCGACGCCCGGCGGACGCGCGACGACTCGTGGCCAGTCCTCCAGCGGAAAGGCCCGACCGAGGCGCATGTCGGCCATCCAGCGCGCGAGATCCGACGGCGTACTGGCGAACCCGCCGCCTCCCCACTCGAACTGCGGATTGTACACGAGCGAATCACCCTGCATCATCGCGTCGCGTCCGAACATCGACCCGCTCCCGTCGAATCCGGGAACCAGCCCCGCCACGCGTGGCGCGGTGGAGGGAATCGTGCCGGTCAGCCCGAGTGGCCTGGTCAGCTCTCCCTCGACCGCCTGATAGGCGCGCGCCTCGCTCCCACCGCCGAGGAGCATGGCCAGCACCACGTAGTTCATGTCGCTGTAGCGGAATTTCCCGGTATCTGCCGCAGCCGGCGGCTTGCGACGCAGGACGTCGAGCCAGTCTGCCGACGTGCGGACGCGGAGCGGTTCGGCGATGAGTCCGCGCATGAACGCCTCGTCGTACTCTCCGATCCCGCTCGTGTGTCGCAACAGCATGCGCGGCGTGATCCAGGCAAATGCCGGAATGCGGGCATCGGGAAACGCCTGTGCGAGCGGACGGTCGAGGTCGAGTGTCCGGCGCGCCGCGCGGCGGAGGGCGAGCGAGGCCCAGAATGTCTTTCCAACGCTCCCGGCAAGGAATCGATCGGTGACGCCGAGTGAGCGTGCGTCAGGCGTGATCGACACACGCCCCACGGCGCGCGCCACCGCGGTGTCGGGGCGCTCGCCCACGACGAACGCTCCGCTGATCCCGGGCACCGGATTGCGTGCCTGCATCGCCGCGAGCGTAGCCCCCAGCAGCGAGTCTGCCGTGCCCAGCTCGCACACGGCACCCAGCGGGGCCGACGGTGGAGGCGTGATCCACACCCCATCCTTGAGGCGCGCGACGATTCGCTGTTGGCACTTGGTGTCGGCGAGCGGATCGCAGGCGAGCGCAAGGAGCGACGCATCGAAGCCGGGATCGAGCGCACCGATCCTTCGCCCCGGGCGAATCGCGCGTGGCGTCGTCACCGCCCGGAGTCGCAGCAGCTGCAGCGGCGTCAGCTGCAATACGTCGCCGACGGCGAGGTAGTCGTTCTCGATCGCCTCGCGGCTGGAGTAGGTGTCGCTCCCGGTCAGGATCGGCACCCCCGCCGCTGCAAGCCGGCGTACGTTGTCGAAGGCGGTCTGCTCCAGTCGACGCCTGACCAGCGGGTCGCGCGCCGCCGTATCCCGAGAGAGCCCGAGCGTTGTGACAACCGGCACGCCCCGTTTCGCGGCGAGCGCGATCGTCGCATCCGACAGGCGATAGCTCGGCAGGAGCGAGTCCGGGGCGAACGTCACGCCGTAGCCGGGAACGTGCGCGAATCCGTCGACGCCAGCGGCGAGGGCGTCGGCGAAATCCTGCGCCGTCTCCACGTGCACCCACACACGACGTCCGATCGCGTGTGACGAATCGACCAGTGGCGCCAGCAACGCGGGATCGATCCCTCGTCCACCTACATGCGCCGTGTCGTCACGGTGCTCGGCGAAATGCCCGCCGTCCAGGAGCATCACCTTGAGAATCGCCACATCGCGCGGCGGATCGCGACGCAGCTGGCGCACCACGCCCGGAAGGTCGGGGAGCGAATCGAGCAGGAGATAGACTTCTCCCTCCTGCGTTCGCGCCCGGGAAAGCGCGACGCGCTCGGCGTTAGGCGGCACTGGTGAGTAGAACTTCGCCAGCGATTCGTAGAGGAGTTGCGGGTGCCCGCCACTGCTGGTGACCGCGGCGTCGGCGAACGTCGCCTCGATCTCGCCGGGCGCATTCACCACCCCCTGCATCGCCAACCGCCCGCTCCGATGATTGGCCAGCACCTGCACGTACAGCACGCCGGCGTCGAGATAGGCCTTTCGGATGTTGTCCCAGTTGAAGGACCCGTCCGGACTGTGGGTGTGCGCGTCGGCGTACGGAGGGACGAGATACAAGCCCTCGAGCGGCACGACGCGCGTTGCACCGTCGGCAGGTCGCGGCACGAATCGCCCACCCTGCATCCAGCGACTGCCAGCTGCAAAGCCGTCACCGGTGAACCACTGTCCGCCGCGCAACTCGACAATGGGCGACGACTCACGATACTGCGCTGTGCGCGCAGCTACACGTTCGCTCGTGCCCGCCGTGCGACACGACGCGAGCACGAGCGCCAAAATGGCGGCGCGTACCGGCATTCTTCGAGGAAAGGATGGGCGCATGGTGCGCGTCTGACACGACTCGTCCCCGAAGGGTTGGCACGTCATGGCGCCAGCGATTGCGCGCGCGCAATCTTTGGGCGCTGAGTTGGGTTCCCTGCACGTTTGCGACGCGGCGCGCGTGCGCTCGCGCGCTTCTCCCGCTCCTTCCCGTAGCGCCGAACATCGTGATCCTTCGTCTCGCCGATGCTGCAGATATTCCAGCGCTGGCCGCGGCGCGCTGGGAATTTCGAACCGAGGATCCTGTCGAGCTCGCGCTGGTCGACGAGACCACGTTTCGGTCGCGCTACGAATCGTTCGTCGGCGATGCGATGACGGCAGGGCGGCTGGTATACTGGATCGCGGAGGCGCCGGACACCTCGCTCGCGGCGCACATGGCTGTCGTGATCGTCGAGTCCATTCCGCGCCCATCGCGCGCACGGGACCGCTGGGGATATCTCACCGACTGCTATGTGCGCCCGGCATTCCGTAATCAGGGCGTGGGCACCGAGCTCCTGCAACGCGTGCGGGAGTGGGCCATCACGCACGACCTCGAACTCCTGCTCACCTGGCCGAGCGAGCGCGCACGGTCCTTCTACCAGCGCGCCGGCTTCACCGTGACGACCGACACCCTCGTGCAACAACTTCGCGACTACGATGCACCGCCAGCTTCCGATGCCTAGTCTCGAGCAGTCTCCACCTACTACTTGCCCCGAGTGCGGCGTGGCGCTCGCTCCGGGCCGTAGCTGCCGCGACTACTTCCACGACATGCTCGGCGTGGAGAGCGAGGTGCCGTTCGCGCAGGGAGGCGAGCCGCACTTCTTTGC
Organism: uncultured Gemmatimonadaceae bacterium; assembly: GCA_964637355.1. Taxonomy (GTDB): domain Bacteria; phylum Gemmatimonadota; class Gemmatimonadetes; order Gemmatimonadales; family Gemmatimonadaceae; genus SCN-70-22. The sequence goes on from CAZWVG010000008.1 coordinate 42,057, forward strand.
GGTCGGATCGTACAACCTGCAGCACCCGTCGGGATTCGTCCCCGCGGCGCTGGTCGGCCTCCACCGTACAGTTGCCGACGTCCTCGCGGGGCGCGCCACCATCGCCGACGCCCGCCGGCGCGCCGGCCAAGGCACCGCCGGGGCGAGGCGCGTTCGCAGGGACGAGACGTCGCCGCACGCCCCCGACGAGGAGGCGCTGCGACGCGATTGGCCGACCGAATGGCCGGTCACCGTGCAGTATGTGATTGACGGCGGAACCGCGGAGTACGTCGCGCGCGTGCGGGAGTTGGCTCAGTCGGTCGTTTTGACCCTTGATGGAGTGATGGGCTCGCGTACTCCCGAGCGGGGGTGAATCATCTGCGGGCGGTCGACCGTAGTGGATCCACGACCTTCCCTCCCCAACTCGAGAGCCTCCCATGGGACTGATCTACGCCGCCTGCTTTGGACTCATCGTTGGCGCCCTCGCCCGCCTCTTCTATCCGGGCCGCCAGGACATGTCGATCCTCAAGACGATGCTCCTCGGCATCGGGGGCGGCTTCGTCGCAGGACTCATCGGACGCCTGATCGGATGGTATCCCCCGGGACAGGGGGCCGGCCTCATCGCCTCCGCGCTCGGCGCGATGCTCCTGATCTGGGCCTTCGGCAAGATGCAGTCGAAAGCCTGAGCGACACTGCCGCGTCGAACCGTTCTCGCGCGGCCCCCGTCAACCGGTAGTAGAACAGCTCGCGATCGGCACTCGATGCCAATCGCGAGCTGTGTTTTCGGGGAGATGCGTCGGGTCAGTGCCCGCGGCCACCGCGGCTGCTCCCGCCCCGTGCTGCGCCGCCGCTTGCTCCCCCTCGCGAGGAGCCGCCGCCCCCACTACCGCGCGCCGACGAGCCTCCTCCGGATCCACCCGACCGCACCGCACCCACCGAGCCGCCCGAACGCGATCCGCCGCTCGTACTCCCGGGGCGCACGCCGCCCCCACCGCTCGGCGCTCCCCCTCGCACGATGCCGATGTCGCGGGACTGGGAACCGCCGCGCCCCCAGCGCGAGGAGCCGTCATCATTGTTGCGCCCCGCGCCTCGGTCGTTGGAGCGGTCGTTCGAGCGGTCGTTGGAGCGATCACGGGACCAGGTGCGATCGTCGTTCCCCGACCGCCCCGTTCCTGCTGCGCCGTTGTAGCCCGAGCGAGTCCAGCTGACGGAGCCGTTCGATCGATCGCCATCCGGCCGACCGTTTCCGTCGCGAACCGAGCGATCACGCTGCCAGTCGCCGTTGGTGTCGCGACGCCAACCGTCGGAACCACCACGGGCCGGGCCCGAGCTCCACCCGTTTCGCCCATCGCGATCGCGCGACCACTCGCCCCCCGAGGCATAGCGCCCGGGACCGACGGCGCTCGAGCGGCGCGAGCCATAGAAGACTGTACGCCCTACACCGCCGTAGCCGGTCCACGGACGCCCCCACCCCGGATAGCCGTAGACCACGCGCCGGCTCGACCAGGCGAAGCCGCCGGGCCCCCATCCCCACGGCTCGAACCAGAGCCCGAGTCGCACGCCGTAGCCGAAGTAGATCGCCGAGCTGAGGACGAAGCGCGGGCGCGGCGGATAGTAGACGACGAGCGGATCGTAGTACGGGACGACGATGTAAGCCGGCGTGACCGGGAGGATCTCGATCGTCGGTCCCGTCGTCACCTGCACATCGTTGTTTGACTGCAGGTAGCCGTAGTCGTGCGCCTTGGTCCGCATGCGCTGCACCGCATCCATCACGTCGCCCGGCTGGGAGCGGAAGGCATCGCCCAGCTCCTCGGTCCACGGAAGGTCGCCGGCCATCATTTCGAGCACCGTGGGGAAGGCGAGCATCGCCTGCACGCTCGGATCCCACGTCACCTGCTCGGCGGCCACGGCGTCGGTGAGTCGCTCCCCGGTAAGCTCCTTGTGATCGGCGCTCCACCGCGCGGCGACCGGGATCTGCGAGGCGAAGGTGGAGGCGGTGAAGAGCTGCGCGAGGAGTGGGTCGGGATAGAGCGCCACCGGCGACACAACGCGATCGAGCTCGGCGTCATCGTAGCGCGTCTGTTGCTGCGCCGGCGGGCGCGGTGCGGTGGGAAGCGGTGCGCCGGTCCTCGCCTGCGCCTCCGCGCCAGCGGTGCCGACCACCAGCGCGATCCCCAGCGCCAATGTGGTGGCGGCTCGTCCTCGATTGGTCATGCTCGACTCCTCGGAAACTGCGGCGGCTCCGTCGACCGCTTCTCCTCACGTTAACAGAACAAGCGCATCTGAGGACGAAACGGTCCAGCGACGGGGACAGGCATCGTCACCACGGGCGGACAGGTTGCACGCTTCGCGACGTGCCGAGCGAAGGTGCTTCCTAGGGGAGGTGTGTGAGACGGGATGTCGTCGAGATCTACTAGTGCATGAGTGGTGCCCCGGTCGCGCTCGCCGAGGGCGAGTGCGCCGACGGCGAGTGCGCCGAGGGCGAGTGAGCCGAGGGCGAGTGAGCCGAGGGCACTGCGCCTCGAGAGAACTCGCCGAGAGAGCACAGATGAAGGAGTGCTGTTGGTGTGACAGCTCGCCGCGAGAGGCATCACCGAAAGAGCACCATGAAGCCCGCCGCACCTTCGCACCGCGCGAGCGCGCGGCGCGAAGGCGGGACCATCCTCACTTATCAGCGGCGGAGCGCCTCGAGCGCCGCGCGCTCCTGCACCCAGTACGGCGTCGGAAACTTGCGCGCCGAGGGCCAGACGCGATCGAGCGTCGCCCCTTCGTACAGTTCGCCGTTCTTCATCACGTACTGGATGTCGGTCGAGTTGCGGATCGACTCGAGCGGGTTGCTGTTGAGGACGACGAGGTCGGCGAGCTTCCCGGCCTCCAGCGAGCCGATGTCCTTGCCGTAGCCGATCGACTCGGCGCCGTAGATCGTGGCGATGCGGAGCGTCTCCATCGGCGTCATGTCACCGCTCTGGAGCATCCACAGCTCCCAGTGCGCGCCGATCCCGTCCTGTTGTCCGTGCGAACCGAGGCCGGCGCGCCCGCCAGCGCGCACCACGTCGCGCACGCCGCGGGCGATCGCTGGGAAGTTGTAGTCTTCCTCGACGATCATCGGGCGCCGGCGCGCTTGCCGCGTGAGGATCTCGCTCGGCGTGAAGAACGACGTCTTGGGATCCTTGTCCAGGTCCACGCGCGCGCGCCAGAAGGTGTCGCCGCCCGGTGCGCCGTAGGCGACGACCAGCGTCGGCGTCCAGGTGATCTTCGCGTCGGCGAGCACGGTGATCACGTCCTTGTAAAGCGGCACCTGTCCGATCGAGTGCTCGAGGGCGGTGAAGCCATCGATGGCCATGTTGATGTCGGCCTTGAGGTCGGCGGCTCCCTCGTTGGTGACGTTCATCCCTTCGGCGATGGCGGCCTGCAGGATCCACTGGCGCTGGATGCGGCGCGGCTGCAGGTACTGCTTGAGCGAGTTGACCCCTTGCGCCTTGTAGCGGCGCACCACGCGAAGCGCATCGTCGTAGGACTTGATCGGCGTGTTGTTGCTGGTGAGCGGGAAGCCAGTGGCGTAGATGCGCGAGCCGATCATCTCACCGGCGTCGATGAGCTCTCCCCAGGCGACGTTCCAGCGCGTTCCGCTCGGGTTGCGCGTGGTGGTGACGCCGTAGGCGAGGTTGGAGGCGATCGACCACTCCTGGTCCGGTGCCATCTCGCGCCCGGTCTTGGGGTGGGCGTGTACGTCGACGAGTCCGGGGATGATCGTCTTTCCCGTCACGTCGATGACTCTTGCACCTGACGGGGCCGCGATGTTGGCGGCGACTCGCGCAATCCGATTGTTGGTAACCAGGATGTCGCCGCGTTCAAGGACTTCATCTCCCTTCATCGTGATGATGCGCGCTCCCTTGAGCAGCACGCTCCCCTGCGGAATCGCCCGCGGAACGGTGAGCGCAACCTCGGCGCGCGCGACGCCCCAAGCGGTCGTGTCGGCGCTGGCCATCACGCGATCGGTAGCGGCGCGATAGTAGTGGTTGGCGAAGCTCCAGGTGATCGTGCGTCCGCCATCCCCCCACCCCGCGTAGTTGGCCCCCTCAGTCGTGAGCCGGCGGAGCGGCACGGATGGCGACGCGAAGTTGATCGTGAGTCCGTCGTGTCCCGCGTCGGTAAGCGGTACGAGATAGAGATCGTCGCGATCGAGAACGATGACGTGCCGCCCGTCAGGCGCAACGCTGACCGAGATGCCGAGTGCCTGGTTGGTGGTGATCCTGGCGTGCGTGCGCTTGTCGGTCCCGTCGAGGCGCACCGAGACGAGCGCCGCCGTCGACGTCGCGTTGAACCCCGGGGTGGCGTTGGGGACGTTCTCGGTGAAGTAGACGCGCGTCGGCCCCGCCGCAGCCGCGGTCACGCCCGCCGGGTCGGACGATGCAGAAGTGATGCGGGTCGCGACGCCCCCCGCCGCCGGAACCCAGCGCAGTTCACCTAACGAGGCGACCGGCCCGCCGCCGAGCCCGACCTGCCGCGGCGCGTACGACACGATGATGCGGTCTCCTTCGGGGCTCCAGAGCGGCGAGGTGACCCAGGCCGCCTGGCTCGTCAGCTGCACCGGCGTGCCGCTTCCGTCGGACCGCGCCTTCCAGAGTGCTCCGCCGGCCGAGTCGGACCACGAGACGAAAGCAATCCACTGCCCGTCGGGTGAGTATGCCGGGAAGTACTCGTGCGTGGTGGCGCGGGTAAGCCGGCGCGGCGTGCCGATGGTGTTCCCGTCGCGCAACGCCGTCCACAGGTGCCCCAGCGCCGAGAAGGCGAGCTGGCGCCCGTTAGGCGCCTCGGTCGTGCTGAGGAGCTGCGTGACCTGCAGCGGCGCGTCGCTCACCGAGCGCGCGACCTCCTGATGTTTCCCCATCCCGATCTCGACGTTCGCCAGGAAGGGGATCACCGAGACGGCGCGCGTCGCGATGTCGACCCGCTTGATCTTCCCCCCGCCGTAGAAGACGACGGCGCGCGAGTCCGGGGTGAACGCATAGCCGGGGAAGACGTCGTTAGGCGCATAGCCCTCGGCGTCGTCGCGCTGCGTCTCCCCCACCAGCCAGCGGTCGTCCATCGTCGTGAGGTCGCGAATGCGAAGCGCGGTTCGCGTCCCGGCACGCGTCGCGTAGACCAGCCAGCGCCCGTCGCGTGAGGTAATCGGACGCAGCCCGCCGCCGGCGCCGGCGGTGAGCGCAGTCTCCGTCCCGGTCTGCCGGTCGAACGCAATCACCTGGTAGGCGCCGAAGTTCTCGCCGCTGTAGCCGCCGCCGTGCGACGAGAAGTAGACGGTGCGCCCGTCGGGGGAGAAGGCGGCGCCGGTGTTCGTCGTCTTTCGCGTGGCGACCGACGGAAAGAGTTGCACCCCCGTCCCGCCATTCACGTGATACATCCAGAGCGGGACGTTCGTGAGATAGTTCTCGGCGCTCGGATACGGGCCGAAGCGGCGGGCGACGATGTACTGACCGTCGGGGCTCCACGCCGGCGAGGAGAGCGCGTTGTCGACTTCCTTGGTGATCTTGTGCGCACCGCTACCGTCGGCGCGCATGAGCCAGAGGTTGTCGCCGCCATCGCGATCGGAGATGAAGGCGATCTGTTGTCCGTCGGGGGACCAGCGCGGCATCGCGTCCCACGCCATCCCACTCGTCAGGCGGGTGGCCTGCCCGCCGCCGATCGGAATGGTGTAGAGATCGCCGAGCAGGTCGAAGACGATGCGCTGCCCGTCGGGAGAGACATCGACGGAGAGCCAGGTCCCCTCGTCCGTCGTGAAGCGCAGCGTGCGCTCCGCGACGATCGGGAGAGCCATCGCCGTGTCCGACGGAACGGGGGTCGACTGCTGCGCGCTCGCGGCCGTGACGACGAGGAGCGAGAGGGTGGCGAGGGCGGGCACGACGCGACGTGCGGCGCGACTCATGGGGTGGCGCATGGGATTGGGAGCAGCGGGAGGAGACGCGGGATGCGGCGGGGAGGAAGCGGGCGATTATGCGGTGCTGTACCGGGGAGCGCCAAGGGCGCGGTGGCGAGTCGTCCTTGCATTGTGCCGCCACGACGCGGAGTCTTGGCTCCCATGATGATGACGCGTTCGCAGGCGCGCGCGCTGACGCGCACGCTGGCCGCCGTGATGCTGATCGGCACCGGCGCCGCCGCATCGCTCGGTGCGCAGCAACTCGGTCCCGTGGATGGAAGCGAACTATCGCCGACCGACACCGGACGTGTGCATGCCGGGATGCTCGCTCCCGACTTCACGCTCGAGTCGTTCGCCGGACCGAGAGTCACGCTGTCGCAATTCCGCGGGAAGAAGACGGTGGTGCTGGCCTTCTATCGAGGGCATTGGTGACCCTACTGCGCCCGTCAGCTCGGTGAGCTGAGAGCCCTGTTGTCGCCGGAGCAGCGCGCCTCGATCGAGGTCATCGCGCTGTCGATCGACGATCGCGACAAGATCCAGCTGATGCTCGATCGCGTGCAGAAGGAGTACGGCGGTGAGGCGCCAGACTTCACCTTCCTCTCCGATCCCGGTCATCGCGTGATCGATCGCTACGGATTGCGCAACGAGGGGAACCCGAACGGGATTCCGCATCCGACCGTCTACGTGATCGACAGGCGCGGGACCGTGCGCTGGAAGTTCACGGAGGTGAACTACAAGATCCGTCCGACCAACGCGATGATCCTCGAGGCGCTCGGAAAGGTGCGGTAGCTGGCAGAGTATCGACGAGGCGTCCCTCCACGAATTCAGTCGCCCCCGCGCGCGCCTGCTTCGTCCCAGCGGCCGCGCGGCGCGGCCGCTGATTCGCTATCTCGAGCGGAATCACCCTCGCCCCAGAGGTAACGATGGCTAGCAGGCGCCGCTTTCTTGCTTCGACCGCGACTGGCGTGCTCGCCCTCGCCATGCCTCGCATCGCCCTCGCAGCACGACCACAGAAGTTGCGTCTCCTGGTGCTGGGTGGCACCGGCTTCATCGGGCCTCATATGGTCCGCCGGGCGATAGAGCGCGGGCATGAGGTGACGCTCTTCAATCGCGGCCGCACGAACACGGACATGTTCCCGGACCTCGAGACGCTCATCGGCGATCGCGCGGGCCCACTGGACATGCTTCGTGGCCGCACGTGGGACGTCGTCATCGACAACAGCGGATACTATCCGTCGCATGTGCGCGCATCGGCCGAGGCGCTCCACGGATCCGTCGGCCACTACCTGTTCACGTCGACCATCGACGCGTACAAGGACTACCGAACCGTCGGGATGACGGAGTCGTATCCGTTGCATCCCCCCGATCCGAACCGGCCGGAGGATCCGCGCAGGTTCTACGGACCACTAAAGGCCGATTGCGAGCGAATCGTGACCGGCATATTTGGAACGAATTCGACGCGCGTGCGGCCGGGATGGATCGCGGGGCCGGGCGACAACAACCATCTCCTCACGTACTGGGTCGTGCGCGTCGCGCGCGGCGGCGAGGTGTTGGCTCCCGGCGTACCGGCCGACTACATGCAGGTCACCGACGTCCGCGACCTGGCGGCGTGGTACATCCACATCGCGGAGTCGCGCCTGAGCGGCGCCTACCACGCGGTGGGACCGGTCATGCGCTGGGGGGAGACGCTCGATCGCATCCGTGCCGCCGTCGCGTCTGACGCGCGCTTCACCTGGGTCGACGCCGACTTCCTGCTGTCAAAAGGCCAAAAGCCGTGGACCGACATCCCGCTGTGGTGGCCGGCGCGGAACGACTGGGGGCCGCCGTCGTACGGCGGCAACATCGGTGGTGAAGGGACACTCGCGCTCGACGGATCGCTGGCCCGGGCGAACGGGTTCAGCAACCGCACGATCGAGGATACGGCGACGTCGACGCTCGCGTGGTACCGGGCGGAGTTCAACGACTGGCCGGAGGGGAAGCGACCGGGTTGGTCGGCGGCGAAGGAGCGGGAGCTGCTCGAGGCGTGGCGGGCGCGTTGAGCGCGCGTGGACCGCGAATTCTCCGTGCGGCGACGCTGGTGACTAACGCGCGAATGCTGCCGATCGGGCTGTGGAGTCTCCCTTGGCCTGCATTTGTTGGATCCGCTCGCACCTGTCGCGGGCGCGATGCGGACGCCACCTCACTCACGCACGAAGTCGTAGAGTCGCGAGTACTCGTGTGCGTCAGCGTGCCGTAGAGCTTCGATATAGCGATCCCTTATTGCACTCGCTTCCAAGTCTCCTCTTTGGGCGCCCCAACTGAATGGTGGGCGATTCCACATCCGCAACAGGAGATCGGTCGCCCTTCTCGCATGGCGTCCGTTTCCGTTCGGCCATGGATGAGTCCTTACCAGCTCGTGGTGAAATCGCGCTGCGAGGCGGTCGAGCGCGTCGCCATCGCCTTTGCAGGCGTCATACTGCACTCTCGTGTTTTCCACGAGATCCTTCATCAGGCGAGGCACTTCCGCCCAGTCAAATGGCGAGATGTTCTTCTGAGACCTGCGAAACGTCCCAGCCCACTCCCACGTTTGGCCGAACATGCGTCGATGTAATTCCTTGAGCACTGCCACATCGAGTACGTCCAGGAGACGCTCGGCAATCCACTCGTCTGCCAGTTCGAGGTTCCTGGCTTCCCATTGGTTCAGTTCCGCGCGTGTCGCGAGATGGGTAGGAATGAGCCCCTCGAGTTCATCCTCCTCGAGCGGTGTATTTCCGTCGCCCGCATGGGAGTCTGCCAGCAGGTCTCTTTGCACCGATCAATTCCAGAGCCTTCGTGCACGTTGTGTTAGCCAGAGCTCGATCGCGCGCTTCTCGTCAAGGACATCGCTGACGCCAGCCTCCTGCGCTTCCAATCTCATTGTGTGAATCAACTGATTCCGTTGCTCCTTCGCCTTCTTTGCCGCCTGCTCGCGCACCGTTGCCTCCAAGGAAGTCCTTGGAACGAACGCAATCCTGAGATCGCACTCCATCGCGTCCGCGGCTTCACGCAACTTGGCCACGGAAACTGTGCCCTCCCGCTCCCGCTCTTCGAGACTCTTCAGCGACTGCGGGGTTATTCCCATCCGCATTCCAAGCTGGGCCAAGCTCATTCCAAGAGCCTCTCTGATCGTGCGAACCCAACCTACTCGCGGCGTTTCAATCGGCGGAATCTGAGTCAATCGTGCATCCAGCTGTCGGCGCTGCAAAGCCAGCATGTCTGGCGACTTTCGCTGCGCTCGAGCTCCCCGTTTCACTGTAGTCCCCCTGTCGAATAGTCTTCAGTAAGTATATAGGCTGTTCAAACGTAGTCGCTTATCAGCTTATAATCTGACAAATATCCACTGGAAAACATCTTAAATGCTTACAAATACTCTAAGTTAATGCCCCGTAGGTAGTTAGACCGCATGGAAAACTGCCTCGATAGGCGAGTCCAAGTGGGAGAACTCTGGCAGTCCGACAATCCGAAGAGCGGAGCGCTCCATGCCGAACGAAGCACAGGAGCTCTCGATACGAGGATCAGAAGGAAGAAGACGATGATACCGATGAGAGCGATGACGATCTTGCGCGCGCCGAGAGGAGGGGATCAGAGGCGATCGAGATAATCATCATGATGATCTCAATCGCTCCGTCGACGGCGGGACGCGCCCAATCACCCATCCTCGGCTGATGCCATGGGGACAGACGGTGGCGAACCTCGAGGCGATCGAGCGAACTATCGCCGGCTTCATCGCGCCTACCGCGCCGTAGCCCGCCACCAGTCAGTCGCCGGCCCACCAACCCTGACCGGCAGAGCCTAACGACGGTCGCTGCCGACAGGTGCACATGACGAGAGTTGCCATGGTGCGTGACATCGAGCAGGTGGGGTGACCCGAAAGACACTCCGCGGATCGCCACCGGCTCCAGCGCGGAACCCACGACGTTCCGCCGCCTCACCGCCCCGAAATCACGGACGTCGTCCAAGAACGAAACCCTTTGACGTTGCTCCAGCTCGACGTGAACGGAGGATCCTTCGTTCGTCCCCGTCCACGTCGTCGATCCCCATCGCCTCGAAGTCCAGCATCGCGCAGGGAATTCGCCTGGCGATCGTGAACAGCAGGGACCCCTCCTTTCGTGAGGAGAGAAAGACTCGGCCGCGCAAGGTGGCCACCGCGGCGTACTGCCGCGCGCGCATGGCGCCACGGCGCAAGTTGCCAGCGCGCGCTGTCGCCGCGAGAATTGCCAGAGGAGTCCGCGCCACGCCGCGCGACTCCAACTCTCACCTCCGGAGCAGCCATGGGCGTCGGAACCGGAATGCGCGGCAAGGACCTGCAGAAGTTCCTGATCGTCGCGCGCCAGTTCAACGTGATCATCCTCATCCGGCACACGAACGCGAATTCGCTCGCGTACGTGGGGCGCGCCGGCTACTACCCCAAGCCTGCCGCGATCAAGGCGAAGACGGCCGACCAGAATCCGCCCGCGCAACGCCTGCTCGTGAACGGCCGCTCGACGGTGCGTACCTACGAGGTCTCGGGACTGGTGGTGCACCCCGGCTTCCAGCCGGAGTGCTATCGCGGGGCCAAGCAGGGGAAGGCGGTCGACTGCTGGCTCCACACGATGGAGACGCTCGCCCCAACGCTCATGGGGAAGACGGTCGACCTCAAGCGCCCGGAGAGTTGGGCACTATGGGGTGTCGAGCGCCGCGGCGTTCAGGCGCCGCGCTTCTCCTGGCGGATCGACATCGACCAAGCCTCGCCGCACTTCGGCTGCTTGCAGCTGCGCACTTCGCAGATGGGGTGGTCGTACATCCACGGTGACTACGACCTCAAGGACGTGATCGTCGTCGGGCAGGAGCGCGACAACCGACGGGCTGAGGGGAAGCTCGATGGCGTGAAGAACTTCACGCCACTCCTCGCCGGGCACCAGTTCGAGAAGATCCGCCATGCGCTCAACACCCTCATGGAAGTCGAGATGGTGCAGCACGGCGCCGAGGCGCAGTTCGCGTGGCACGGCGACGAGCCGATCACCGTCGCCTTTCCCGATCGCTCGCACCTCCTGCTCTACGACGCCGTGACGGTGCAGGGGTGGTACCAGAAGCTGCAGCGCGAGGTGCTGGCGAAGACGGGCTTTGACTACCAGAAGGATCCCACGCGAATCATGGTCGTCACGCCCGACGGGGCGAAACGACTGAGCGAGCTGTGAGCACGCGACTGTTGGTGCGCGTTCCTCCCCCACGACTCGCCTGATGGCCGTACGCGCACCACTCACCCCCGCCACGCTGATGCGCTGGCGTCTGCGCCATCAGCTGCTCACCGGTGCTCCCGCTCCCGACGCACCGGCGGTCGTTAGGCAGCTCGGCGCCGTGCAGTCGCAGGACTACCCGGGCGCGACCTGGGCGCTGGCGTTGCGATTGGGAAAGGGGGTCACGCGCCGCACGATCGACGACGCCTTCGACCGCGGCGAGATCCTGCGCACGCACCTCATGCGCCCCACCTGGCACTTCGTGTCGCCAGCCGATATCCGCTGGATTCTGCAGCTGACGGGACCGCGCGTGATCGCGAGCTGCCGAGCCGCGCGCCTCACCATCGGACTCGACCCGAAGTCAGTCGCCCGCGGGCTGACGGCGCTGCAGCGCGCGCTCGAGGGAGGGCGCTCGCTCACTCGTGACGACGTGCGAAAGGTGCTGGCGCGCGCCCGCGTCCCCTGCCCCTCGACCATGCGATTTGCGCACCTGCTCATGGTGGCCGAGAACGACGGATTGGTCTGCAGCGGGCCGCGCGCCGGGAACGAGCAGACCTACGCCTTGCTCGACGAACGCGTGCCGCCCGATCGCCTGACGCGCACTCGCGAGGACGCGGTGCGCGAGCTGGTGTGCCGCTACTACTCCACGCACGGCCCGGCGACCACCCACGACTTCGTCGTCTGGTCGGGGCTCACGCAAGGCGATGCGCGCACCGCGCTCGCATCGATGCCCGACCAGTTCGACTCCGCGGAGCTGGACGGCGTGCGCTGGTGGTTCCCTCGCGCGCGACCGGCGGCGGGGCGCGGCACGGTCGCACACATGCTTCCTAACTACGACGAGTATTACATCGGCTTCAAGCACCGCGCGCCGCTCCTGACGCGCCTGCATGGAGCTGGCGGCTCGCTCACGCTGCATCAAATGCTGCAGCATCACATCGTCGTGAACGGCCAGGTGGTCGGCCACTGGCGCCGCTCCACCACCGCGCGCGGCACCACGCTCTCGCTCTCGGCCAAGGTGCCGCTCACGCCGGCCGAGCGAGCGGCGGTCGAGCGCGAGGTGCCGCGGCTGGAGCGATTCTACGAGGAGAGCCTTACGGTGCGCTGGACGGGCTAATGCCTTCGGGCGGACCGAAGATCAAAAGACGTTTTACCGCGGAGTCCGCGGAGTCCGCGGAGGAGAGTGTCGAGCGCTTCTTCGGAATTGCGCAGTCGTCAAACAGTAAAAAGCTTTTGACACGGAGGTCGCAGAGGTCACAGAGGTCACGGAGAGATCGTTTCACATCGAATCTCCAATTGCGCGGCACGACGTTTGGCGCGAGCCGATACCTCCGTGTCCTCCGTGACCTCTGTGGTGAAAAGCAGTTCTGCGCGGACATCGCGCTGTCTATGACACCGTGGCAAGAAGCCGTCCTCTGCGTCAAGGAGCAGTTCTCCGCGACCTCCGCGGACTCCGCGGTTCAAATGTTTTCACCGCAGAGTCCGCAGAGATCGCGGAGGAGTGCAACGAGCGAATCACCTTTCGTGCGCATGTGTCAAACCGAAAGCGTATTCCACGGGGCCGCGGAAGATTAGAACACCCACGGCACCATCTGAAACTGCCGCGTCAGCAACAACCGACGCTCCGATCCCCCGAGGAACGCCAGCTTGGTCTCCCCCCACCCGATGAAACCGCCGATGCGCCGCGTCCCCTTGAGCGGGGAGACGAAGGCCCCGTCGCGATCGCCGGCGACCGCGACTCCAAACGAGAGATAGCCGGGGCGCAGCGCGCCCCCCGCGCTCCCCCCCCACCCGCGCTGCCAGAGATAGCTCCGCAGCCCCAGCTCGGCGATCGTCACCGGGCGCGCCTTCCCGTCGACCACCGTCAGGTACAACGGTACGTACGACGTCACGATCTCGAACCGCGACGGCCACCCCTCGGTGTTCGGCTTGAAGAGCGGCACCCACTGCGCGACGTAGTTGAGCCCGACCTCCACGACGTTGAGGCGCGGCGAGTCCGGGCCGTACTTGCGCTCGAAACGGTTGAGCTTCTCCAGGCTCTGCGCGATCGAGACTTCGAGCTCGTTCAGGTGCAGCGCAGTGAGCGGCGCGAGGATGGTGTCGATGCTGTCGTCCGACACGGGCGGCACGCGCGCCTCCATCGCTCGCTGCAGCTCGGCGACGGTGAGGCGGGTGAGCGTGTCGAGGTCCGCGGCATCCCCGGCACCAAGCCCCGGTACCACCGCACGCCGGCCAAAGCGCGCCACCTGCCCAAACGTCGCCTGCGGTGCATTGCCTCCCCGCACCTGCGAGCGGGCGAGGACATCGAGCGGGAGTCGCGTCACGGCGGGACGGTCGACGCGCGCGAGCACGCGGTCCACGATCTCGAGCGCGCGCGCTGCCGCGGGGACGTCGCGCACCAGTCGAGCCGAGGTGCGCGACGCCTGGATGAGGGCATCGATGGTGTACGTGTGCGCCGTCGCGGTGTCGAAGCGCACCCCTTGCGCCGCCGCCGGAGCCGTCAGGCAGCCGAGGAACGCCATGCCGGCTATCGCCAGCTGCAACCGCAGGCGCGCGCTCATGTGGCGATCCACGTGTTGAGCTCCGTCACATGCCCGCGCACGTAGTTCTCCCAGCTATGCGGATTGTTCGCCGTCACGAGCGGCGGAAGCTTCTCACGTCGCGAGTCGAGGAGGAGCTTTGCCAGCGTGGCCTTGTCGGGGATGTTGAGCGCCGACTGGTTGTCGATGCGCGACTCCTGCTTCGCGACGTCCATGTAGGCCCACGGCGCCTTCACGCGAAAGAAGAATCCCCCCACGGGATCGAGGTCGCCGGTGATCGACGCCCATCGCCGCACCGACGGCACCTCCATCCCGGTGATGGTCGTCTCCGAGGGAATCGAGAGCGAATCCCCCTGCACCGCGTAGAGCCAGCGCTTGTTGGGGACGAGGTTCCCCAGCTTGTCGGCGACGGTGCGAATGAGCTGCACCGGCGACGACATGTAGATCACGTTGTCGAAGACCACCTCATTCGTCGCCGGCTGCAACGCGTGCGACGGAAAGCGCGCGATATGGTGCAACGCCTCATAGGTGTGGAAGCAGCCGAGCGAATGACAGATGATCGTCAGCTTCTGGCGCCTCGCCGGCACGCCGGAGTTGATGCCGTCGGCGACCATCTGCTTGAGCTGCGCGATGTAGGCCTCACGCACCGCCGCGCGCGCGTCGGCCACGAGGACCGGCCAGAGGAGGTCGCCCATGGTGTCGGCGATCGCCTCGCCCATCTCGGGATCGTTGATCGAGTCGCGCAGCGCGTGCACGGCGCTCGTCAGCAATCCCCCCAGATCGGTCTTCGCCTTGAACCAGTCGTTGACCTGGTCGTACCACAACTGATAGATGACCGTGGAATCGAGCGCGGGTCCAAGCATCTGCTGCACCTCGCCGAGCAACTCGAGATAGTCGCCCTTCGCGGCGTTGCCGATCCCGTGCACCAGGAGGATGGCTCGCTTCCCCGTCCACGGCTGAGTCTGCAGTTCGAACGTCACCTCGCCCCGATTCCGAATGAGTGGAGACAATGAAGGGGGCCTTGGACTCGCCACGCAAGAGAAGGCGCGAAGTGTGGCGCGCACGCTGCGCCCTCTTCGTCACGAATAACGCGCATCCTCACTTCGCGCACCTCGCGCACGTCGCGACGCCCGCACACATCTGCATAACGCGAAGACCGGGCAACAGCAGTATCGCCATTGCCCGGCCCTCGAATTTACTGCGAACTTCCGGCGAGTCGGCTAGCTCCCCAGCACCTCGCACGGCGTCGGGAGGTTGCGCGCGTCGCACTCCGCCGACGGGATGATCATGTTGGGATAGATCACATCACCCGCGCGATCGAGCGGAAGATCGGCGGTACGCCCCAGGCGCCGCGCATCGAGCCAGCGCGTCCCCTGCGTCCACATGAGCGAGTACGTCCGGTTGTAGATCAACTCCGTCACGAAGTCGCTGGTCGGGCTGCTGGCGGTCAGCGACGTCGGGGGCAATCCGCCGGCGTTGACGCGCACGAGGTTCAAGTCATCGATCGCCCCTTGCTGATTTCCGGTGTTCCACCGGATCTCGGCGCGAAGGAGGAGCAATTCCTCGTTGATGATCCAGGGAATGTCGGCCCCCAGGTCGGCGGTGGCCGGCGAACCCGGGACGTTGTACAGGATCAGCTTGTACGTCCCCGTAAGGTCGTTGAGCTTGAGCGAGCGCCCCGAGTCCATGGCCTTGGTCGTCAGGCGCAAGTCGGGATCGCCGTTGGCGCGCTGCTGCGCCCCGGTCACCAGCGACGGGTGCAGCCAGTACCGGTTCGACGTGAGCGGCTCGGCGATCGGATTCGCCGGCTCGCCTGCAGTCGACGAGTAGGCGTAGTACACGCCGGTCTTGAGCGACCCCGGAAGCCCGCTCGTGGTGATGAACGAGCTGTTGATCGCCGTCGACGCCAACGCCCAGCACGCGGTGCAGTTCACGAACGTCGCGCGGTGCACCTGCATCTTGGCCGCGAGCGCGCGGTTGAACTGGGCCATCGTCGCCGGCGTGGAAAATCCGCTGGCAAAGCCCGGCGCCACGGTGAACGGGAACGCCGTACCGCCCCCCTGGAGGTCCGCGTACCCTTCGTCCATCAGGTCGATCGCCGTCTGCAGCGCTGCGGTGAACGAGACGAACGGCGCCGGCGGACTCCCCAGCGGCTGGTCGACGTCGACCGGTATGCCTAGCGCGCCGGTGCGCACCGCTACGCGATGCAGCATCCACGCCTTCATGGTCTTGGCGAATCCGAGCGACGCCTTCACCTCGGTGGGACTCAAACCGGCGGCAGCGGGAACGGCTTCGAGATATGTGTTGATCGTGCGAATCGCCTGATAGGGGCCAAGCCAGTTGGCGCTGTGCCGACCTGTCGGATCCGGCGGACCGTGCAACTGCTCCTGCGTCTCGCGCGGATCGTTGCCGTTGAGGTTGTATCCCTCGCGGCCGTACAGCGCGTAGACCGAGACTTCGGTGGCGACGTCGTTGTACATCTGCGCGAAGATCCCCGTCGCGGCGCGCGCAAGCGTGGCGCGCGTCGGCGCTCCCGTCAGCGTCTCGAGGGTGGGGGCATTGGTGTTGACGATATCGAGGTCGCCGCAGGCGCTCGTGAGGAGCGCGGCAGCGAGAACGGTGCAGGTGGCGAAAGTGTTCCTCGTCCACCGGCGCATGAAGTGTCGATTGCGCATCAGAAGCCCAGGGAGAGGTTGAGGAAGATGCTGCGCGACGGCGGATACGGACCGATGTCGAGGTTGTTGCGGATCGCCGCCGAACCGAAATTGGCGACCTCCGGATCCACGCCGCGGTACGGCGACCACATGAAGGCGTTGCGCGCCGCGATCCCGATGCGCGCCGAACGCACGCCGTTGATCATCGAGAAGAAGCGAGCCGGCAGTTCGTAGTTTGCCGAGATCTCGCGGACCTTCACGAAGCTCGCGTCCTCGATGTAGGGCTCGATGGCGCCGGAGTTGTAGCCGGCGTACCGCCGCTCCCACTCCTTCGAGCCCCAATCCGCCGACGTCTTCCCGTCATCCTGGAGGAAGTCGGTCAGGTTGATGACGTCGCCCCCATCCTGCCAGTCGACGACCGCGTTGAGCGAGAGACGGCGCCACGTGACATCGTTCACGAAGCCCATGCGGAAGTTGGGAGCCGAGTTGCCAAGCTGCACGAGCGTCGGCGTGCGCGTGCCATCGGCGTTGAGGCCAAAGCCGACGATCTGGGTGATCGGGCGACCGACCTCGACGCGCGTGCGCCCGAGGTTGCCGAAGCCCGACCCCGTCGGGAAGAACGGCGGGAGCCCGGCCAGATCCTCCACCTTGCTGTCGTACTTCGTGAACGTGGCCCGACTCACCCAGGTCACGCTCGGCGTCTGGATCGGGGAGTAGCCGAGGCCGACCTCATATCCCCAGTTGGCGATCTTCCCGCCGTTGAACACCTGCGTGGAGAAGCCCGACG